>NZ_FNOY01000063.1 GCF_900107165.1 Nitrosomonas halophila
GATTTCGAACCTTTCATGGCGCAGAAATCGCATTATATCATGCACTTGGCGCGCTACCTGAACCGGATGTCGCCCACAGATTCTGCTGACGAGCCAGAATTATAGGGGAGCACCCCTCAAAACCATAGCCGAAAACTGGGGCAGAAACAGCCGCTGAACGAACAACAATTCAAAAAAGCTTGTCAAGATCTTTCGTTTATCATACGCTACAGGTATTATTTTTTCACAAACAGACCACAATATATTGTGGTTTTTGCCCAAAAAGCCGTTTTTCGTCCTTGGAACAAACACTTGCATCAGAACCAGATCGAACAGGAGAAATCAGCCATGCAACCTGCCACAGAAAACACCTCCCCCAGCCCTGTTTTCCGGAAGGATTTTCCGGAAAACGCAGTGTCGCCGACAGGCACACAACATTACTCTCAATACAAAGTGATTCGCCGTAACGGCGCAGTCGTGGCATTCGAGCCGGGCAAAATCTCGGTCGCCATGACCAAGGCGTTCATCGCCGTGGAAGGCGGGCAAAGCGCCGCGTCGTCACGGGTCCGCGATGTCGTGGCGCGGCTGACCGAGGAAGTGGTGCATGCACTGACTCGCCGCCGGCCCGAGGGCGGCACGTTTCATATTGAAGATATCCAGGATCAGGTTGAACTGGCCTTGATGCGTTCGGGCGATCACGATGTCGCGCGTGCCTATGTGCTGTATCGCGAAGCGCGCGCCCGCGAGCGGGCCAAACAGCAGGAAAAACAGGCTGCCGCAGGCCAGACCCCTATCCTGCATATCCTTGAAAACGGACAGCGCGTCCCGCTCGATCCGGCCAGGTTATCGGCACGGATCGAATCGGCCTGTCAGGGTCTGGAAGACGCAGTCAATGCTTCCCTGATTCTCAAATCCATGCTGAAGGACTTGTATGATGGCGTACCGGCCGATGAAGTCAGAAAATCCGCCGTGCTGTCCGCGCGCGCATTGATCGAAAAAGATCCCGCCTACAGCTTCGTCACGGCAAGACTGCTGCTGGATGATATCCGCCATGAAGTCCTGGGCGAAGAAGTCGCCCATCAGGCGATGCAGTCGCGTTATGCCGAGTATTTTCCGGAGTTTATCCGGCGCGGAATCGAGGCCGGATTGCTGGACGAGCGGCTTGGCCAGTTTGACCTGTCATCGCTGGCACAAGTGCTGGCGGCCGATCGTGATCTGCAGTTTGGCTATCTTGGCCTCCAGACTTTATACGATCGTTATTTTCTGCATATTGCCGAACGGCGTATCGAGCTGCCGCAAGCCTTCTTCATGCGCGTTGCCATGGGGCTGGCGCTGAACGAGATCGATCGTGAAGCACGCGCGATCGAGTTCTATCACCTGCTGTCGAAATTCGACTTCATGAGCTCCACCCCGACCTTGTTCAATTCCGGTACGAAACGTTCACAATTGTCTTCATGTTATCTGACCACGGTACCGGACAGCCTGGATGGCATCTATGAAGCGATCAAAGAAAATGCGCTGCTGTCCAAGTTTGCGGGCGGGTTAGGCAATGACTGGACACCCGTGCGCGCCATGGGTTCTCGCATCAAGGGCACCAACGGCAAATCACAGGGCGTAGTCCCTTTTCTAAAAGTCGTCTCGGATACCGCTGTGGCGGTCAATCAGGGCGGCAAGCGCAAGGGTGCGGTATGCGCCTATCTAGAATCCTGGCACCTCGATATCGAGGAATTTCTGGAATTACGCAAAAACACCGGTGATGATCGGCGGCGCACGCATGACATGAATACCGCCATCTGGGTGCCGGATCTATTCATGCAACGCATGCTGGCAGGCGAGGAATGGACACTGTTTTCCCCTGCCGACACACCTGATTTGCACGAAAAATATGGCAAGGCATTTGAAGCGGCCTATCTTGCCTATGAGGCCAAGGCGGCACGCGGCGAACTGCCCTTGCACAAACGCATGCCCGCCCAGCAATTATGGCGCAAAATGCTGACCATGCTGTTCGAAACCGGCCACCCCTGGATCACGTTCAAGGATCCGTGCAATATCCGTTCGCCGCAAAACCATGTCGGGGTCGTGCACAGCTCCAACCTATGCACCGAAATTACGCTCAACACCAACGAAAAAGAGATTGCCGTCTGCAATCTCGGCTCGATCAATTTGCCGGCTCATATCATCGACGGCAAGCTGGACCAGACCAAACTCAAACAAACCATCGGCACTGCCATGCGCATGCTGGACAATGTCATCGACATCAACTTTTATGCGGTCGCCAAGGCGCGCAATGCCAATCTGCTGCATCGGCCGGTCGGGCTCGGCATCATGGGCTTCCAGGATTGCCTGCACAAGTTGGGCATCTCCTATGCTTCCGAGGATGCGGTCAAGTTCGCCGACCAATCGATGGAAGCTGTTGCCTACCATGCCTATTGGGCCTCGACTGAACTGGCCGAAGAACGCGGCACCTATGCCTCCTATCGCGGCAGCTTATGGGATCGCGGCATTTTGCCACAGGATACGCTGGAACTGCTGCGTGATGAACGTGGCGGCCACGTGGAAGTGGACATGTCCGCAACGCAGGACTGGGCGTCACTACGCGCGCGGATCAAACAGCATGGGATGCGCAACTCCAATTGCCTGGCGATTGCACCGACTGCGACCATCTCCAACATCATCGGGGTCTCGGCCAGCATTGAACCGACTTATCAGAACCTGTATGTCAAGTCCAATCTCTCCGGTGAATTCACCATCGCCAACCAATGGCTGGTGAATGATCTCAAGCAACAGGCACTGTGGGATGAAGTGATGATCGCCGATCTCAAGCATTATGATGGCGCAGTCAGCAAAATTGACCGGATTCCCGAGCCTCTGCGCCACCTGTATGCGACCGCATTCGAGGTCGATCCCAAATGGCTGGTTGAGGCTGCGGCAAGACGGCAAAAATGGATCGACCAGGCACAATCACTGAATCTTTACATGATGGGCGCTTCCGGCAAAAAAATGGACGAGCTTTATAAACTGGCCTGGTTACGCGGACTCAAAACCACCTACTACCTGCGCTCCCTAGGCGCGACCACTGCCGAAAAATCGACCGTGCATACTGGTGCATTGAATGCGGTCTCCGCCCAACAGGCGGCTCATTCGGCAGGTGGTCTCGAGCAAACGCATGCCATGGACAAGCAGTGCGCCATCGACGATCCGGAATGCGAAGCGTGCCAGTAACCATTCATCAACCAACTACCTGATTATCTGAATCCAAGGAACAAGACTATGCTGACATTTGAAGATGAGATACGACAACCGGAAAACTCCGTTACACAAGGCGCGTTAAACACACTGGCAAGTGAGGACAAACCCGTCGGCTTCACCGAAGCAGAGACAACACCGGCATCTGCCCGTGCAACTTCCACAACCGGCGATCATCGCCGCATCTCTGTGGAGGACAAGCGCATTATCAACTGCAAGACGGATGTCAACCAATTGGTACCGTTCAAGTACAGATGGGCATGGGAAAAATACCTGGCTGCCTGCGCCAACCACTGGATGCCGCAGGAAATCAACATGAGCCGCGATATCGCGCTCTGGAAAGACCCCAATGGCCTGACAGAAGATGAGCGCCGTATCGTCAAGCGCAATCTCGGTTTTTTCGTGACTGCCGACTCGCTTGCCGCCAACAACATCGTGCTTGGCACTTATCGCCATATTACCAATCCTGAATGCCGCCAATATCTGTTGCGCCAGGCTTTCGAGGAGGCCATTCACACCCATGCCTACCAATATATCGTCGAATCGCTGGGGCTGAATGAAGGAGAAATATTCAACGCCTACCATGAAATCGGATCCATTCGCGACAAAGATGAATTCCTGATCCCATTCATCGACACCCTGACCGATCCGACATTCGAAACAGGCACCCTGGAAACCGATCAGCAACTCCTGAAAAGCCTGATCGTGTTTGCCTGCATCATGGAAGGGCTGTTTTTCTACGTCGGCTTCGTGCAAATTCTGGCACTCGGTCGGCAAAACAAGATGACAGGCGCTGCGGAGCAGTATCAGTATATTTTGCGTGATGAATCCATGCACTGTAATTTCGGCATCGATGTCATCAATCAAATCAAGCTCGAAAACCCGCAACTGTGGACGCGAGCGTTCCGGGAAGAAATCAGTGCCCTGATGCACAAGGCAGTGGAACTGGAATACCGCTATGCGGAAGACACCATGCCACGCGGTGTCCTCGGTCTGAATGCCCCCATGTTCAAGGAATATCTACGCTTTATCAGCAACCGCCGCTGCCACCAGATCGGCTTGGATCCGATTTTCCAGGAAGCGAACAATCCGTTCCCATGGATGTCTGAAATGGTCGATCTGAAAAAGGAAAAAAACTTTTTTGAGACCCGCGTCATCGAGTATCAAACTGGGGGCGTATTGAGCTGGGACTAGGAGGCTGTCCGAGAATAGCGATCGTAGCGAGGGCGAAGCTGGCTGAGTGGGATTTTTAGATCATTTGAGGCGAATAGTTGTTCTATTCAACGAAAAGGATCAAAAAATCCAGTCTGGCAGGTTCGTCCGCAGTAGATCAGTCTCAGACAGCCTCCTAGTGCTCAGTCGATCAAAATAATCCAGGGCCAACGCGCGTTAATCATTCCTTAGCTAGTCCAAAAATAGTGTAAAATGTCAGCAAGGCGTTTAGTGCTCCGTTTCGGGAGCGCTAACTTTTTTATTTATCCGGAAAAGCGATCATGTAAACCGCTCATTATTTAGAATGAAAAAAACAAATAATACCTTACTGGCCCTTATCGCCGCCGTGGTATTACCTTTTTTTTCTACTACGGCGGAAGCTGATAAAACTTTAGAAAGTAATAAAAAAAATATCGCCGTTCTAGAAACAAGACAAATTTCTGCACTACCACGCCAGCAACATGACGATCTTTGGGCGCGCGTACGGGCTGGATTCTCCCTGACCGGCGTGCAGAGCCAGGAAGTCCGTTTCCATGAAGCAGATTTCAGCAAGCGCCAGCAATTCATAGACCGCATCGTTGAACGCAGCCGACGTTACCTCTATTACATCATAGAAGAAGTCGAGCGACGCGGCATGCCGACTGAAATCGCGCTCCTGCCGATTGTGGAAAGCGCCTATGATCCAGATGCCTATTCCCACAGACATGCAGCCGGCCTGTGGCAGTTCATCCCGTCCACCGCCAAGGCGTTTGGATTGGAGCAAAATTGGTGGCATGACGAACGACGCGACGTGGTGGCGGCAACCCGGGCAGCGCTGGATTACCTGCAGCAGCTCCACAGCATGTTTGGAAACTGGAAGCTGGCCCTGGCCGCCTACAACTGGGGACAAGGGTCCCTGAAAAAAGTCATCGATGAAGAGCATGGTGGCAGCAGATCGGTCAAATTTCAGGATCTCCGGCTGCCGTCCGAAACCAGGCACCATGTCGCCAAGCTGATTGCGATCAGAAACATCGTGGCAAATCCCAGACGCTACGGCGTCAAGTTGAAGCCGATACCCGACCGGCCCTATTTCGAGCAAATCGAGCTGACCCAGCAAATTGATGTCAGACTGGTGGCCAGACTCGCCGGCATTTCCGAAAATGAATTCAACGCGTTGAATCCAGCCCACCATCGCCCGGTCATCCAGGTGAAGGATACGCCGCGCACGCTGCTGCTGCCAGTCACCCAGGTCAGGACGTTTGTAAGCAATCTTGAGAACTATGACAAGGCGCTTGTATCCTGGCGCGTTTACCAGGCCAAGCAGGCCGAAACTGTGCAGGATTTATCCAGTCGCTATCGCATTCCCGCAGCCAAACTGGCGGAAATAAATGGCATCTCCGAACGGGATGCTCTGAAAAAAGGCCAAATCTTGTTGGTGCCGCGCGACGGCAGCAGCATCAGGGAAAGAACCTATCTGGCACATCACATCCCCACTGAAACGAAAAAGCCGCGATTCGAGCAGCTTGTTTACACTGTCAAAAAAGGCGACACGCTGTATGATATCGCCAAGCGTTACAGCATCGACATTCAGTCACTCAAATCCTGGAACGATGTAAGCGATCGGCTCTCGGTCGGACAGAAGCTTACGTTACGCCTCTTTTCCCTCTAAGGAGTCGTTCATAAATAACTTGGGCATACGTTGTTACGTATTCGGGAAAGATGCATGGCGCGAGGCGATTGGCTGGCGGGGCAGGAGTATTTGACGGTGCGCAAGCGCACCCTGCGGCCTCCGCCAATACTCATCACTGGCTTTGCGAGCTGCGGCAGCGGCGCGGCAATCCAGCCCGCTGCAAGCCTGGCGACGGCACCCTGAAATGGAACCCACCCTCAACAGGCGCGCTGACACAAACCAAAATCAGTACCAATTGCCCCAAGGCAGGCAGCGTTACCGCCTATGCTTCTTGCAGAATCAGCAACAATTGCCCGGCCGAGACATAATCGCCCTGCTTGCAACTGATCTGCCCCACAACGCCACCGGCGGTCGCATTTAATGTAATCTCCATTTTCATCGATTCGAGCACAAGCACGGGGTCGCCCACTTTGACAGACTGACCGATTTCGACCAGCAACTTCCAGACTGTACCGGTCACGTCGGCACTGATGGCATGGGCACCGGCAGGCAAATCCAGCTCGCTTTGCACACCGGCATCATCGAGTGTTTCCTCGTTGATATAATCCAGCAAATTGTTGGCCAGCCAGCGCTCGCGCTCGGCCTCGAAAGCAGCCTGCTGACGGGTTTTGAACGCTTCGATGCTGGCCGCATGCTGGCACAGGAATGCCTGGTATGCCCGCAAACTAAAAACCGTCTCCTCCGTGCGCAGGGTAAAGCGCCCACTCAGAAAATCCTCGCGCAATGTCAGCAGCGCTTCCTCGGTTACCGGATAGAAACGAATCTGATCGAAGAAACGCAACAGCCAGGGCGTGCCTGCCTTGAAATCCGGCGTCTGCCGGTAGCGGTTCCACATTTGCACGGTACGCCCGACAAACTGATAGCCCCCCGGCCCTTCCATGCCGTAGATACACAGATACGCACCACCGATGCCCACTGCGTTTTCGGGTGTCCAGGTGCGCGCAGGATTGTATTTGGTGGTGACAAGCCGGTGACGCGGGTCGATCGGCGTGGCGACCGGCGCCCCCAAATAGACATCGCCCAGCCCCATGACCAGATAGCTCGCTTCGAATACAATCTGTTTAACTGCCTCGATGCTGTCCAGTCCGTTGATACGGCGAATGAATTCGATGTTGCTTGGGCACCAAGGTGCGTCGGGCCGCACCGACTTCATATACTTCTCGATTGCCAGACGCGTGGCTGCGTCATCCCAGGACAGTGGCAGATGCACTATGCGCGCCGGCACTTCCACATCATCGACCACAGCCAGCTCCGACTCTGCAGCGACAAGCTCGTCCAACAAGCGGTCGCGATCCAACAAGCGCGAATCGAAATGAACCTGCAAGGAGCGAATGCCGGGAGTAATGTCCAGAATTCCGGGCAGCCGCCCCTGCCCGACATGCTGCTGCAGCCAGTTCATCAAGACATGCACCCGGAAGCGCAAAACCAGATCCAGCACTGGTGGGCCATATTCGATCAACAGATACTTGTCGCCGGATTGCCGATAAACGACTTCCACCTGGCCATCCTGCTGCGCGATGCGATGCAAAATGGGGCTGGCCAACTGGGTTGCGGGAGTGCAGGCACCTTCTATCTGCACGGTTTCGACAGCACACAGTTCGTGCACCAGCGCATCTTGCCGCACCTCCAGTTCAAGTGCCTGCGCCAGAGTCAATGGATAAAAGCGTATACTATCGCCGGGTTTCAGTTGGCCGGTTTTCCATAATTCAGCCTGCGCCACGACCGCAGGGCAAACAAAGCCGCCCAGGCTGGGGCCATCCGGACCCAGTATGATCGGCATATCGCCAGTAAAATCGATGGCACCGACAGCATAGGGGTTATCGTGAATATTGGAAGGATGCAACCCGGCCTCACCGCCATCTCTGCGTGCCCACTGTGGCTTGGGTCCGATCAGGCGAATACCGGTACGACTGGAGTTATGATGCACCTTCCAGTCCGTGGCAAAGAAATCCTCAATATCCGCGTTCGTGAAAAAATCCGGTGCGCCATGCGGACCATATAACACCCCTATCATCCACTGGTTGGTGTAGCTTGGCACCGCATCCGCTGGCAAGACTCTAGATTGACTACGGGTTGCGGGCAAGAGATGCAGCACGTCTCCATTGCGCAGAACACGCCCAGCGTGGCCACCGAACTGGCCAAGCGTGAAAGTCGACCGGCTGCCCAAATAGTCCGGTACCTGCATACCACCCAGCACCGCCAAATAAGCCCGGCAACCCGCTTCTCGAACTTTCCCAAACCGCAGCAACGCACCCGCTTTCAGGCTGTGCGACTGCCATAGCGCCAATGGCTCATCATCCAGCCAAACATCAATCGGCGCGCCACATATGGCGATCTGTGCATCGCAATTGAACCTAAGCGTAGGGCCGACCAGGGTGATTTCCAAACCCGCCTTGCCATCCGGATTACCCACCAGCCGGTTAGCGAGACGAAAAGCCAGACTGTCCATCGGACCGGATGGCGGCACACCGACATGCCAATAACCCAGCCTGCCGGGGTAATCCTGAACCGTCGTCTGCATCCCGGCCGCCAGCACATCGAGCGTATGCGCCCGGTAATGCAATCCGGAAAGATACTGGGTACTGACCTGACCCGAGCGGAAGCCTGTGCTCGACAATATCTGCCCGAGGTAATCCAGATTGGTCTCGACGCCATACAGCGTCGTATCCCGCAGCGCCTGACACAGACGCTCGATTGCCTGTGCACGGTCATCGGCCTGCACAATGATTTTGGCGAGCATCGGATCATAGAAGGCTGATACCTCGCAGCCTGACTCCACCCAGGTTTCGACACGCACATCGGCGGGAAACGCCACCGCACTCAGCAGACCGCTGGCTGGTTGAAAATCTTTGGCCGGATTCTCGGCATAAACCCGCGCCTGAATGGAGACGCCACGGGGGCGAACCGTGAAAGAATCAAGGGGCGGCAGTTCACCCGCGCCCAGCATAACCATCCACTCGACCAGATCCACGCCCGTCACCATTTCGGTGACACCATGTTCGACTTGCAAGCGCGTGTTCACTTCCAGAAAATAGAACTGCTGGGTGGCGGCATCGTAGATATATTCGACAGTCCCGGCCGATCGATACCGGACAGACCCGCTCAGGCGCACCGCTGTCTGGCGCAGCGCCTCTCGAACCGAAGCAGGCAGATCGGGCGCCGGCGTTTCCTCGATCACCTTCTGGTTACGCCGCTGCATCGAGCAATCGCGCTCGCCCAACGCAATCACATGACCCTCACCATCGCCAAAAATCTGTACCTCGATATGACGCGCCTGGTCGATATACATTTCCAGGAACAGCCCCGCATCACTGAAATGACTCTGCGCCAGACTTCTGACGGATTCATAGGCCTCAACCAGTTCCTGCTGATTCCAGCACAGACGCATCCCGATTCCCCCGCCACCAGCCGTGCTCTTGAGCATCACCGGATAACCGATATGACGCGCTTCATGACAGGCCATCTCGAGGCTGGACAATAATTCCGTGCCCGGCAGCAACGGCACCTGCTGCTGTTTTGCCAAGGCACGGGCAGTATGCTTGAGACCGAAAGCACGCATTTGTTCTGGAGTCGGCCCCAGAAAGCAAATACCTTGTGCGGCGCATTGTTCGGCAAAAGCAGCGTTCTCGCTCAGAAATCCGTAACCTGGATGAATCGCCTGCGCGCCGGTTTGCAGCGCGACCGCCAGCACTTTGTCCGCACACAAATAGCTTTCGCTCGCCAGCCCCTCACCAACACACACACTTTCATCGGCTTCCAGCACATGCCTCGACAGCGCATCCGCCCGGGTATAAATCGCCACGCTCTTGATTCCCATGCGACGCAGGGTACGCATGACACGGCAAGCGATAGCGCCGCGATTGGCGATCAGAATTTTTCCAAACATAGCCACCCCTTATTGAGGATCCCAGACCAGCAAACGAATCGGTGTCGGATTGTATGCATTACAGGGATTGTTGAGCTGGGGACAATTGGAGATCAGCACCAGAACATCCATTTCCGCCCGCATCTCGACATATTTACCGGGCGCTGAAATCCCATCGACAAACTCCAGACCGCCTGCCTCGGTTACCGGCACATTCATGAAGAAATTGATATTGCTGCTCAGATCGCGCTTGCTCAAGCCGATCCGCTCGCAATCCGCCTCGTGGGCCAGCGCATGCAAAAAATTGTCGCGGCAATTATGCATCGGATATTTCTCGAGCGCATAGCGAGTCGTATTGCTCTCGGCCGAACAGGCCCCACCGAGTGTGTCATGCCGTCCGCAGGTATCGGCCACAATCGTCAGCATCGCGTTGCCGCAATTGGAATAGAGTATGCTGCCGTTGCCGAGATAAAGCTGGCGCTGAATCCGGATGGTATCGGCAGCACTATAGCGTTCGAGCGGATCTTCGGCCCTGAAAAACAAGGTATCGACCGCCTGATTGCCTTCCAGATCGACAATACGAAAAGTCTGCCCCCGTTTAAGGGTTCTTACCCACGGCTCGCCGGCAGGACAAATTTCATCCACAACTGCCTGGGCAGGGTTGTGCGTACTCTCCTGGATAACTGGAATATTCATTGTTTGTCTCCTCCTCTGGCATATAAGCGACGCGTATTCTCCAAACCACGCGCGTTCTCCGCTATCTGTGCACATGCCTGGTCGGCATCAGGCAGCGTAGCGAACGCGATCAGCCTGACCGCCCCTGGCTGATATTCAGGTCTGGTATCCAATGGATGAGGAGCTGCGCTCAAAACAACCAATGTATCCATCTCAAACGCCAAATCGACATAATCACCTGCTTGGCCATGATCCGCATGAAAGGTCAGCTTGCCGTCAGAATCGGCCGTGACCTTGCTGAAAAAATTGATGTTGGGCACCACATCACGCCGGCCCAGCCCCCATTTACCCAATTCAATCAGCATGCCGTCCAGCCCACTGCGATACATGGCATTTCGGCACTCCTGATAACGCGCAACCCCATATTTCTCGCGAATCAGGCGGCTGTCACTCAGTCCGCACACGACATCGTGCCAGCCAGCCGTATCGGCGCTGATGCAGCAAAAAATTCGGCCCATATCCGAATGGCAGGCATGCCCACTCGTCAATCGGAAAGTATGTTGCGTTTTCAGCGTGTCTGCCATGTTGAAGCGCTCGAGTTTTTCTTCCGAATTGAACAACAATACCGCGGCATTGGCAGCGCCCTTCACATCGATCAAACGCAGGGTCACGCCGCGCCGCACGATACCCGACCAGTGACATCCGCCGGGAAGATAGGTCTCCCACAAGCTATCGATAGATTCGCTCATTGCTACCTCCTAATCAGAATGGACAAAGTGGTGCAGCTCAGAATGCCGCCCAACACCAATGGCACAGCCCAGAGCTGCCACCAGGGCGCATCGGCTCCGGCAAAATAACTGCGCGGCCAGGCAATATTGATGAGTTCGAACAACGACCAGGCAAAAGCCAGCAAATTGATGACCAGCCCCCATCTGCCCAGCTTCAACTCTCCCAGCGCTGGATTCCAGCGTCCTGTGAGACGAGTAAACAAACCAACCCCGGTCGTCATGGCAAACATCGCGTACAGCCCGCCGGTGCCGAAGGCGATGATGAGCGCGACCGCTTCATCGCTCAGCCCCAGCAACAGGCCGAGGGCCGCCATCGAGACCGTCGTCAGTATCGCGTTGCGCGGGGTCTTGTCGGCAGTAACCCGGCATAGTCGCTGGGGCATATTGCCCTCGCGTGCCATCGAGAACACGATACGCGAGGTGTACTTGACCACCGATGCGCCACAGGCCAGAAACGCGACCACCACGATGGCCAGAAACGGCTTCTCAAACCAGGCGCCGATATGGGATGCGATCAAGGGCGTGATCGGATCAAAGGTCGCGCTGGTCCTGGCCAGCGTGTCGTGATCGAAAGACAGCGTCAGCGCAGCCGAATTGAACACCACCACCGCACCGACCGCCGACAATGCCAGAAAAATCGCCCGTGGCACCATGCGCTTGGGCTCACGGGTCTCTTCCGCAGTCGTGGAACAGGCATCAAAACCGATAAACGCCCAGCCGGCAATGGCCAGCGCGGCCAGGAAAGCGGCCGTCTTGCTGGGGGCGCTGCCCGTACCCAGATGTTGAAACAACTCGGAAAAAGGATGCTCGCGGAAAAACAGAAACAGCAATACCGCGATGCCGAGCGAGCCGACGATCTCGGCATAAACGCCCAGTGCGATGGTGATCTTGAACACCCTGTCGTGCGCCAGATTGAGCAACATGCACAACAGCAAAAAAATCAGCCCCCACAGCACCATCATCCCGCCAGTTGTACTGACTGAATCGAACAGGATAGAAAGCCAGATCCCTCCGGTATAGGCAGTGGTGGTGAGCATGGCAATGGTCGAGCACACATAAATGACGCCAGCATATTGGCCAACAATCGTTCCGCCCAGTTGCCTGGCCCATTTGTATGCGCCCCCAGCAATCGGGAACTGCGAAGCCAGCTCGGCATAGACAGTCGCAACCAGCAACTGCATGACCAGGCAAATTGCCAGGGCTGGAAACCAGCCACCACCGGTCACCTGAGTCTGTACACCAATAATGGCATACAAGCCGACCACCGGCGAAACAACGGCGAAGCCGAGTGTAAAGCTGTTCCAGATCCCCATACTGCGATTGAGCATGGCAGGATCCTCTGCCTCGATCGAGACAGCAGCACGGCAGGAAGTTTGCGAAATAGTCATATTAGCTCCTCATATCGCCCGGGTTAGCCGACGGTCGCGAGGATGACGCTGCGGCATCTGGTCAGCGCACCAGAAACCACAACAGTCTTTTAGGGGATTAAGGATGCCCGGCAGCGCGCGCGCCCACATCGCCCAGAGATGACTGAATGCAAAAGGTAAAACATGAAGGGAAAAGATGTGCATAACGAAGCCTCCATCGAGTTAAAAAACGACCGAGAGTCGCAATACCGCTGGTATTACGTGATCTCCCGGGCTTTTATCCCTCCGTGGAGCTTCGTCATAGCGAAGCTTCAAACTCTTGGACCAGACGCCTTCGCCTTACCGGAAAGCCGGAACCCTAGTTTGCAATGATGCCGGTTGCATCCACAACTCAGGATGGCAACTCTCAATCTGTCAGTATTAAACACTACTGCTTTATCCAAATATCAGCCTAGCAGATATTTTCCAGAACCACAACATTCTGATGAATCATGCAAACAAATATGACATCTGCCAACCTGCCCTGGATACAGCACCCTTGTCTGTGCACGCGCGCGTTGGCGGGCTAGGAGGCTGTCCGAGAATAGCTGATCTACTACGGACGAACCTGCCAGGCCGGATTTTCCGATCCTTTTCGTTAAATAGAACAACTATTCGCCTCAAATGATCGAAAAATCCAGCGCTGCCAGCTTCGCCCTCGCTACGATCGCTATTCTCGGACAGCCTCCTAGCTCTGGAAATCCGGAACTGTAAGCCGTATATCCACCATAGTATTGCGAATCCACCCCGTTCGGCCATCCTCAGTCTGTACACGTAGCCAGCTGCCATGGTAAGCCGTGGCGGTAAGCGCTGTATTTTTTGGCAACAAAGCAGTGGCTTGCGCCCGATCTCTCGGCTCAGCCCACAATTCACCACTGCCAGCGGTCAGCAATGCCATGGGCGTGCGTAGAATCACGGTAATAGGCTGCGCTTCCGGCGCCTGTCCGGCCAGGTAAGCTATCATGCCGATGAATTCCCGCGCCTGGGCGGCGTAGTTCATCGCATGACTGTAATCCATCTGCCTGTAGGCGATTGAGGCGGCATTCAGCAGGCGTTGTGCCAGCAACTGCAAAGCGATGCTCGCTTCGTCCAGAACGGTTTGCTGAAGCATTTCCAGCTCGATCTCGACTTCGGCTATTTTGGAAGCGGCTTCCGGCTGCGTAGCCAGCCGGTGCAGCTGACTCTTGGCACGACTTACTTCGCTCGCCGTTTTCTGCAGTGCCTGCGCCTGATCCAGCTCGCGGGCACTCAGTCGCCGAATCAGCTCATCCCGCTCGGCCAGCAAATGCCTCAAACGATGGATTTCATCCTGATACCGTCTGGGGCAAGGCAGCTGTTCGGGGATCGGGATCGCGCCCGCTATTTCCGGCGAGAATGCAGCATCGAGAGCGGGAACGGATGAGAAGGGTTTGGGTGCATGCTGCGCACACCCGGCCAGGCTGAGGGCTGTCAATATCACAACTGACAGTATCGGCAAGCGCTCGTTGCTGGAACAGTGAAGATGAAATCTCAGCATGCTCACTTTCTTCAAGTTCAAAATATTATCCTCGACAATATAGTTGGCCGCCTTCTGGCATAGACCTTGCCTGATCGGATAAAAAACTGCAACCCGATAATGCACGCATTATGGCTACAAAACTGCCGCATATTGCCAGATCGAACTGACGAACCCGGCTCAGATTCCAGAAAATTTCGTGCAGTCCAGCCTGATCCGGGCACTTCATCCAGTGAACGGCCGATTGCGGATACCCTTTAGAAATCATGCGTTCCCGAATGGCCCCCGGCAAGGCCACTGGCCACAAACCGGCCGCTTCCCTGCAGCATGGCACATGGAATATACCCTACGCCGCCGGCCGGGTGTTGACACTTCTGACCGAAATTCCAACCCAGACGGCAACTGAAAAATCTGCAGGCACACCGATGCGCCACCTCCATCCTGCATAACAATAAAAAATCCGGGCAAACATAGGAAGGTTTTATAGTATCCTTTCCTGAGAAAGGCCGATGAATTGACCGTACAGGCAACGGTAGATAAAGACCATCCAGTCCATCAGTCATTGAAAAAATAATCGGCAATGCGCAACCATTCATTCGTGCAGCCAGCGATTGGCGCAAGCCGCTGCACTCTGCCGCTTGCCTGACCATTCTGATTTCGAAAACCAACATGCATAACCGGATTATCCGCTGGATAGCGATCCAACTCGCCGCAATCGTAACCATCATCGCGCTGGGACTGATCATTCTGGGCGAAATCGTAACGGGTCCCGCCCCGACTGCAGTGGAAACGTTATTGCCGGATTTCCCGGTCGAACAGGTCCGCATTCCAGCTGGGGATGCCTATGCCGTGCATGGCTGGCTGGCGCGTGGATCATATGGCAAGGGTGCGCTTCTGCTCGTCCATTCCATGCGCAGCAACCGGCTGGAAATGCTCAGCCGGGCCCGATTCCTGAATCAGCAAGGTTACAGCGTGCTGATGATTGATCTGCAGGCGCATGGGGAAACCCCCGGCGAGCGCATCACTTTCGGTGCGCGTGAAAAAGCCGATGTCACTGCCGCAACCGCCTACTTGCGAGACACTTTCCCGCATGAACGCATTGGCGCAATTGGCGTCACCCTGGGCGCTGCAGCCATCTTGTTGGCCGACCCGCCTCTATGGCTCGATGCGCTGGTACTCGAATCGCTGCATCCGACCCTTGCCGAAGCGGTCGAGAACCGGCTCCGGCTGCACCTGGGTGATTATGGTGCTTATCTGAAATTCTTGCTGCTGCCCTATTTGTCACTGTTGCTGGACCTACCGCTGGAGGCGTTGGACCCCATCAACCGGATCGGCACCCTGACCGCACCGGTTCTATTGGTGGCTGGCACGCTCGACAAACACACGACCCAGGCTGAAGCTGAACGCCTCTATGCAGCGATCCAATCTCCCAAGGAACTGTGGATCGTCGAAGGCGCGGGCCACTACAACATGCACACCTACGCTGGCAGAACCTACGAGGCACGTATCCTCGAATTTCTGTCCAGCCACCTGCAGCGCCGCCAGGCCAACTGATTTCCATTCTTCAAACTATCAGGAAAAACCATGTCTGTTTACCAACATATTCTGCTCGCCGCAGATTTCTCCGATCAAGACGATTATGTCGCCCACAAGGCCGTCCGCCTGGCCGCCCACACCGGCGCACAACTCAGCCTGATCCATGTGCTCGACGATATTCCGATGCCCGATACCCCTTACGGCACACCAATCCCGCTGGATATCGACACTTCCTACAGCATGCTGGAAAACGAGAAACAGCGGTTGAACGAAATAGGCGATGCGTTCGATATCGATCCGGACCACCGCTGGCTGGTGTGGGGAGAACCCAAACAGGAAATCACCCGCATCGCCGAGCAGGAACGGGTCGATCTCATCGTGGTCGGCTCGCATGGCAGACACGGCCTCGCACTGCTGCTGGGCTCCACCGCCAACGGCGTGCTGCACCACGCCAAATGCGACGTACTGGCGGTGCGTCTGCAGCCTGACTGATCCCCTGAACGCCCTGACTTCGCGCATCCTACTTGCAAGAACAGAAATTCTGAGATCTGGACCTGACACCTACGTCTGAACTATTTTCAGTTTAAATGTGGTGGAATGAATGCTGCCCATGAAATGCATTCTGCATACATCCAGCAATACCCATCGCGTAGGGTGCACTTGTGCACAGGTTTTTAATCGTACGATGGCTTGCTGGCGATAACCGGAGGTGTTGGAGGGTGCGCAAGCGCACCGTAATCGACAGCCAGCGCCCGCTTCGTATGCATTAGCCGGTGATTACAACCCCAACCACGAATGAACACGAATAGACACGAATAATGAAAGCCACTGCGATTGCGTTTCACTTGTGATTGGAAGATAAAAGGGGACGCTTCCCTTTGCGGAATAAAAAGGTAGCGTCCCCTTTTTCCCTTTTTCGGGGTGTGCTTCACTCAAAGCATTCGTGAGTGCCGGAATCACTGGCTTTATTTTACTTATATCTACCCTGTTTCTGATCTCACTTATACACTTCTCGGCGATTGCCGATCTTCAGTACCAAGACGCACAAAACGCCGTCCTGAATTTCACAAATTAATCGATAGTCGCCCACTCGATAACGCCACAAACCGCCAAGTAGACCTGACAAAGCCTTGCCTGTGTTACGTGGATCGTCGGTAGCAGCCAAACGCTCCCTCAAAAATATCGTAATACGCCTAGCTTCGGCCTTATCGAGCTTTGCTAGTTGCTTATTCGCCGTCTCTGTCAGTTCAATCCGCCAAGCCAAGCGCGTTCTCCACTTCATCCAATGAATAAACGCGTTCTTCACCTTTACGAACCCGTTCTAACACATCGGTGGCCAAATAATAATCTTCCATATCATCCAGTCCTTTCTCGATGATCTCTCGTAAATAAAATGCCTTTGTACGACCGGTTTGGCCTGCCAGATAATCAAGCCGTTTTTCAATTTCCGGAGAAAGTCTTATTGAGGTGGCCATGTATAGAGTCCCCTTTACATCAAATATTGAATACATGTAATCAATATATCACAAATTGTTTTACCCGGAACAAAGAATAAAAAGCCGACAACCCGCTAAAACTAGCCAATTAAAGTTACACTCTATTTGGCTACCAACTTCACGAAAATCGCCCGCATCTACCTTCGCGTCAGTACCGAAGAACAAGATCATACTCGTCAAACCGAAATCGTACATAGTACACGGGCAGAAGGTTATTACATTGCTGGCATCTACCGTGATAAGGCGTCGGGGTAATAAAAGGGGACGCTTCCCTTTGCGGAATAAAAGAGTAGAGAGCAGGCTTTTGCCTACCCTCCCTCATTAAACCGGAAATAAAAAGGGTAGCGTCCGTACGCAGTAACAGCAGCAAATCTAGCGGGTTGAAGTCCCGTCCGGGGAGTTGTCCGTACGCCCCGGTAGCATGAGGAAACGGCGTCGCGGCAACGCGGGGTCGTGAGTTTCCACACAGCAAGAGAGCAGGCCGTAACGCAAGTGAACCCATGAGTAGCCTCGTAAACGAAGTGG
>NZ_FNOY01000023.1 GCF_900107165.1 Nitrosomonas halophila
GGGCAGAGACCAATGGCCGATGTTATCCGTCAATGACTTGGTAACAGCATTAGCTCATATGCTGCCTCGAAGACAGCTCACAGCCGAGGAATTGGCTGAAATTATTCACAAGCGGCATCAGAGGAGATCCAGCGCAAAGCAGTCTTCTGTCAGGCAAAATAGGGCTTTGGAATAATCTGACAAAGTAGAACTAGGAGGCTGTCCGAGATTGGCTGATCTACTACGGACGAACCCGCCAGGCCGAACTTTCCGATCCTTTTCGTTAAATAGAGCGACTATTCGCCTCAAATGATTGAAAAATCCAGCGCTGCCAGCTTCACCCTCGCTACGATCGCTATGCTCGGGCAGCCTCCTAGCTGTTGTTGCTTGATCCTGGTTGAGAGGATGGAGGGCGATCCGTCTTAATGCTGTCGAGGATTAGTAAGCAAGCTCCGACAACAATGGCCGAATCTGCGATGTTGAAGGCTGGCCAGTGATAGTCGCCGAGATAGAAATCCAGGAAATCGACAACATAGCCCAGCGTGACGCGATCCCAGAGATTGCCGAGTGCACCGCCCAGGATAAGGCTTAATGCAATGCAGAGCAGTTTGTTGTATGAATGTTTGTAGAGTAGGTAAATGATCAATATCGAAGCAGCCAGAGCGATTGCACTGAGGAACCAGCGCTGCCAGCCGGAAGCATCACTCAAGAAACTAAAGGCGGCACCCGGATTATAGGCCAAAACCAAGTTAAAAAAATCGGTTACAGCAACTTGTTGTCCGTAGTCTAAAGTGGATTCTACCCAGCGTTTGGAAACCCAATCCGCTAATAGAACAATCGATGCAATGGCTAGGCTGAAGTGTAATTTCATAGCAGCTTGCGGCTAGTTAAAGTATTGTTTATCAGCAAATCAAGCATGGCGCCTGGATTCACCGGGTCCGGTAAGATTATTGATGCATCGGCCGCATAATGTGGGGTGTTCGGCATGGGATCCCACGTCCTGCCGATAGTGCCAGCAACGTTCGCATTTTAAGTGCGGGCTCGCAGCCACAGTGATGCTTTCGTCTGTGAGGTTGACAACCTGCTGTAGATGAATTTCGGAAGTAATCAGCATAAATCTTAAATCGTCTCCAAGGGATGCGAGCAGTGCGTGATCTTCACCCGCTGCATGTATGGTGACGGTGGCTGCCAATGACGATCCGATTTCTCCCCGCGCGCGCGCGTCTTCTAGCTGCTTTTGGACAAGGGCGCGTAATTCACGTAGGCGATGCCAGCGATTTAAAAGAATTTGTGTATCGGCCGAGGTTGATGCTTGCTCCGGGAATGTGTGCCAAGTATGCAAGAGTATGCTGTCGTGTTCCGAATGGTTGAGCTGCTGCCATACTTCTTCTGCGGTAAAGCTTAGAATCGGTGCAAACAGTCGTACCAGGCTGTGGGTGATGTGATAGAGCGCATTTTGTGCCGCCCGACGAGGGATGCCTGTCGCGGCAGTGGTATAAAGCCGATCCTTGAGAATATCAAGGTAAAACCCTCCCAGATCTTCTGAGCAAAAATTATGCAATCTCGCCACTATCTGATGAAATTCAAAATTCTCGTATAGCCTAAAAAGATCTTGCTGGAATCTTTCCGTAAAAACCAGCATGTAGCGGTCGATTTCCATCCATTCCTCAATGGGCAAAGTGTCGGTAGATGGATTGAAATCGGCTAAATTAGCCAGTAAAAAGCGCAGGGTATTGCGAATGCGTCGATAGGTCTCAACAGTGCGCTTGAGAATTTCATCGGAGATGAACAGCTCTCCGGAATAATCGGTGGATGCGACCCAAAGGCGCAGAATATCTGCCCCGAGTGTATCGACGATTTTTTGTGGCGCGATGACATTGCCCTTGGACTTGCTCATTTTGTAGCCGTGACCGTCTACCACGAAACCATGCGTGAGCAGCGCCCGAAAAGGCGCATGACCGTCCATCGCGCAGCCAGTCAGCAATGAAGACTGAAACCAGCCGCGGTGCTGATCGGAGCCTTCGAGATAAAGATCGGCCGGATGCGCTAACTTGGAATCGTTCTTCAATACCGTTTCATGGGTCGTGCCTGAATCGAACCATACATCGAGCGTGTCAGTCAGCTTGCGATATTGCAGCGCATCTTCGCCCAGCAGACTGGCCGCATCGAGTCTGAACCAAGCTTCTATGCCTTCCTGTTCAACAAGACAGGCGACTTCTTCCAGCAGCTCATCGGTGCGCGGATGCAGGGCGTGCGTCTCCTGATGCACAAAAAAAGTCATAGGGACGCCCCAGTTGCGCTGGCGTGAAACACACCAATCCGGCCGATTCTTGATCATCGCTTCAAGCCGGGCCCTGCCCCACGCTGGGTAAAAGCGAGTGGACTCAACTGCTTGCAGAGCGAGTTCGCGTAGTGATAGCCTGGTTTGTGTCGAACTGGTCTCGCTTTGCCGCTGCATGCCCACGAACCATTGCGGCGTCGCGCGGAATATGATCGGGGTTTTATGACGCCAGCAATGTGGATAGCTATGCTCGATTTTCTCCACATGGAGTAAATGCTTGCTTTGCTTGAGGGCTTCAATGACAACATCATTGGCTTTCCAGACGAATAATCCGCCAACCAGGGGCGTGTCGGCGGTAAATTTGCCGTCACCACCAACTGGGCTGTCGCTGGGCAAATCGTATTGCTGTCCGATGAAATAATCGTCCAGTCCATGTGCGGGCGCAGTATGCACTAGACCTGTGCCGGCCTCCAGTGTGACATGCCGGCCACAGATGATTTTGACGGTGCGTTCCGCAAAGGGATGATGCAGGGTCAGATTTTCCAGTGCTTGTCCTTTGCCGGTGGCAACGACTTCCCCGTCGAGCTGGTAACGAGTCAAGCAAGTCTGTACCAGGTCAGAAGCGAGAATCAACCAGCAGCGGTCAGTTTTGACCAGGCTGTAATCGAATTCTGGGTGTACGCAAACGGCCTGATTGGCAGGCAGAGTCCAGGGGGTGGTTGTCCAAATAACGGCATAGACTCGCGCATCGGGTGGTAACGGTGTGGCCAGAATCGCCGCGAGTGGATGAGTGTCCTGCCCGTTACCGGCGATTTCGAAACCGACGTCGATTGCGGGCGATGATTTGTTCTCATATTCAACTTCGGCTTCAGCCAGAGCGGAGCCACAGTCAATACACCAGTTGACCGGCTTCTGACCCTGATAGAGATGACCGTTGCGGTGAATCTTGCCGAGCGCACGAATAATCCCCGCTTCCGTTGCAGGGTTCATGGTGAGATAGGGGTGTTCCCAATCAGCAAGTACGCCGAGCCGAATGAAATCGGTTTTCTGACGCTCGACTTGTGCGTGTGCGAATGCCCGGCAAAGCTGCCGTATCTGATCAGCCGGCAAGTGCTTGCCGTGTTTTTTTTCTATCTGGTGCTCAATGGGTAATCCATGGCAATCCCAGCCGGGGACATACGGCGCGTCAAATCCGGCCAAGGTTTTGCTTTTTATGATGATGTCCTTGAGGATCTTGTTGACAGCGTGACCAATGTGGATGTCGCCATTGGCATAAGGCGGGCCATCATGCAGGATGAATTTGGGACGACCTTGACTGGCTGCGCGGATTTTCTGATAGAGCTTTTCCTCCTGCCAGGCTTTGAGCATGACGGGCTCCCGTCTGGCCAGATCACCGCGCATTGGAAAAGGGGTGTCAGGCAGGTTCAGGGTTTTTTTGTAGTCGGTAGTCATGTTGTGAATTTAGTCTAGCAGTTTCGTGAGGTATCGTATCTGCGCGGGCAAAATAGGCTTTTGCATGCGCAACATCCCGTTCAATCTGTTTGGCAAGCGTTACCAGATCGGGATATTTTTCTTCGTCCCTGAGTTTATGCAGAAAATCAACGTGCAAGTGTTGACCGTAAATATCCTGGTCAAAATCAAACAAATGCACTTCCAGTACTGGTTTGCCATGATCAAGGATGGTCGGGCGAATGCCCAGGCTGGCCACACCTTTAATGCGTTCGGCATGCAATGTATTCTTCTGCCTGGTTATTTCTACCACAAATATCCCGCTCAAGGGAGGGCGGTTGTGCTTCAACTGAATGTTGGCAGTCGGAAAACCCATTTTTTTACCCAGTTTGTTGCCGTTCACAACGCGTCCACTGATACTGTATGGGCGCCCGAGCAGACATTTGGCGAGATCCAAATTGCCACAGGCAAGCGCATCGCGGATTGCGGTACTGGAAACTCTCAATCCATCAATCACAAAGCTGGGCATGACTTCGAGCTCGATGCCATTTGGTCGCGATGCGAATTGCCGCAGCAGAGCAAGATCGCCAGCACGTTTGGCACCGAACCGGAAGTCATCGCCGATCAATAGCCAGCGGACATTGAGTGCCCGTTTTAGCGTATGCGTAACAAACGTTTCCGCGCTGATGCTAGCGAATTGGTTGTCAAAACGGAAGATCTGCACTTGGTCCAATTCCAGCTCAGCCAGGTATTCGAGTTTCTCGCGCAGATTTGTCAAGCGCGTGGGGGCGCGATCAGGCGTAAAAAACTCCCGCGGGTGCGGTTCGAAGGTCATGACGCACGAAGCGAGACCTAAATGCTTAGCCGCTTGCTTCACACGGGTAAGCATTGCTTGGTGGCCCAAGTGCACACCATCAAAATTGCCGATTGTCAGAGCGACAGGCTGGCTTGCCTGTATCGAGGCTCGCCGGGTAATGCGCATGTTAATGGAAAGAGTGTAGATAGGGTCGTAACATATCCTGCGAGAACGAAGCGCTGGTTTTGCAATGGGACAGCCGTTCAATAACAGGCCAAAATCCGTCTTTCTTCAAGCGTTGTCGGCGTTGAGTGCAACGGGTTGCCGCTGGGGAAAGTGGCTCATTTGATAACCCATCCATAATCGTTCGGCGATGAATGCCGCAACTGCATCGGCATGCTGTTTCAGCGTCGGATTGCTTAGTTCGAGCGTCGTTTCCCGGAAGAGTTGCAGCCAGCGATTGAACAACGCGGCGTTGAGCTCGGGCAGTGCGATATGTTTGGGCATTGGCGCGCCACGAAAACGACTGGTACCCCGTAGTTGTGCCGACCAGAAATTAGTCATTTGTACGAAATGGGCATCCCAATCGATGACATGCGCTTCGAAGATCGGTCCGAGAGAGGGGTCCTTTCTGGCTTTGGCATAAAAATCGTGAACCAGTTTACTCACCTCCTCTTCGGTGTATAGATTGGGATTGGGTTCAGGAATATGTCGAGGTATCATAACTCTTGATCTGCTATATAAATTGGAGTTTCCTAGGAGGCTGTCCGAGAATAGACGATCTACTGCGGACGAACCTGCCAGGCTGGATTTTTCGATCCTTTTCGTTGAATAGAAAAACTACTCGCCTCAAATGATCTAAAAATCCCGCTCAGCCAGCTTCGCCCTCGCTACGATCGCTATTCTCGGACAGACTCCTAGGTGCCGCAAGTGATTCAGACTATCAAGCAGGCTACTGAAGCGATTATTTTCTCACAGTTGTGGCGTAACTTCGAATCTTTGTATATTGTTGTGGTTATTTTGGGATTCAAACAGTTTGTGAAAGGGGGAGATTTCGATTGCAGCCAGATTACGTGTATCGTTTTCCCATTCTCTTGCTATTCTCCTGCTTTTCCATGGGTGTTGGCAAGGGGTGGCGGTATGGCCTTTTCTTTCTGGTCATTTTGCTGACGGCCTGCACCGATGTTTGGAACAACCCTTACCCAGAGGCGGATTCCGGTAAGAATATTCTTTACAATGCCTTTGTCGAACGGCCCAAACACTTGGATCCGGTGCAATCCTATAGTTCCAACGAAATTACATTTACGGCCCAGATTTACCAGCCGCCGCTGCAGTACCACTACCTAAAACGGCCTTTCACGCTGATTCCGCAAACAGCGCTCAGCATGCCGGTGGTTCGTTATTACAATGCGAATGATGAACAACTGCCTGCCAATGCAGCCAGTGCGGAGATCCATTATTCGGTTTACGAGATTTCCATCAAACCGGGCATCCTCTATCAGCCACACCCGGCCTTTGCCAAGGATGTGCAAGCAAACCTGCTTTATCATGCACTAACTGTGCAGGATACACAGTCAGTATACAAGCTGAGCGATTTCGAGCATAGCGGAACCCGGGAGCTGGTTGCAGCAGATTACATATACCAAATCAAACGACTGGCACATCCCAGACTGCATTCACCCATTTACGGTCTGATGGCCGATTACTTGGTTGGGCTGCGTGAGCTGGCGGATACCTTAAGGAAGGTAGACAGGCAAATGCCGGCAGACGATTTTCTGGATTTGCGCGAATTTTCCCTGAGCGGCGTGGAGCTGGTGGATGATTATACCTATCGCATCCGTATCAAAGGCAAGTATCCACAATTCATGTACTGGCTTGCAATGCCGTTTTTTGCGCCGGTGCCATGGGAGGTTGACCGTTTTTTCTCACAATCGGGACTGGCCGAAAGGAACCTGACGCTCGATTGGTATCCCGTCGGCACGGGACCCTATATGCTGACACAAAATGATCCCAACCGGATCATGGTGCTGGAGCGCAATCCAAATTTTGCGGGTGAATTTTATCCATATGAAGGCATGCCGGAGGACGAAGAGAGAGGGTTGCTGCGTGATGCAGGGCGTCCGCTGCCCCTGATTGATAAGGTCGTGTTCAGCCGCGAAAGGGAAAGCATTCCGCGCTGGAATAAATTCTTGCAGGGATACTACGATGCATCAGGTATCGGTTCGGATAGCTTCGATCAGGCGGTACAGATAACGGGCCAGGGTGAGGCAATTGTCACCGATGACATGGCGGCCCAGGGAATACGCCTGGAAACGGCCGTGGCGCCGTCAACTTACTATATGGGTTTTAATATGCTCGATCCAATTGTGGGCGGTCGTACCCAGCAAGAGCGGGCGTCTGCCCGCAAATTGCGCCAGGCCATTTCGATTGCGGTTGACTATGAGGAATATATCTCGATATTTGCCAATGGCCGCGGGATTCCTGCCCAAGGACCCATTCCTCCAGGGATAGAGGGTTATCGCGAAGGCCTGGCAGGCCTGAATCCGACCGTCTATGAGTGGCGCGAAGACAGGCCGCAGCGCAAATCTATCGAATTGGCGCGGGCATTGCTGGCCGAGGCAGGCTATCCCCGGGGGGTTGATCGCAAAACTGGCAAGCCATTGGTATTGTATTTTGACGTGACCGCGCGCAGCGCAGACGATAAATCCATTCTCGACTGGATGCGCAAACAATTCAGGAAGCTCAACATCCAATTGGTCGTCCGCAGCACGGATTACAATCGATTTCAGGACAAAATACGCAAGGGGAATGCTCAAATTTTCGAATGGGGCTGGAATGCCGATTACCCCGATCCGGAAAATTTCCTGTTTCTGCTCTATGGGCCGCAACGCAAAGTGGGAAACAATGGCGAAAATGCAGCCAACTATGATAATGCTGAATACAACCAACTGTTCGAACAAATGAAGAACATGGAGCCGGGCCCGCAGCGTGCACGCATTATCGATCGCATGGTGGCAATTTTGCGCGAGGATGCGCCTTGGTTGTGGGGATTCCATCCGCTCGATTTTGCTCTGTACCATGCCTGGTATGAAAATGTGAAGCCCAACAGGTTGGGTTATAACAACATCAAGTATTGGCGGATTGACCCGGTTTTGCGCGAGCAGAAGCGGCGTGAATGGAATGAGCCGGTATTATGGCCGATCGGTACGGCTTTTGCTGTGCTTGGCATTTTTCTGGCGCCGGCGTGGTTCGCCTATCGGCGGCGCGAACTGAGTCAGAGTCTCTCTGGACGTGCGACCTAATTTAATCGGGTTGTTATGCTAAATTACATCATTCGCCGCATCCTTTATGCCATTCCCATCTTGATTGGTGTCAATCTCATCACTTTTGCGCTTTTTTTTGTGGTGAATACGCCCGACGATATGGCGCGCATGCATCTGGGTACAAAACATGTTACCGATGAGGCGATCCTGAAATGGAAGCAGGATCGCGGTTATGACAAGCCGTTGTTATATAATCCCGTTGCACAAGGCCGCCAGAAATTGACTGATACAATTTTCTTCGAAAAATCGCTTGCCATGTTCGCTTTCGATTTTGGGCGGGCAGATGATGGACGCGATATCGCGCATGAAATTAAAACCAGGATGTGGCCCAGCCTGGCGATCGCGTTGCCGGTGTTCTTTCTCGGACTGTTGGCCTACATTACTTTTGCGCTGGTGATGGTATTTTTCCGTGCAACCTATGTTGACTTCTGGGGAGTGGTGATATGTGTGGCGATGATGTCAATTTCCAGCCTGTTTTATATCATTGGTGGTCAATTCCTGATTAGTAAATTGTGGCATCTGGTGCCGGTATCCGGTTATGGCGGCGGGCTGGATGCTGGCCGTTTCCTTGTTCTGCCGATCATCGTGGGTGTGATCAGCAGTGCTGGCGCCAATACTCGCTGGTATCGCACAATTTTTCTGGAAGAAATGAACAAGGAATATGTACGCACCGCCCGCTCGAAAGGTTTGCCGGAAAGTCTTGTCTTGTTCAGGCATGTGCTCAAGAATGCCATGATTCCCATCCTGACCGGGGTGGTCGTGGTGATTCCGTTGCTGTTTCTCGGCGGCCTGATCATAGAATCATTTTTTGGCATACCGGGGTTGGGCAGTTATACCATTGATGCGATCCATTCGCAGGATTTCGCTGTCGTGCGCGCGATGGTATTTCTGGGCTCGCTGCTCTATATCATTGGTCTGGTGATGACTGATATCTCCTATACCCTGGTTGATCCCAGAGTTCGGCTGGAGTGATTTTTTCTTATCGCATTGCCGCTATATTTTGTGAGGAATCAATCTGATTTTCTGGAGCAGCATATAGCGTAAAAGTCGTTCATTGTTAAAACGTTCGTTTGTTCAACATGGAACAGTTCTGTATTGAAGAGCATTAAAAGCAAGATTGTTGTGTTTGCTGTGATTGCAACCCTGCTGCCTTCTGGGGGGCTGGGTTTATTATCATTCTGGCAGAACGAAGCACTCATGAACGATAGTGTGACGCGTGAATTGCGCGCACTTGCGGACAACGTCAACCGGCATCTGGATGCATGGTTGAATGAAAATACCTTGGCTGTGCGAGCGTTGTCGACTTCCAATCCCGTGATAGAGGGGTTGTCCACATTAAATCAGTCTGCTGACGGCGAGCTGGCCAGGCAGGTCAAATCCAACTTGGCGGGTTATTTGCGCTCAGTACAGGGGAAACTCGAAACGATCCTGGAACTGGCGGTTTACGACAACGATCGGCAAATGGTGGCAAGCAGTGTTCCCGCACTCGAGGCTTACGACATTCCTGTGCGCTGGCCGCATAAATCCTTGACGGCCGGGGCCATATCTGCGCCGCCTTCTTGGAATGCGCGCTATGCCACTGCCACTCTGAGCATTGTTTTTCCCGTGCTCTCTTATGATAATGTGCTGGTGGGTGCGTTTGCTGTTACGCTCGATTTGGGATCGCTCAGAAGCCAATTGCTGGACGCCAAGAAATTCTCGCTCGGCGAGATCTTTTTGCTGGACTATGAGGGAAAAGTGTTGCTGAGCAGCATTCCAGTGGCGAGTCGTGAAGTGGCGCTGGATTCGCAACAGCTGGGTGAGTTGCAAATGCGGGATAAAGATTCAATGATCTATAATGGCCTTGCCTATCCCAGGTCGATCGGGTTGTTGTATATGTCCGAGAAAATTCCAGTGGCAGTATTGGTGGAGCGTGATTATCGCGATATACAGGTAGCCTGGACAAAACTGCGAGATCGGTTTCTGGAATTTGTCGGCATTGTGATTGTGATCATAACGGCGGTAGCGTTGTATATGGGGCATACCATCGTCACCCCGCTAAAGAGATTGATCGATGCGGCTAAGGGTATTGTGGAGGGCAATTTTGAAACCAGGCTGCAAGTCCGACAGAAGGATGAAGTTGGCCAGTTAACCATCATGTTCAATCAAATGACAGATGCGTTACGCCGCAAGCATGCAGAAATCATGGTGGCCAATCAGGTCATGCAACAAAAAAACCAGCTGCTGCAGAAATTATCGGTAACCGACAGTCTGACCGGTTTGTATAACCGGAGTAAACTTGATGCCATTTTGACCGAGCAGCTGGCCAGATATAAACGTAACCAACGCATTTTTTGCTTGCTGATGATAGATGTTGATCATTTTAAGCACATCAATGACGATCTCGGGCATATCATGGGCGATAAGATTCTGATTACCGTGGCGACAGTTCTGCTGAAATCGATTCGAACCATCGATTATGCTGCGCGTTATGGTGGTGATGAATTCGTGGTCGTTTTGACTGAAACCGACGCAGACGCGGCAGTAAAAACCGCAGAAAGGATCCGGTCGCAGGTTAGAAAAATTTGCCTTGAATTCAAAGAACATCCAATCAAGATTACGCTCAGCATTGGTGTTGCGCAATGCCAAACTGAAGATGCCACGCCGAGTGACTTGATCGCACATGTGGATGCGGCATTGTACGAGGCGAAGAAAGCAGGACGTGACCGGATCGAATGTATTGGCGCAATTACGCAATGATCGAAGCCGGTCTCGAATTACCGGTTGGATGGAGTGGGTCTGATGTGCATCTAGGAGGCTGTCCGAGAACAGACTGATCTACTGCGGACGAACCTGCCAGGCTGGATTTTCCGAACCTTTTCGTTGAATAGAACCACTATTCGCCTCAAATGATCGAAAAATCCCGCTCAGCCAGCTCCGCACTCGCTACGATCGCTATTCTCGGACAGCCTCCTGGTTTCATCACGGCGCATGGGCGATGGCAAGTGGCAGTTGGCCGAGGAATCCGGGATAATTGCATGACTGGGTGTTTGATGGGTTTCAGGTAGAGGGCCTAAGCTGGGCATAGCAAGAAATGGAATTTAAGGATTATTACCAGATTATGGGTATCGCACGCGATGCCACACAGGATGATATCAAGCGAGCCTATCGCAAATTGGCGCGCAAATATCACCCCGATGTCAGCAAGGAACTTGGCGCTGAAGCACGTTTCAAAGAAATCGGCGAGGCCTACGAAGTGCTCAAGGATCCGGAAAAACGAGCTGCGTATGACCAATTGGGCGCGCGCTGGAAGAATGGCCAGGAATTTCAAGCGCCACCAGGATGGGATCAGGGCTTTGAATTTCATGGCGGTGATTTTAAGCAGGCAGACGCTTCCCAATTCAGCAGTTTTTTTGAAGCGTTATTCGGTCGCGGTGGTCATGCCCGGCAGCGTGCCGGATCTGGCGTGCCTGGCGAGGATTCGCACGCTAAAATATTGATTGATCTTGAAGATACCTTTCGCGGCGCGGTGCGCAGCTTGACCTTGCAGCATACCCAGCTTGGGCTCGATGGGCGGCCGCAAACCAAGGAGCGCACGCTGCACGTGCGCATTCCGAAAGGCATTCGCCAAGGTCAGCATATTCGCCTGGCGGGTCAAGGCAGTCCCGGAATGGGAAGGGGGCAGGCTGGGGATCTCTATCTTGAAGTGATGTTCAAGCCTCATTCGCTATATAAAATTGAAGAGAAGGATATTTTCCTGGATTTGCCCATTGCCCCGTGGGAGGCTGCATTGGGCGCGACAGTCAAGGTGCCGACGCCAGCCGGCGTGGTTGATCTTAAAGTCCCAGCCGGCTCCCAGTCGGGGCAAAAGCTACGGCTCCGGCAACGTGGCATCCCGAGTACGCCGCCAGGAGATTTGTATATCGTGCTGCAGATTGCATTGCCTCCGGCTGATAGCGAACAGGCGCGTGCAATTTACCGCGAGATGGAGCAAAAACTGGCATTCAATCCTCGTGCGAAACTGCGAGTCTAGTCGTTCATGGGGTATTCCTTCTGGGAAGATGTGGTATCCAAACAATGGTGTTTCAGTGGTGCTGGAACTTATGCAAGCAAGAAATGTGGCGCGCGCCAGTCTCCAGCCTTTTCTCGATAGCGATCTCAGTCTAGTCAGTTCATCCAAGCAAGCATGATCCAAAATACACGGCTTAAAATCCGCATTCGGCTTGATCAATCCATGCCCGGGCGATCCGAGGCTGAACAGGAAGCCGACTCTCTTTCTCGCCAATCAGTTGCTGCGGATTATGATTGGCGAAAAATAATGATAGCGGCCCTGACTTTGCTGATGGTCCTGTCGGCAATGGGTTGGCTAATTGCTACATGGCTGGCTGATGAGGATGGCAGCCGCCAGGGGGTGTCCAATGACAGCATGGCTTTGGCGCAGGCCCCGACGCATTCAGAGAGTGAGTTTGCGGCCTCCGCGCCATCTCCAGCAGTGGAGAAATCGCCGACAGAACCGTCTGACAACATGCAGGAAGGCCGTGCGCAAGGGCTTGAAAAGCCGGCTTCCAAGCAGGGAGCAGCAGATGCACCAGCAAGCCGATCGTCTGCTGAGGCGAATGCCGACCAGATACTCACGCCAGACATCAAGCCAGCCGCTCCCGATCACGAGGTGGGAAGTAATATGGTCGTTGTCAAGCCGAAAGCGAACGATCATCCCAGCGTGCTGCGGGCACAGCTGACATCGGGCATTCGGCGGCGTGAACCGGTTGACAGTATTGATCACGTGCCTTTGGCGATGGCTTATAGCCAGCCGATTTATTTTTACTTGCATTTGTCTGGGCTTGAAAATGAAAAAGTGACTGTAGACTGGTTTTATCAGGAAAAACATGTAGCCAGGGTTATACTGGATACAGGCGCGAGTGATTGGCGGACGTATTCCAGCAAGATACTCGATAAATCCAGAATCGGTGCATGGCGAGTGGTGGCATTTGATCAGTCAGGGAAGCTGTTGGCAGAGCGTGGATTCAAAGTGACGCGTTGATCAGGGCTTCTGGCCGATAAATGAATCAAAGGCCGAACCAGGATTGCCGGGCAGGGGTATCCGGGACTTGTTTGGGTTTGTCGGTTTCAATGGTGTGATTGCAGCGAGTGTATATCGGCATGAATTGTGGAAACAGATATGAAATTTTGTAGCCAGTGCGGCAGCGAGGTTGAATTGCGCATACCGACAGGTGATACCTTGCCACGGTTTGTTTGCCCTGTTTGTCATACGATACACTACCAGAATCCCAAGATGGTGGTGGGATGCATCCCGGAGTGGAAGGGCAGAATCTTATTATGCCGGCGCGCGATCGCTCCGCGAGAGGGAAAATGGACGCTGCCCGCGGGCTTCATGGAGAATAACGAGACGCTCGCGCAAGGTGCGGCCAGGGAAACGCTGGAGGAGGCCAATGCCCGGGTCGAGATCCGCGAGCTCTATGCTGTCTATAATTTGCCGCATATCAGCCAGGTCTATCTATTATTCCGGGCAAAATTATTGGATCTCGATTTCTCGCCGGGGATCGAAAGCCTGGAAGTGAAGCTGTTCGAAGAACACGAAATTCCCTGGGATGAAATGGCCTTCCGGGTGATTCATGATCCATTGAAGCGCTATCTCAAAGAAAGGCGTCAGGGGCAACCCGCTTTTCATATCGGTATGATCGACCGTTCATCCTCCTGAGCGGGTCAATTTTTAGAGAGTGATTGGCTGATGAAAATGCTTGCCGGAAGCTTGTTCACCCATTTGATGTTATGGCTGGCAATGGTGCTAAGCCCGCTTCCCATGCCGGTTTTCGCCGCTGATGCCGGTCCGGTACGGTCTGGCCCGGCTGCGTCTGCGGCAGGCCAGGTGGCCTGGCCTGATGAGGATGCTATCCTGTTGCGCTACACCCAGATTCTTGGGGGCGCAAGAAACGGTCAGGCGAATCCTTCCCTGACGCTTTATCAGGATGGCACCATGCGGGTGTATTATCCGGATTTCTTGAAGCAGGCGGGCGTCTACGCCGGTCGATTGGATCCGGGGCATCTGGGCCAATTGTGGTCGATGCTGACTGACCAGGTACTACTGGCATTCGATGCGCGCAAGGTGCGTGACTTGATGGCGGCACATGATCAGGCCAGTGATTTGCACGCATCGGTCATCTTCGGCATCTCGGATGCGCCGACCCTGCATATCGAGTTTTTTCCTGACCGGTATCATGCGGCGGGCAGGTCGCTGTCAGCCACGCCGGCAACCCAAAAAACCATATCCTGGCATGCCCTGAAAAGAGATGCCAGGCAGTATACCGGAATAGCCGAGATTCAACAGTTGTACGCCGTTCAGCAACGGCTCGAGGCCATCATGCGCCAATCCGATCTCACGAAGGTCGATGCTGCGCCTTGATCAACATATGCGATGTGGATTTCCGGTATGAACATTCTGGTGTGGCGATCATTGTTGACCTGGCTGCCAAAAGCAGTGATAGGGATAACGGCATTGACGACGGTGACGCCGGCTTATCCAGGTGTGTTCATGCTGGCCGAGAAACTGGCTGATAGAATCGGTCCCAATGTGATCACGCACCCGACTGGTTATAGGGGGGCGGGCAGAGTGCTGTTCGTGACCGTGGGTATCGCATCGAGCACATCGCTCAATGATGTGAGAAAAATGTGGGTGCCTGTGTTGAATGCCATCAAGACCTGGAATGATCTAGTTCCCACGCTGGGAAACGTGCACAAAACCGGCAGCAATGTGCCACCCGATCAGTTTGATTTCGAATCGGTGCTGCTGCATGAACTCGGGCATTGCATAGGCCTGGACCATCCCAATCTGGCTTCCGAATCGGGCTTGCAGGGTGTGCAGCGGGACTATACCAAGACGACCCGGGGTGCGGATGGCGTGTATAACCTCGATCCCGGCATGGATGGGGTGATTGGCTCGCACGAGGATCTGCGCGGCGATGATGTCAATCTCCACTGGTTTCGCAGGGATAACAACAACCCCTTCACGATAGCGCCCCGGGTGGATCGCACGACCTATGGCCGTGAATTGTTCGATCTGCCACCGGGCCATTTGTTTGCAGCCAACGCCAACCTGGGCGTGGCCAACCTGCTTGGTCTGGGAAATTCGGAAGCAGTCATGCAGCAGGGCATTTCCACGGGCGAAGCGCAGCGTACACTGAGCCCGGATGATGTCGCCACGCTGCGGCTCGCGATGAGCGGATTTGACGGCCTGGCAGGAACGGCCGATGACTATACCGTAGTACTCGAGTTTGCTGGACCGACCGATGATGCCGACATCGTATTGCACTTCGACAATGAAGAAACAACATTTGCCGCATGTGAGATTCAAGCTGTAGAGCCAAGGCCCGGACATTTTGTCATCACTCGGGGCAATATCTTTTTTAGAGACGATGTTGCCTGGTTTTTTAACCCGGAGCAGGCGGGCGGCCCGCCAATGCCGGAAGTCTTTGCCAACCGCTTGTCCGGTTCCGCCACCGTCAGCCAGCGCGAGCATTTGTTGCTCGAGGTATCATTGTTCCCCAATGCAGGCCTGAACAAACCGGCCGATTACTGGGTGCGTGCAGTCACGCCAATGGGTGTGTTCTGGTTGAACGAGCGCTTCGAGTTTGTCCGATCCGATCAGGCGGTACGGGTGTATGGCGGCCCATTGATCTTTATCGACCGACTGCCGATCTTGAATGGTTCGGCCAGTGGGCTCCCTCTGGGTGAGTATCGTGTGACATTCGCGGTTGACAATAATGAAGATGGTTTATTGGATGGCAGCTTTCAGGATAGCGTGGAGATTGTTGTCGTGCCATGAGCAAAAGGTAGTCTGCAAACAGGTGGCTTGCTGGGCCATGCCGCGCTCTTGTCCTGGATGGGTGTGAACATCAAATTTGACTGCTGCCGGTTTTTTGTTTATAGTTATAAATCCTGTCGCGGGGTGGAGCAGTCTGGCAGCTCGTCGGGCTCATAACCCGAAGGTCGTAGGTTCAAATCCTACCCCCGCAACCATCATTTCTATCCGTGCTTATCAATTGCGCAGCCAAGTATGCTGCATCCATCCAGTAGGATGTTCATCCGTAAAATTGCGCTTATATTTGGATAATTGCTGCCTGATCCGCAATGGTGGACGATTATGGATGAACATATTGCTACATTCAAGTGACAGCTTGAGGTAAAATGACACTATGGCGGGCCTCCCCGCATTGCAAGGTAGTGAACCTGGTCAGATCCGGAAGGAAGCAGCCACAGCTATTTTTGTAAGTGCCGGGGGTTCGGCTCGCCACCCATCAATATGTCGGCCATCGTGGCCAAGTCGCGCTAATCTTTTTCTTGATAACAAATCTTGGTGGATTCACAAGTACTTGCCCGCAAGTGGCGTCCAAAGGGATTCTCCGAACTGGTCGGGCAGGAGCATGTAGTCAGGGCGCTCGCTAACTCGCTGGAGCAGAACCGCCTGCATCATGCGTATTTGTTTACCGGTACGCGCGGTGTCGGAAAAACCACGGTTGCCCGGATTCTGGCCAAGGCGCTTAACTGCGAACAAGGTGTGACCCCCACGCCTTGCGGGCAGTGTGCTGTCTGCCTGGGCATCGATCAAGGAAATTTTGTCGATTTGGTCGAGCTGGATGCAGCATCCAATACACAGGTGGATGCGATGCGCGAACTGCTGGATAACGCGCAATATGCACCTGTCTCGGCACGCTACAAGGTTTACCTGATTGATGAAGTGCACATGCTTTCCAAATCAGCCTTCAATGCGATGCTGAAAACGCTGGAGGAGCCCCCGGGCCATGTTAAATTCATACTGGCCACGACCGATCCCCAGAAAATCCCGGTCACGGTTTTATCCCGTTGCCTGCAGTTCAATCTGAAGCAAATACCGCCCCTGTTGATCGAGAAGCGTTTGGCTGAAATTCTGGCTTCCGAAGCGGTGACGGCAGATGCGGCTGCACTCAAATTACTGGCGCATGCCGCCAAAGGGAGTCTGCGCGATGCATTGAGCCTGCTCGATCAGGCGGTTGCTTTTTGTAATGCCGTGCTGGACGCAGCTAATATCCGAGCCATGTTGGGGGGGCTGGATCAGGATTATTTATTCGCTTTGTTGGAAGCGCTGGCGGAAAAGGATGGTGCTGCCATGCTCGCGATCGCGGATGAATTGGAAGCAGCCAGCGTGTCATTCGATCAGGCCTTGCAGGAATTGGCGGCAGTGCTGCATCGATTGGCCCTGGCGCAGACTGTGCCGCAAGCTATTGATGAGTCGTGGCCGGAACGGGACCGGCTCATGAGGCTTGCCAGCCGCTTCACACCCGAGGATATCCAATTATTTTATCAAATCGTTTTGCACGGACGCGGTGATTTCAGTCTGGCACCCGATGACTATTGCGGATTCACAATGACCTTGCTGCGGCTGCTGGCTTTCCTGCCAGGTTCGCCTAGCCTGGGCAGGCAGACAACGCATACGGCCGATAGCATGCCTAATATCGGTGACGTGGTTAACAGAATACCGCCTGATCAGCCGGCGCCGGAGCATCCGGTTGAACATAATTCGCCCAATGATGCCTGGTTGGCGGTGGTGAACCAGCTGAAATTGAGTGGAATGACCCGCATGCTGGCGCAATACTGCGAGGCAAAATCGTTCTCGTCAGAGAAAATCGCATTCTGTGTGGCGGAGATGCACAAACATCTGTTGGATAAATCTTATCAGGATAGACTCAAATCGCAGCTGGAAAACTATTTCGGCAAACCTGTCGAGGTGACTTTTTCTGTGGGAAGTATCACGGGTGTCACCTCGGCCGTTCTGCAGGATCGTGATAAGCTGGCAAAACAGTCTCGTGCCGTGGATGCGATTGAAGCCGATCCTTTTGTACAGGCATTGATCGAGCAGTTTGATGCGAAATTAAACGTTTCTTCTATTAAACCAATTGAATAATGGAGACAGTGAAGTGATGAAAGCCAATCTGGGTAATTTGATGAAGCAGGCGCAGCAAATGCAGGAAAACATGAAAGCGATGCAGGAAAAGCTGGCCTCGATAGAAGTTGAAGGGCAGGCTGGAGCCGGCATGGTCAAAGTGGTCATGACCTGTCGCCACGATGTGAGACGGGTCAATATCGATGCGAGCCTGATGGGTGACGACAAGGAAATGTTGGAGGATTTGATTGCGGCTGCTGTCAACGATGCGGTGCGCCGGGTGGAAGCGACGACACAGGAAAATATGGCCAGTGTGACGAGTGGCCTGGGCCTGCCAGCGGGCATGAAATTTCCTTTCTGACGCGACTACTCGGTTCATCAATTTTTTACATAGGCTGCGTTTGGTGCCGACAGGTTTCTGACCGGGCCCGGCGCCCTTTTGACGTTGACACCAAACGGGTGATCGTTAGCAATTCTGATATTCATACTTATGCCGGTTAATCGATCACATAAACATCAGCCCCGGCGCAGGCGTGAGCCGGTGGCCACATCTGCCCAATCCAGCCTCACGGCACCGATGGCGGCTTGTCGGCTGCAAAAACTGCTGGCCCAAAGCGGATTGGGATCAAGGCGCGAAATGGAGGCAATCATCGCTGCCGGCAGAGCCACTATCAATGGTGTCACCGCACAGCTGGGCGACCGGGTCGGGCTCGATGATTTGGTGCGGGTTGACGGCAAAATCATCCGCATCAGAATGGGCGAGCGCTTGCCGCGCGTCATTATTTATCACAAGCCGGAGGGTGAAATTGTCAGTTGGCAGGATCCTCAGGGAAGACCCTCGGTCTTCGATAAATTGCCTCGTATGAAGTCTTCGCGCTGGATTTCCATCGGCAGGCTGGATTTTAATACCAGCGGCTTATTGATTTTCACGACCGATGGCGCGCTTGCCAATCGCCTGATGCATCCACGTTTCCAAATGGAGCGGGAATACGCAGTACGCATCGTCGGACAACTGAATGCAGAGCAAGTCACGCAGCTGACTACGGGGATCGAGCTGGAGGATGGCCTGGCGAAATTCGAGCGACTGTTTGATGAGGGAGGGCTGGGCACCAATCATTGGTATCGCGTCACGCTCAAAGAGGGCAGAAACAGGGAGGTGCGCCGGATGTTTGAAGCGCTGGGCTTGACCGTCAGCCGCTTGATACGTGTCAGGTTTGGCCCCATCCAGCTACCTCCGCGACTCAAACGCGGCCAGTGGTTGGAGTTGACGGATGCCGAGATCAAGCATTTGCTTGAGTTGGTGCAATAGCCACTGTGGCGCTTCGCCCTGGCCGGAAAGCCCCGCTTGGCGGGGACGAATAGTGTTGATCCACATGCGTGCGCAATGCCTTCAAGCAGGTAGCTCTGCGCGCTTGACCATCAGGACAAACTGATCCCCTCCGCTGGTTTCCAGCCAAGTGCAGGGCAGCCGTGGGAACGCTTGCTCCAGCACCTCTCGGTTGTGACCAATTTCCATAATCAGCAAGCCATTTTCAGTCAAGTGTCTGCCGGCTTCGTCAAAAATTCTGCGGATGATGTCCAGTCCATCCTGGCCGCCAGCCAGGGCGATTTCAGGTTCATGGCGGTATTCCTCGGGGAGTGTGGCCATGGATGCCGCGTTGACATAAGGCGGGTTGCTGATTATGAGGTCGTAGCGCTTTCCCGCCAGTTCGCTGAACAGGTCGGAGTGAATGAGACGGATTCTGTCGGACAGGTCATAGTTGGTGACGTTTTTCTGCGCAACTTCCAGGGCATCCTTGGATAGATCGACGGCATCGATCTGGGCATTTTCAAAAGCATGCGCCAGCACAATCGCCAGGCAGCCAGAACCGGTGCAAAGATCAAGTGCGGCCTCCACCGTGTCGGGATCCATTATCCAGGGCGACAGCCGGGTCTCCAGCAATTCAGCGATGAACGAGCGCGGTATAATGACGCGTTCATCAACATAAAAATTGAAATTTCCCAGCCAGGCCTCATGCGTTAAGTAAGCCGCCGGAATTTTTTCCTCGACCCGCCGTTCAAGGATGCGCGTGATTTGAGCGCGTTCGTGGCGAGTCAGATTGGCATCCAGAAACATATTCAGCTGGTCGGGGGCCAGCTGCAGGCTGTGCAGGATCAGATGGGCGGCTTCGTCGTAGGCGGTCGGCAGGCCGTGTCCCAGAAAAAGATCGGTCTGGTTGAAATAGCTGATGGCAAAGCGCAACATGTCGCGCAAGCTGCGTAGCTCCTCCCTGGCTTGGTGGAGAGTTGTGTGATGCGATGGTTTGGTGAAAGTCATAATTCTGGATGGCTACTATGGATAAGGCAATTTAGCACAAAAAACCGATGGGAGAATGGATGAACTGGCAGCCGGACCCGTCCGAAGATGAATTTTTTATGCGTGATGCACTTAAGCTGGCTCTTCAAGCACAGGCAAAGGGAGAGATCCCGGTCGGCGCAGTGGTGGTCAGGGATGGCGAAGTCATAGGCCGGGGGCATAATCGCCCGATCACGGCAACTGACCCAACCGCGCATGCTGAAATCATGGCCCTGCGCGATGCCGCCAGGCAGCTGGGCAATTACCGTTTAGTGGATTGTACGCTCTATGTCACGCTCGAACCATGTGTCATGTGCATCGGTTCGATTTTTCATGCGCGAATCAGGCGACTGGTTTATGCGGCAGATGATCCCAAAACCGGTGTGTGTGGCAGCATACTGAATTTGCCCGCCGAAACCCGGCTCAATCATCACTTGACGGTCAGTCGGGGTGTTCTGGCGCAGGAGGCCAGTGCCTTGTTGAAACAATTCTTTATGATCAAGCGTAGAGGAAAAGGATGTGTAGCGGAATGAGCATAGTTGTCAGCATTTCACTGCAGCAATTGACGTTGTTGGATGCGGCGGGGCAGATCATCCAGCAATATTCTGTTTCTTCGGCGAAGAATGGTGTCGGGCAGGAACGCGGCAGTTATAAGACCCCATTGGGGAAACATGTCATCCGTGCCAAGATTGGTGCCAATCAGCCGCTTAACACCGTGTTTGTCAGGCGTCGTCCGACCGGTGAAATTTATACCCCGGAATTGGCCGCGCGTTATCCAGGGCGGGACTGGATTCTCACGCGCATCCTCTGGCTTTCTGGCTATGAACCGGGTTTCAATCGGCTGGGCTCGGTCGATACCATGCGCCGCTATATCTATATTCATGGCAGTCCCGACAGCGCGCAGATGGGCCAGCCAGGATCGATCGGCTGTATACGGATGCATAATCACGATCTGCTGGATTTATACGAGCGCGTGCCCGTAGGGACGGCTGTGGCAATTCAGCCCTGATCGATATTATCCCATCGCACGGTTGGCCTATTTTGAATAGAGACAGCACCATGATGGTGCGGCAGGGCCCGGTGTTGTAGTGGTGAGCAGATAGATACCAGAAGATCGATATTGTGAGGAGCAAAGGCGATGAAAGCGTTGCATGGGAAGGCGTTGCTGGATGATCCGGCACAAAATAAATCCACTGCATTCACGCGCGAGGAGCGCATGCGTTACGGACTGCAGGGCTTGCTGCCGTATAGCGTAGCGGATATCAAAAATCAACAGCAACGTGTATTGGGTAACTTGCGGGGAAAGCGCAGCGATATAGAAAAATATATATTTCTGAACAGTCTGCTCGAGCGCAATCAGCGTTTGTTTTACCGGACACTGATCGATTACATCGAAGAGATCATGCCGCTTGTATATACGCCCACGGTCGGAGAGGCATGCAGTGAGTTTGCCCATATTTTCAGAAAGCCTCAGGGGTTGTATATCACCCCTGAGGATAGAGGTCGGGTCGCATCCTTGCTCGCAAACTGGCCCGAAACCGATGTGCGTATCATCGTGGTGACCGATGGGGAGCGCATTCTGGGGCTGGGCGATCTGGGCGCGAACGGCATGGGCATTCCGATTGGAAAAATCGCCTTGTATGTTGCCTGCGCCGGGATTCATCCTGCCCATTGTATGCCGGTGATGCTGGATGTCGGTACCAATAATCAAGAACTGAGGAATGATCCGCTTTATCTTGGTTATCCTCATGCCCGCCTGGCCGGGCAGGATTATTTGTCGCTGGTCGATGAATTTGTGCAGGCGGTCCGGCATAAATTCCCGGACGCATTGATCCAGTTCGAGGATTTCAGTAGTGAACATGCTTTTGTCTTGCTGGATCGCTACCACAAGCAGGTGCGTTGCTTCAATGATGATATCCAGGGTACGGCCGCGGTTACGCTGGCAGGTGTCCACGCTTCCTGCAGAATCACGCACAAGCAGTTCGCCGATCTGAAAATCATGTTGCTGGGGACCGGTTCTGCTGCAACCGGCATCGCCAGGCTGATGCTGTCGGCATTTCAGACGGCCGGCCTCAGTGAAGCGGTGGCACGGGCCAGAATTGCTTTTGTCGATAGGGAGGGGCTGGTGGTCACCGCCCGCGCCAAACATAAAGCACATATACAACCCTTCATCCAGGAGCAGGCGCCCGCCAGTTTTCTCGAAGCGATTGAGCGTCTGCAGCCGGATGTCTTGATTGGTGCCACGGGAGCGGCAGGGGCGTTCAGCGAGGCGGTCATCCATCAAATGGCGCAATACCAGGAACGCCCAGTCATTATTGCGCTTTCCAATCCAACCTCGCATACGGAGTGCACGGCGGAACAGGCTTGCCGCTGGAGCGACGGACGGGCCGTTTTCGCCAGCGGCAGTCCGTTCCCAGCCGTGACGATGGGAGAAAAAATTTTTCATCCCGCGCAAGGCAATAATGCCTATATTTTTCCAGGCATCGGACTGGGTATGCTGGCCTGCCGCGCAACCCTCGTGACCGAGCGCATGTTTCTCGCCGCAGCTGAGGTGTTGGCAGCGATGGTATCGCCCGAAGAGATCGAGCGGGGGGCGATTTATCCAACACTTCCCCGGGTGAGGGAGGTCTCACAGGCCATTGCGATCGCGGTCTGTCACGTCGCGCAGCAAGAAGGGCTGGCAACAGCCAATTTGCCTGATGATCTGGAAGCATATGTGCGTACTCTGATGTACGAGCCCGACTATTGAGCCTGGGGTTTTTTAAGCTTGACTCAAGCGGTACTGATACCCGCCAGGATTATTCAAACAAATGAATGATGCCATCCAGGCCAACATGATTGATCGAAAAAGTGGCTTTTTCCTGCAAGATCGGTTTGGCCCGGAAAGCGATGCCGACACCCGCTTCTTCCAGCATTTTCAGGTCATTGGCACCGTCCCCGATAGCGATAACCTGTGCTTTCTCGAGGCCGAGCGAGTTACGTACTTGTTTTAATACTTCTCCCTTGCCTGATGCGCCGATGATGCTGCCGAGCACTTTGCCAGTCAGTTTACCGTTCTGGATATCGAGCGTGTTGGCGAAAGCATAATCCAGTCCGAGCCGGGTTTTAATCCGATCGGTAAAAAAGGTAAATCCACCTGATATCACCATGGTCTTGATGCCGACAGCTTGCATTTTCTGCAACATTTTTTCGGCCCCCGGGCTCAGGCGCAAGCGCTCGTCATAAACCTGTTGCAGCGCTTCTTGCGCCAGCCCTGCGAGCAGGGCTGTGCGGCGGGTAAGGCTTTCGGCAAAATTGATTTCTCCTCGCATGGTGCTCAAGGTGATTTCTGAAACCTGCGGTTTGACATTGTGCATGGCTGCGATTTCATCGATGGACTCGATGGCCAGCAGTGTCGAATCCATATCCATTGCAACCAGGCCAAAATCTGTCAGTTTTTTGCCAGGTTGCACAAAGGCGTAATCCAGATCCGCTTCATTGCAATATTGCGGGATATCGGGATGCGGTTGTGCTTCAAGCAGTCTGAAGGCTTCTCCGGTAATGCGCTCTATCTGACTGACCTGGGCGAGTTTGGCCACAGCCCGTAAATCACTGTTCTGGATATCCAGTCCTTGAATGATAAGATTCATTAAATTTATTCTGCTTGATAGTGAGTTAATAATAGATTGGCCACTTCCGCCGGCGGAAGAATAATCGATATGCCGGGCAAATGCCAGGAGACTGTCCAAGAATAGCCTCCTAGGTTTTAGCGTGTGTAACCAGCGAGGGGTTCCACTCCATGATCTGGTTGCGGCCGCCATGCTTGGCTGCGTAGAGTGCGCAATCAGCAGCCTCCACATATCCCGGTGAGCGGAAAAAGTGGGCGTCTGGCCCATATTGACGGCCAAGCCAATCGAAGCGGTGATATGGATTATACAGCCCGAGTCAAGTTCGTAAGCAATGGCTGCGATATTGGCTTTTATCCTTTCCAGGATAGCATGGGCCGCTATGCGATGGGTACCGGGCAGAATCAAGGCGAATTCCTCGCCGCCATAGCGGCAGAGAATATCTGTTTGACGAATTTGACTGGCAATGGATTTGACAACAGCGACCAGCACGCCGTCGCCGGTGATGTGTCCATGGGTGTCATTGACAAGCTTGAATTTATCAATGTCGATCATGGCCAGTGCCAGTGGTGAATCGTTTTGATTCGAGTGCAGAAATTCATGCTGGAAGGTGTCGTTGAAATAGGCCCGGTTGTGCGCGCCGGTCAGTCCGTCATGCTGGACTCTGTCTTCCAGTTCGCGCACCTTGATCAAGGTGCGCATGGTGAGCAGTTCCCTGGCCGCTTCGATTATGCCATTCAATTGCGCCGGACTGATGATCGAGATTTCGAACAGTTCCTCAACATGATGCAATTCATCTTTCATGTCCTCCAAAACTGTCATCAGGGCGTGGCCATCGAGACCCAGGTAGGCTTTGGCTGCCTGGATGGCCGTGTCGATATGCTTTTGCTCGCCGGGTGCCAAAAAATAATCGGCTACACAGCCGGATGCGGCGATACATTCGTTGATGCCTGGTTGCGCAAGGTTTGATTGATCGTGGCTGTTCGCACATGCTTCGGCTATATATGCCGGCAATTTCCAGCGGCCCAGCAAGGCGGCACCCAGTTCATTGTGCCCAAGGCCGAAAGCTTCTTTTTCAGCTTTGTAAAGCGCATCATGATCCGGAGAAGAGGAAAAGATTTGCGGGTAAGTTTCGGGCAGAATGGCATAAAACGCGAGGATGCCGATATCTTGCAACAATCCGGCTAGGAACAAATCATCCAGCAGGTTGTTCATCTGAATGCGTTTGCCAAGCGTGCGGCTAGCCAGTGCCGATGTGATCGAGCGTCGCCAGAAGCTGCTGCTGTTGGCGGGATTCAGATGGTTCCTGGTATGTTGCAACAGCGATTCCATGAGCGAAAAAGATAATGCGATCGTCATGACACCGTGCATGCCCAGCATGCTTACTGCCTGGCTGATGTTGCTGACTTGGTGCCTGGATTTGTACAGAGGGGAATTGGCCGTTTTGACAATTTTGGCGGCGAGCGCGGGATCGAGTGAGATATAATGATTAAGTTGGGTAAGATTGGTATCAGCTTTGCCTGCCAAATCGATGATTTTAAGCGCAACCGAAGGAAGGCTCGGCAGATTGGAGCAGAACTGCAATTGTTCAAGCAAAATTTCCTTCATACTATCCTTCGGTTGGCGACTTAAACAGAGCATCTGTCGATTTTTCTGATTTTCCCTGAATAATGATGATTATATCCGATGTGGCCAAGCCAAGATCCAGAAAAAGGAATGGAAAAACAGGGTTGTTTGACAGGAGTTCAAGGTATGTTTTCCGCAAATAATTGGCCACTCGGCTTTCTTGGACTTGCTGTGAGCAGCGCAGCGCTAATCCGACTCGCTATCTATCTATCTATCTAAATTGATAATTCCTACATACAAACAGGAGTGAAACGTGGACTTTGCAATCAAATCCGGCAGCCCGGATAAGTATCGGGGTGACTGTGTCGTGGTGGGCGTATTCGAATCCGGAAAATTGAGTGAAGCAGCCAGGCAATTGGATGATGCCTGTAAGGGTTACCTGGGTAAAGTGACCGGACAGGGGGATATGGATGGCAAGGCAAACACGACTTTGTTGTTGCATGGCGTGCCGAATATCGCCAGTAAACGCGTGTTGCTGGTAGGGATGGGAAAGGAAAAAACATACGGAGAAAAAGCATTCCTCGGGGCCGTGCGGGCAGGATTCAAAACGCTGCACCAAACTGGTGCCAAAGACGCGGCTATTTACCTGTTAGATGTGCCCGTCAGGCAACGGGATTTTGCCTGGGGTGTATTTCAGACTGTTGTGCTGGCAGAAGAGAGCATTTATCGCTTTGATCGCCTGAAAAGCAAACCCGAGAAACATTTGCCATCATTGGCCAAAGTGGTGATCGCCGTCAACGACAAATCCTCGCAGACGGCAGCCGAAGCAGCATTGCGGCAAGGCGTGGCCACCGCTCAGGGCATGAAGGTAACCAAAGACCTGGGCAATCTTGCGCCTAACATTTGCACGCCAGCCTATCTGGCCGAGCAGGCCAAGGATCTGGCCAAGGCATTCAAGCTGAAATTATCCGTGCTGGAAGAGAAAGACATGGAGAAACTGGGCATGGGTGCATTGTTGGCGGTGGCGCGAGGGAGCCGTCAACCGGCCAAGTTGATCGTATTGGAATACCGTGGCCAGCTGAAAATGGAAAAACCGATCGTGCTGGTCGGCAAGGGGGTGACTTTCGATACCGGTGGCATTTCGCTTAAACCGGCAGCCGAGATGGACGAGATGAAATACGACATGAGCGGCGCAGCGAGTGTTTTGGGTACATTGACAGCGGTTGCGGAAATGCAGCTGCCTATCAATGTCGTCGGCATCATACCCGCCACTGAAAATATGCCTGGCGGCAATGCAACCAAACCAGGTGATGTGGTAACCAGTCTTTCCGGGCAAACCATCGAAATCCTGAATACCGATGCGGAAGGCCGTCTGATCCTGTGCGATGCGCTGACTTACGCCGAACGCTATAAACCGGAGGCCGTGATCGATATCGCGACCCTGACCGGCGCTTGCGTAGTTGCGCTGGGGCATGTTGTAACCGGCTTGATGGGCAATAATGAACAGCTTGCGCAGGATTTGCTCCAGGCGGGTGAACAGGTGTCGGACCGTGCCTGGCAGCTGCCGTTGTGGGAGGAGTATCAGGATCTGCTCAAAAGCAATTTCGCCGATATGGCCAATATCGGTGGCCGCTGGGGGGGGGCGATTACGGCGGCATGTTTCCTCTCCCGTTTTACCGAGAAGTTCCAGTGGGTGCACTTGGACATTGCCGGGACAGCCTGGAAATCTGGTCAGGATAAGGGGTCTACCGGACGCCCTGTGCCATTATTGACACAGTTCCTGGTTGCCCGCGCCCAGCAGAAATAACCTGGTCCGAATGACTGGTGAAACAAATCGATTTCTATACGGGCGCGCCCGATAGATTGCTGATTGCATGCCGCCTCTGCGCAAAAGCGGTGCAACAAGGGTTGAGAACGCTCGTTCTGGTTTCGGATGCTTCGCTGGCCGATCAGTTCGATAAATTGCTCTGGACCTTTTCGCCGACCAGCTTCGTGCCGCATTGCAGGGCAGGCGATCAGTTGGCCGCTATGACGCCAGTCATTTTGAGTGATTATCGCACCCTCGTGGCTGAAGGAAGTGGATTTGACGTGCTGGTCAACCTCGATGAAGCAGTGCCACCGGCCTGCGAGCAATTCTCGCGAATTGTCGAGATCGTCGATGAGGCGAGCGATAAAAAAATCGCACGCCAGCGTTACCGGTTCTATCAAGAGCAAGGGCATGCTGTGCGGCATCACCGGCTTGACCTGAGCTAGACGATAATGCTTCAGGCGGCAGGCTGTGTTTGCCGAGAGCACATGCTGGCGGGCCAATATGATTTGTGGCGTCAAAGTAAGTTAATGGCGTGAATTTTGGACAATGTTGTTTGACTGCCATATGCCCAGCCCAAGATGCTGGAGTTGATTATTCATGACAGATACCCAGCCCGACAAATCTCTGGAAGTGGAAGACGAGATTCTGTTGGATAAACTTGATTCGATGTTGCGCAGACATCGGCGCGAGTCATCCTCGTTGATGCGCGCCGTGGAACCGGCTGCATCCGGACATGCCGATGCTGTCGCTATTTTGTCCGACCCGTCTGACCCCTCCCAGGCTATCGACGGCTTTGCATCGGACACTGGCCAGGTGCCTGTTTTGACAGATCGGGTCACTTTGTCCATTAATGCCTGGCCGGCGCAGTCCGAAATTTCCGAGCTGCTCTGTTTCGCGTTCGATGCTGCCATCAGGGAAGCGCAAATCCACCTCGATCCCGCCGAGCGGCTAACTTTGCTGCAGGCGCTGGCAAAACGGCTGCCCAAGAATTTTTAAGCCGTAAACTTTTTTCTCATTCGCTATAATGGCCGGTTTTACCCCCGCGGTCCATTTACTTGCCTGACTACCATGGAACTTTCAAAAAGCTTTGATCCAAAAGATATCGAAACCCGCTGGTATGCAGCCTGGGAAACGGCTGGTTATTTCCAACCAAATCAGCAAACCGATGCAGCGGCTTATTGCATCATGCTGCCGCCTCCCAATGTTACCGGCACCCTGCATATGGGGCATGCTTTTCAGCATACCTTGATGGATGCATTGATACGCTATCACCGCATGCTGGGCGACAATACGCTCTGGCAGCCTGGCACCGATCATGCTGGGATTGCGACCCAGATCGTGGTCGAGCGTCAACTGGATCAGGAAGGCAGAGACCGCCGCCAGATCGGCCGTGAAGCTTTCCTCGAAAGGGTCTGGCAATGGAAGGACGCTTCCGGCTCGACTATTACCCGGCAAATGCGCCGCATGGGCGCCTCTTGCGACTGGTCGCGGGAGCGATTCACCATGGATGAAACTCTTTCCGAGGCGGTCGCCGAAGTGTTCGTGCGCTTGTACCGGGAAGGGCTCATCTATCGGGGCAAGCGTCTGGTCAATTGGGACCCTGTCCTGCAAACCGCTGTATCCGATCTGGAAGTGATCTCGACCGAGGAAAATGGGTCGCTTTGGCATATCCGTTATCCGTTCGAACCGTCCGAACCGTCCGAGGAAGGGGGCAAGACAGGCGGCCTGATCGTGGCCACGACACGGCCTGAGACCATGCTCGGGGATATGGCGGTTGCGGTTCATCCGGAGGACGCGCGTTACCGGCATCTGATCGGGCGGCACTTGCGGCTGCCATTGTCAGAACGGACCATTCCGATCATTGCGGATATCTATGTCGATCCTGATTTCGGAACCGGTTGCGTAAAGATCACGCCTGCCCATGATTTCAACGATTATCAGGTGGGACTGCGGCACAAATTGATGGCGCTTAATATCTTTACGCTGGACGGCAAGATCAATGACTGTGCGCCAGTCGCTTTCCAGGGGATGGATCGTTTTGAGGCCAGAAAAAAAGTGATCGCCGATCTCCAGGCGCAGGGCCTGCTGGTCGAAACCCGTCCCCACAAACTGATGGTGCCGCGCGGGGATCGCACCAATGCTGTCATCGAGCCGCTGCTGACCGACCAGTGGTATCTGTCGATGGCAGGACTGGCTAAACAAGGGCTTGAAGCAGTTGATCGGGGCCAGGTCCGGTTTGTGCCGGAGAATTGGACGCATGTCTACAACCAGTGGCTGGAGAATATCCAGGACTGGTGCATTTCACGCCAGCTGTGGTGGGGGCATCGGATTCCGGCCTGGTACGACGAAGATGGCAATGTGACAGTCGCGCACAGCCTCGAGGAAGCGCAGCAGCTTTCGGGCAAGCATGTGCTGCGGCAGGATGAAGACGTGCTGGATACCTGGTTTTCCTCGGCGCTGTGGCCGTTCTCGACCCTGGGTTGGCCGACAGATACGCCTGAGCTCAGAACATTCCTGCCCGGTTCGGTGCTGGTGACCGGATTCGACATCATTTTCTTTTGGGTGGCGCGCATGGTCATGATGTCGCTGCACTTTACCGGCAAGGTGCCGTTTCAGGAAGTCTATATCACGGGTTTGATCCGCGATGCAGAAGGCCAGAAGATGAGTAAATCCAAGGGCAATGTCCTAGATCCACTCGATCTGATAGACGGCATTACGCTGCCGGAGCTGATCGAGAAACGGACGACCGGTCTGATGAATCCCCGGCAAGCCGAGTCGATCGAGAAAACTACACGTAGACAGTTTCCGCAAGGAATCCCTGCGTTTGGTACCGATGCCCTGCGCTTCACTTTTGCCAGCCTGGCCTCGCATGGACGTGATATCAAATTCGATTTGCAGCGCTGTGAAGGCTATCGCAATTTCTGCAACAAACTGTGGAATGCTACCCGTTTCGTACTGATGAACTGTGAAGGCCAGGATGTCGGACTGGATGATAGCTTGCCACTGCATTACTCGCAGGCTGACAAATGGATCATCGGGCGCTTGCAGCAGGCAGAACAAGCAGTGACCCAGGCATTTGGCGAATACCGGTTTGATCTGGCCGCGCGCGAGATGTATGAGTTGGTATGGGATGAATATTGCGATTGGTATGTGGAACTGGCCAAAGTGCAGTTGAATGATGCCGATGCCGCCCAGCAGCGCGCTACCCGGCGTACGCTGGTGCGTGTCCTGGAGGCGATGTTGCGCATGGCACATCCGATCATTCCGTTCATCACCGAGGAGCTGTGGCAGGCGGTAGCGCCGCTGGCTGGCAAGTCGGGTGCAAGCATCATGCGCCAACCGTATCCACAGGCTGATTTCACACGCGTCGATGAACAGGCCAATGATGCCATCCAGCTGCTCAAGGCACTTATCAATGCCTGTCGCACGCTGCGCGGGGAAATGAAGCTGTCTCCTGCCGAGCGGGTGCCGCTGCTAATAGAAGGTGAACCTACAGTTCTGGCAGTTTTTGCACCTTACATGCTGGCATTGGCGAAATTGTCTGAAGTGGATATTCTGCCAGCTGGCTTGCCGGACACCGATGCCCCGGTTGCTATTGCCGGGGAATTTAAATTAATGCTCAAAATCGAGGTGAACATAGCTGAAGAGCGTGAGCGCCTCAATAAGGAAATACGCCGACTGGAAGCCGAGATCGGTAAAGCCAGTGGCAAATTGGACAATCCAAGTTTTATCGAGCGTGCACCGGAGCGGGTGGTCCAGCAAGAAAAAGACCGACTGGCTGTGTTTAGCGAAACCTTGGAAAAGTTGAATCAGCAGATGCAAAAACTGCGCTGATCATGCTTGATATTGCATCATGCTAGGAAGCCGCGTCCAGTGAAGTGTCGCATTCTCTCTTATTCAGGGCAGGGTTTGTAGGATAATGGGCGAATCCCTGCTCCAGAAAATTATTTTCAAAAACTTTATACATATTAGATGATGGCAAAACCAGAAAATGACACTTTTATCCGGGCATTGTTGCGTCAACCGACCGACTACACGCCTGTTTGGATGATGCGCCAGGCCGGACGCTATCTGCCTGAATACAATCAGACCCGCGCACGCGCGGGTGATTTTCTTTCCTTGTGCAAGAATCCGAATTTAGCAACCGAAGTCACACTGCAACCGCTAGCGAGGTTCTCGCTGGATGCGGCAATTTTGTTCTCGGATATTCTGACCATTCCCGATGCGATGGGGTTGGGATTGTATTTTGCCGAGGGCGAAGGGCCCCGTTTCGAGCGTCCGTTGCGCGAGGAATGGGAAATTCGTTCGTTGATTGCGCCTGATCCTGATACGCATTTGCGTTATGTGCTGGATGCTGTCACGCAAATACGGAAGGCACTCTGCAATCAGGTGCCTTTGATCGGTTTCTCCGGCAGTCCTTTCACGCTTGCCTGTTATATGGTGGAGGGCGGCAGTAGCAGCGATTTCCGTCAGATCAAAACCATGCTTTATGCGCGGCCTGACCTATTGCACCATATCCTTGAAGTGACCGCAAACGCAGTGACTGCCTATCTCAACGCCCAGATAGAAGCCGGCGCGCAAGCCGTCATGATTTTTGACAGCTGGGGCGGTGCATTATCGCATGCGGCTTACCAGGAATTTTCATTGCACTACATGCAGCATATTTTGGCTGGATTGAAGCGCGAGCATGATGGGGTGCGCATCCCGAACATCGTCTTTACCAAGGGAGGTGGGTTGTGGCTGGAATCCATCGTGGAAAGCGGCTGCGATGCGGTGGGTCTGGATTGGACCATCGATATCGGCGAGGCGCGCCGGCGTGTGCAAGGCAAGGTTGCCTTACAGGGTAATCTTGACCCAGCCGTCTTATTTTCCTCACCGGACATCATCGCTGCCGAAGTTGAAAAAGTTTTGGCAAGCTATGGCCATGGTCATGGGCATGTTTTCAATCTCGGGCATGGGATTTCACAGTTCACGCCGCCAGAACATGCGCTGGCACTGGTTGAAGCTGTTCATGCCTTGAGTGCCAAATACCACACCAGCCAATAGATAGCTGATGCAGCAGTCATGGTAGAGGCAAGTGCTACCGCAGGATAGCGCTTGCGTGGTGCTGCACAGATGAAACTCCCGGTGTGGCCGGGAGTGTGTGGTGCATCAGAGCTTGGCCAACACCTCAGCTACGGTTTGGCCCATCAATGAAGGTGTCGGGCAAATGGTAACGCCCAGTTCTTTCAGCCGCGCTACTTTTTCTGCAGCACTTTCGCCGGCAGAGGAGATGATTGCACCGGCATGCCCCATGCGCCGACCTGCCGGTGCTGTTAGTCCCGCAATATAGGCGACCAGTGGCTTGCTCATATTTTCCTTGGCGAATATACCGGCTTCCACTTCCATTGGGCCGCCAATCTCGCCAATCATCAGGGCCACCTTGGTTTCGGGATCCTGTTCCAGTTTTTCCAGCACATCCCGATGTGAACTGCCAATGATGGGGTCTCCACCAATCCCGACAGATGTCGATATGCCGATATTCAATCGTCTCATCTGGTCGGCCGCTTCATAGCCCAGTGTACCGGAGCGGCCGACCACGCCCACTGTGCCAGGCATGTAGATATGCCCAGGCATAATCCCGAGCATCGCGCGCCCTGGGCTAATGGTGCCGGAACAATTGGGTCCGGTCAGCATCATTCGATTTTCCAGTGAGAAACGGCGCAGAAAGCTTTTCACGGTCATCATGTCCTGGGTAGGAATGCCATCGGTAATCGATACACAATATTTGATACCCGCATCGGCTGCTTCCATGATCGAGTCCGCCGCAAAAGCAGGCGGAACAAATACAATGCTCGCCTCGGCGCCCACCTGCTCAACCGCTTCCTTGACTGTATTGAATACCGGCAATCCCAGATGGGTTTGTCCACCTTTACCCGGCGTGACGCCGCCCACCACATTGGAGCCATACTCAATCATTTCCTGAGCATGAAATGTACCGATTCTGCCGGTGAATCCTTGCACGATGATTCGTGTTTGTTCATTGATCAAAATTGCCACTTTTCTATTCCTTTTTGTTCGTGTTCAGTCAGCCTGCCACCACTTGATTGCGTGCCTGCACGACTTTCTCGGCGGCATCCGCCAGAGTTTCAGCAGTGATAATCGGCAAGCCACTTTCGGCGATGATGCGACGGCCTTCCTCGACGTTGGTGCCGGAGAGGCGGACCACCAGAGGAACGTTCATGCCAATGTTCCGGACCGCTTGCACCACACCTTCGGCAATCCAGTCACAGCGGTTGATGCCGGCAAAAATGTTGACCAGCATCGCTTTGACGCCCTTATCGGCCAAAACCAGCCGGAAAGCTTTCTCCGTCCGCTCAGCCGAAGCGCCGCCGCCGACATCCAGAAAATTGGCCGGTTCCCCGCCAGCGAGTTTGATCATGTCCATGGTTGCCATGGCAAGTCCCGCCCCATTGATCATGCAGCCAATATCACCGTCCAGTCCGACATAACTCAGGCCAGCTTCACCTGCGGCAACTTCGCGCGCATCGATCTGGGTGTTGTCGCGCAATTCGGAAATGCGGTGCCGGCGGAACATGGCATTCTCGTCAAAACTCATTTTCGCATCGAGTGCGATCAGCTCGTTGCTACGGGTAACGACCAGCGGATTGATTTCGAGAATATTGGCATCCAGATCACGCAAAGCGCGATAGCAGCTCTTGATGGTTTTGACGGCGTGGTTGAGCAACTCCTCGCCCAATCCCAATGCAAACGCCATTTTTCTTGCCTGGAAGTCCTGCAATCCGACAGCGGGTTCAATGAATATTTTTTTTATGGCATCGGGATCGGTGGCGGCCAGAGCCTCGATATCCATGCCTCCCTGGGCGGAGCCGACCATGATCACGCGCTCATGGCTGCGGTCGATCATAAATGCCAGGTACAATTCCCTGGCAATATCGGTTCCCGCTTCGATATACAGCTTCGAGCAGAGCTTGCCGGCCGGCCCGCTCTGGTGCGTGACCAGCCGTTGGCCGAGCAAGGATTCGGCCGCCACTTCGATCTCTTCATGTGTCCGGCATACTTTGATTCCGCCAGCCTTGCCGCGTGCCCCCGAATGAATCTGTGCCTTGACGACCCAGACATTGCCGTCAATTTCCCGGCTACGCTGAACTGCCTCTTCTGCGGTATGCGCCAGGCCACCTTCGGCAATCTTGACCCCATACTCAGCCAAAATTTCTTTGGCCTGATATTCATGTATATCCAATCTATTTCTCCCGTTGTTTCTTTAAACACCTGCAACCTGGCAGGGGTTCCAAACCAGGTTGGTTAGCGATTCTTGGCAGCGATGACTTCAGCCATTTTGACGATATTATTGGCCATCCGCTCCGATGCGGCATCGATCAGTCGGCCATCCAGCGAAGCGGCGCCCTTGCCCTGTGCGGCGGCCTCTTTCAACGCACTGAGTATGCGCTGCGCTTTCTCGACTTCCGCTGAAGGGGGGGTGAATACCTCATTTGCCAGGGCGATTTGAGTAGGATGAATTGCCCATTTGCCTTCGCAGCCCAGTGCGGCAGCACGTTTGGCAGCCAGTTTATAACCCTCCGGATCCTGAATGTCACCAAAAGGACCATCGATTGGACGCAAGCCATAGGCGCGGCAAGCCACTGTCATTCTGCTGATGGCGGCATGCCATTGATCGCCGGGATAATCCGGATTGAGTCCGCCGATATTGGTGGTGCGGGCACGGTTGCTGGCTGCATAATCGGCCACTCCGAAATGCAATGCTTCCAAGCGTCCGTTCGTTCCGTTGCGCGCAATATCTTCGACATTGGCCATGCCCAGCGCTGTTTCGATCAGTGCCTCCAGGCCAATCCGGTTTTTGAGTCCTTGCTGCATTTCAAGCTGGTTGAGCATCGCTTCCACCATGTAGACATCCGCATAAACACCAACTTTAGGGATCAGAAGCGTGTCGATCTTGTGTCCGGCCTGTTCGACCAAATCGACTACATCGCGTACCATGTATTGGGTGTCCAGTCCATTGATGCGCACAGAAAGCGTGACGCCATGTCCTTTCCAATCGAGATCGTTGATGGCCTCGATGATATTTTTTCGTGCTTGTAGCTTGTCATCCGGTGCAACGGCATCTTCCAGATCCAGAAATATGAAATCTACCCCGCTCTTCAACGCTTTTTCAAACATTTCGGGGCGGGAACCGGGAACCGCGAGTTCACAGCGCTGGACACGCTGGATGCTGGTTTCATACAGTGTATGGCTCATTTTTTCTCCAATATATTAAATACATTGTCATATATAAATTCTGTGCTGCATGCAAAGTACAAGCGAATGCCATGACTTGATCATGACCCCATGCAGAAAAGGGTTGCCAAGTACGCAATGCGAAAACCGGAAACGATTTTATTTCATAGGGGTTTAAGCTAGAGTGCGCGGGAACAAGCGCTTTTGAATCATATGATGACTTTATCGATCAATCCGGGGCTAATTATAACATTGGCAAGGGTTATTTCAGTTAGAAGCTGTATGGCAACAGCTATTCCGAGCTAGTTGCCTCGCTACAATCCCGGTCATGGCGCTATCAATCGCACACAAAATATCATGGCCGGCAGGGAACCCTGCAGACCATGTCATGAAAGGCGCCGGCCAGTTTCCAGTCGTGACGGCGTTATCAAACGTCCAGGCATGGCATACCCATGGCAGTAGAGATATGCCTTGTCCTGTTGCAAACCGCATATTTCAGTCTGCACCACTGTGATTGCCAGGCCAAGGCTGCCTGTTCGTTCTTGAGATGCGTGCCATAAGTTATTCGCGGGCGCGCAGCACATAAGGCAGGATGCCGCCATGATGATAGTAGTCCACTTCAATGGCTGTATCGATCCGGCAGCGCAGCTTGGTTTCCTGCTTGGATCCATCCGGTTTGTGAACGATCAGTGTGACTTCCTGTTGCGGCTGTATGTTGTCCAGGCCAACAATATCGAACAGCTCGTCACCCTGGATACCCAGGGACTTGGCACTCTCTCCCTCCTTGAATTGCAACGGTAGTACCCCCATGCCAACCAGGTTGCTGCGATGAATGCGTTCGTAGCTTTCGGCGATGACTGCGCGCACACCGAGTAACTGCGTTCCTTTTGCTGCCCAGTCACGGCTCGAGCCGGTGCCGTATTCCTTGCCGGCCAAGACGATGGTGGGGGTGCCGTGCTCAAGGTATTGCATCGCCGCATCATAAATGCTCATTTGGGTGCCCTGGCGATCGCCATTGTTCCAATAGAGCGTGATGCCGCCTTCGCTGCCCGGGATCATGAGATTCTTGATGCGCACATTGGCAAATGTGCCGCGCATCATGACGTGATGATTACCTCTGCGTGAGCCATAGCTGTTGAAATCTTCCTTGGCGACACCGTTGGCAAGCAAATATTGGCCAGCGGGAGAGGTTGCCTTGATGGCGCCTGCCGGACTGATATGGTCGGTCGTCACTGAATCGCCAAACAATGCCAGTGCGCGTGCGTGTCGAATCTCGCTCGGGGTGTTGGCGCGGTCAATTGCCAGGGAGAAGTTCTCGAAAAATGGCGGCTCTGCGATGTAGGTCGAATCAGGCCAGTCGTACAGCTTGCCGGTCACGGCGGTAATATTATTCCAGAGCGGATGATCGCGGGTGAAATCGCTGTACAGGCGGCGGAAGGTTTCTGCCTGGGTGGCAAATTTCATCATCGCTTCGATTTCGGCGCTGCTTGGCCAGATATCCCGTAACCATACGGGCTGCCCTGCAGCATCCTGGCCCAATGGTTCAGCGGTCAGGTTCTTCAGCACGCTGCCAGCGATCGCATAGGCGACTACCAGAGGCGGTGAGGCCAGGAAATTGGCTCGAATATTGGGATGGATGCGTGCTTCGAAGTTGCGATTGCCGGAAAGCACTGCGGCACAGACCAAGTCATCCTTGACCACGGTTTCCTCGATCACGGCCGGCAGCGGCCCGGAGTTGCCGATACAGGTCGTGCAACCGTAGCCAGCCAGGCTGAAGCCAAGTTGTTCCAGATAGGGCATCAGACCGGCAGCAGTCAGATATTCCGTCACGACACGCGAACCGGGTGCCAGCGAGGTTTTGATATGGCGTTTTACGGTCAATCCTTTTTCGACTGCCTTCTTGGCCAATAATCCGGCAGCGATCAGCACTGCAGGATTGGACGTATTGGTGCAGGAAGTGATCGCCGCGATCAATATGTCACCATGATGTAATTCGATCGCTTGCGGCAAGGGGCGGTCGGCGGCGGCCGTAGGGGTGGGATGATTATTGGCCATTTCCACGACATTGCGCGCACTCCCGAGAGGCAGTGATGCTTCGTCCTGATTGCTGTCGGGAGTGAGGCAAAGCTCGGCTTCCGCTTGGGCAAGATCGCGCGTGCTAAAAGCCTGTGCCAATGTATCGGCTGGCTTGCCGTAGCCATTCTCCGAAACCGGTTTGCTGAATAGTTCGGTGAAGCTGGACTTCAGGTCTTGGAGCGCAATACGGTCTTGCGGGCGCTTGGGTCCGGCCAGAGAGGGAACTATCGAATTCAGATCCAGTATCAGTGCCTGGCTATAATCAATTTCGCCTTGACGCGGCATGCCAAACAGGTTTTGTGCCTTGAAGTAGCATTCGAATGCATCGATCTCCGCCTCCGTGCGGCCGGTCTGCCGGAAGTATTCGATGGTTGTGTCATCGATCGGGAAAAAGCCCATGGTGGCACCGTATTCCGGAGCCATGTTGGCGATGGTGGCGCGGTCTGGCAGGCTGAGCGAGGCCGCACCTTCGCCGAAGAATTCCACGAACTTGCCGACTACATTGGCCTTGCGTAACATTTCCGTGATGGTCAGTACCAGGTCGGTGGCCGTCACGCCCTCTCGCAGTTGCCCGGTCAGATTGACACCGACGACATCCGGCGTCAGAAAGTAAACCGGCTGCCCCAGCATGCCTGCTTCTGCTTCGATCCCACCGACGCCCCATCCGACTACGCCGATTCCGTTGATCATGGTGGTGTGCGAATCAGTGCCGACCAGTGTATCAGGGTATACCAGGCCCTCTTTTTGGTGCACGCCGCGTGCCAGATATTCCAGGTTGACCTGATGCACGATGCCAATGCCCGGTGGCACAACGCCGAACGTATCGAACGCTTGCATGCCCCACTTGATAAACTGATAGCGTTCCTTGTTGCGTTGGAACTCGATTTCCATATTGTGCTTCAATGCCTCGCGGTCACCGTAGTAATCGACCTGTACCGAGTGATCGACCACTAGGTCAACGGGTACCAGCGGTTCGATCAATTCCGGATCCTTGCCCAGTTTCTGGGCGGCGCTGCGCATGGCAGCGAGATCGACCAGTAGCGGTACGCCGGTGAAATCCTGCAGGACGATGCGTGCTACCACAAACGGAATTTCATGTGTGCGTTGTGCCCGAGGTTGCCAGCCGGCCAATTGCCTGACATGTGCTTCGGTGATTTTCTTTTCATCGTAATTGCGCAGCACCGATTCGAGGACAATCCGAATGGAAACAGGCAAGCGCGCAATTGCGCCCAGTCCTGCCGCTTCAAGTGCCGGTAGCGCGTAAAATTGTCGGGCTTGACCATTGGAAAGGTTAAGTGTCTTTAATGTATCGAATAAATTATGGGTCATGGTGGTTCCTTGAACGAGAAACTTTTAGCAGTAAGTATTTATGCTATAACCGATTGAGTTTATCATTCAGCACGGGTCGCGACAAAATGCTTAACTGAAAACAAGCCGCCAGCAAATTTTTATTTCAAACGGGAAGACAATGGATATCCAACAATTGAACAATGATCATGGCATTGCCGGACAAATCGTATTTATCGAGGGCGAGGGGGGGCTTCCTTTTGCCAGGGTGCAGAGCGACAAGGCTTCTGCATTGATTTCGGTTTACGCCGGCCAGGTGCTTTCCTTTCAGCCCGGGCATGCGGCGGAGGACTTGTTGTTTTTAAGCAACTTGGCATATTATCAGCCGGGCAAAGCGATCAAAGGCGGGGCGCCGGTCTGCTGGCCCTGGTTCGGCCCGGACCCCGAGGGGTCGGGACGGCCTGCCCATGGCTTTGTACGTAACCGGATGTGGGAAGTGGCTGGCACAGCGATTACGCAGGAGGGTGCCATTCGTGTCACGTTGGCGCTGACGGATACGTCAGAGACACACGCCATCTGGCCGCGTGCTTTTGTTGTACGGTTGGAAATTACGATCAGCGACAGCCTCAATTTGGAACTTGTCACGCGCAACCCTGGTCCTCAGGCATTCTCGATTACGCAGGCGTTTCATACCTATTTCGGCTCGTCAGCAGAATCTGTGGGCGACATCCGGTTCAGGTAGCGCGCCAAGTGCATGATATAATGCGATTTCTGCGCCATGAAAGGTTCGAAATCCGAAAGCTTTTCTGGTAGTCAGTTTTGCCTTCGTGTTAAACCCCTCGACAACACCACTGGATAGCTGGCCTTTGGCCCGAAACCAGTTCAGCAACAATGC
>NZ_FNOY01000084.1 GCF_900107165.1 Nitrosomonas halophila
CCGGGTTATGCGGGTCAGTACTTCAGCCTATTATGCCTGGCAGAAACGACCAGGGCAGCTGATTAGCGCCCATGTGTTGCATCTCCATCGTCGTATGAAAGCGTTATTCAAGCAGAGCCGTGAGAGCTTGGGTAGCCGTGAAATGATGAAGAAACTACGTGAAGAAGGCATTGAAATCGGTCGTTACAAAGTGCGCAAGTTAATGAAAGGACTGAATTTAATAGTCACTCAGCGCATTGCTTATAAGGTAACGACCAAACGAGATCATCGTGATGACGTGGCAGATAACATGTTAAATCAGAACTTTAACCCTACTGACCCCAATCAGGTCTGGGCGGGCGACATCACGTACCTGAAGACCGGTGAAGGCTGGATGTATTTGGCTATTGTCATGGACCTGTTCTCACGTCGTATAGTGGGTTGGCATATCAGCAAACGAATGACTACAGACCTGGTCTGCAAAGCAATCATCATGGCTTATAACTTGAGGCAGCCGCCTAAAGGCCTGGTGTTTCACAGTGATCGTGGATCACAGTACACCAGTAAACGTTATCGTAAATTACTGGGCAGTTATGGTATACGAGCAAGCATGGGTGATGTAGGTGCCTGCTGGGATAATGCGGTGGTTGAGCGCTTTTTCGGTAGCCTCAAGCACGACTGGATCTTTAAAGTTGCTCAACCAACCCGTGAGCATATGAAAAAGGATGTAGCGGCTTACATGAAGTATTACAACCTGGAGAGGCTGCATACGGCGAATGGTGATCAGTCACCAATTAACTATGAAAATTCTCTAAAAAAAGTGTCCGGTTGGACTTGACCAGAACAGAGTTGTCCCCTTTAAACAGAACATAGTGTGTTCGTTTAAAGGGGACAACTCCAAAATCCCCTCGGGATTGACGATCTAATATGGATGTTCAATCAGTCGCGTTTATTCCTGGTTTGCGCCGATCAAATGCAAGTCGATGGCGATAAATGCAGGTTCATTTGCAGTTAATGCCGGTTTCCAGGACAGATAGTTGCAATTATTGCTGGCCCAAAATCGCACTGAATGCTGGTCGACCCAGTTTTAAATGCAGGTTGTTACACTTAATGGCCACTTGAAAGATTAAATTTCAGACGCATCCATAGTCTCGCAAATTATTTTTGGGGTGAGATTGCTCAACTCTTCATTTTTCAACGAAACCCTGTTCCACACAAATAACAAGTTATCAGCAGTCAAAGGTATTCTTGGCGCAAGTTTTGACAGGGCATGAAAGATGTCATTTCTATTTATTCTAACTAGCCTTCTGGCGGCATCAGGACTTGATTTAAGGAATTCACAAACGCCCGTACCAAGCGGTGCGGAAATCCGCATGCGAAGTACCGAATGTACAAGTCCGTCCCAATTCCTGCCTTTATAATGCTTATAAGCCAAATCGTCAAAAATTTTTCTCATACTCCACTCTGCTGTCTCAAGTGTGGCTAGAATCCCATTTAACCCGCGACTTAAATCATCCGATCCAATCCAGTCATTTTTTCTTTTATATCTAAGATCGTGTTCAACTTCGTGCCACCCCTCTGACAACACTGTCCTAATTTGCAACTCAAATGTGCGATCAATGGGTACACTTGTTGTCGGTGCACCAATGTCTCGAAAATAATCCGATGGAAGCTTGAATATTAAGTTGTACCTAGAAACAGAAAAAATCGTATCCACAGGGACGTCTATTGTGGAAGCACCGTTATCACATTGATATTTCATGCGAAGCACTTTATCTACTATTTTTATGTCTTCTTGAAAATATAGGACAATACGTATTCCAATGGAATCCTGTATTAATTTTCCATTTGGAGTGTATTTTCCAGGATTTGATTCCAGCTTTGCTTTTAAAGATGCCTCTGACTTTCCTCTTCCGAAAACGCGACACAATAAGCCAATAGACATTAATTCTTGTTCTATCTCTTTTCGAAGAATGTCTGTAACCCGCATAAACGATGAGACTGGAATCATTCTGCCTCCCTGAATATATCGTAGGCTTTATTAATATTTTCGATATTCAGAGAAATGAGATTTGATCTGCTCATCTCAGTCAGAATTCCTGCTTTGACAACTCGTTCAATTCCCGCATAAAGCTCAAGAGAATTAAAACCATCCATCGGTTGGCACAAATACTTCATTGGTTTGTAGATTGGCCTAGAAGGTTTTTGATCAAGTGGGTCGCCGGCCGGCCAAAACCTTTTAATTATGGATTTCTCGATAAGTCTTTCATGGTCAGGCGCCGAGGGGGCGGATAGTTCGGAGGGCAAGTTACTTAATTGAGAAATAATTTCAGGAGAACTAGTGCCGCCCAAAATATAAATTGAGCCAATAGATCCGTCATCAACAACTTCACAATCAAAAAACCTGCAATTAATAAATGTGACGTCCTCCAGTCCAGACTTAATAAACCTACATTTCTTAAACGTTGAATCACTAAATTGAAAAGATTTTATTTTTCTTGATCCTATATCTACTAATGAAAGATCAAGATCATCAACAGAGTCATTTCTCAAGTCATCTGGTAAATTCCCCATTAAGTCTGTGGAAATTTCAATTCTCGCCACTGTTTCAATATATGGCAAAGAGCCCTTTAGGCCGTTGAACAAAATTTCTCTTGATGATTGAGTTCGTGGAACATAAGATTTAACGGCAGGCTCTATGAATCGGAGATCATCCCCTAGCCAACTGGAGTCTGAAATGATGTTTTCGGCAACATAGTTTCCCAATGAGAAATCATTAACGAATCCGATCTTTTCTGATTCGGTCGAGCTTCTATCGAAAAGGGCGTGGCTAGCTAGTTTATTCGCAATCTCCTCTCTCGTTGGCTTGTCGCTGCTTGAATATTGATTGCGTGCTGACTCGATTTCCTTGCTGCATTTTTCGAGAATTGTTTTTATTATGTAGTCTCTATCCTCGGCAGTATATCCATAGGCAATCATATCCTCTGCTATTCGTCGAAGTACATCTTCTTGTATTTTAATTGTCATTCTAAGATCTTGGCGCTCTCGCTCACGATCCAGCATATACTCAAAATAGCTTTGAACTATGCCCTCTGGATTATTTGAAGTCTGACGAAACAATTCATCATCAATACATCTCAAATATGAAAGCAAAACCGGATTAGCAATAGCATCCAAATCAAGACCGGAGTTTCTTAAAGGCTCAATACGTTCATATGGCAACCAGTCATTTATTTTTGGTTCTTGAATCCTGATTCGGACTACAGAAAAGTCATTTGCATGACTTTCCAGCCATTGATGAAATTCATCGCCGTCGAAGAGAATGGTGCGGCGTGTTGTTATGATTATTTTTGCCTTTCCGGTTAAGAGCTCGCTAATGGTCTCTAGCATTGGCTCTTTGTTGTCAAATTCCTCGCCATCTTCTCCTTTGCGAAGTAGCTCATCAAAACCATCTAAAATTACAGAAATTCTTCCGTTCTTTATTTCTGTTTGAACTAGTTTTGAACTGAGAAGGGGGAATGTTCTATCTATTTCATCGAGCAAGATATAACGAAATATTCTGGCCTGTCTATTTCTGGATAGCTCCGCGTATAGAGGGAGTTTCCCTGTGCTGGTAACTAGGAGTTGAGAGATTTCTTGTGCTGTGCATGTCTTCCCAAAACCAGCTGCGGCTTCTATTAGGAAAAGGATTGGTCTATCTTCTTCTATTCTGGATAAAATTTCTTCCGGTGCAGTCTTTTGGCCCTCTTTCCCATTTATATGGTATGGTGCTTTTATATACTCGTATTTTGCTTTTTCGCCGTAAGATCTAACTAAGCTAGACGCAAATTTCTTATACTCATCTGCTAGGCGATGGCGGGTTGTTTTAACAGAAAAAAATCCGTTGAAAAGCTCTTCTTCTGCCTTTTCTAGCGTTGTTGCGGTTCTTACACTGCATGCATATCCGGCAGCAGAGAGATCCTTAAATAAGTCATCAACAGATGCGTTAGGGTTTAGCTTTATTATTTCTGCATTGTCGAAGTATCCGGTTTTTAACGTAAAAACCAGCGATTCATCATTTTCTGTGGTGCTCGCAAGGTTAAAGCCATACCTCTTGTAGACATCTATTAGCGATGATTTTTCGCTCATATATGAACTCCTGTAAATTCAAAATTTCTCGTAAAGCTTACATGCCTTCATTCCAATTCCGTTCTGTCTTTGTTTCGAATAGTCTTATTTCATCTATTTCTTGCTTGATGCAACTTAGGCATTCATCAATGTTTTCGGGATCTATGTCGAAGTACGCGACGGCCAACAGTGTTAATGGATGCACATCCAGTACCTCGCATAGCTCCTCCACCTTTTTCAGGGTGAGACTTTTCAACCTGCGTTCTAGCGAACTCAGGTAAGTGCGACACGATACATTTGAGAACGCTTCTTGACTGATGCCGCGCGCCTTCCTTATCCGTCTTAGTGCTTCGGGCAACGATGGCTTGGCCGTCATGCTGGACTTCTCCCAAAATCCAAGATGACAACCGATTGTGCTCTATAGGGCTACAATTTATAGCGTTCATTGTATGAGCTTGTCCGTAGTCATGCTTGTACTGAAATCCGCATCAGTAGGTTTCTTCAAAGGCGGAGAACCTGATCCGTGTCTTTCCTGACTTCCGTACATCCGCCTTCGTGCCTCTACGCTTCTGCGCAAACGTAGGTTTGCGCATCTGTGCTTCCATGGGAAGGCGGGGATGCGGCTTGGTGGCTTCGTGCATCCGTGGGAGTGCAGCCATGACCTTGCGACGAGCGCGCGCCTGTTGGACCACGGCCGGGCCTGCGCTGCTGGTCAGGCCATTGACCCGTTGCCGGTCGTGCGGCGGCTGTCGGAATACCTGCGGCTGGCTGAGGACAACGTCTCGATCACCGATTGAGCAGTCACCGACAAGGTGGGCGCATTGTGTCTATTTCTGTCTGGTCTGTGACCCGTTCGGTCATGAAGCGGCAGTGTTGCACCGAAGCGGTGCCAGCCTGATCGAAACGGTCATGATGGGATCGTCTCAGAAAATGGAAAAATCGTACGCTAAGATCCACAAGCGCTCTAAGAACCTGTTTATATCTTCTGATTATCATTGCCATGAAGGCCAGATGAATGAACTGCAAGCTGGTGTTTAGTAGCCGCTCGCAATTCTTCCATAACCTTCGGTTCTTCTCCAACCAGGCAAAGCTACGCTTGACCCATTCCAGCAGTGTGGAGGGTACGCAGCCAATCTTCGGTGCAATTGATTCGACTGCTGCCCACAGCGATGGATACTCGCCGCGATGCTCCTGAACCAGGCGAACAGATCGTTCACGGACTTCGGGGGAAAACTTCGTTTGATTGCTCATGGCTTCATTCTCTCAATAATTGGAGCCTCCTCAAAACCCGGGGCAATTCATCTTTCAAGTGTGCTATCCATTTAGTGATCCTTGTGGTTAAGGGGTGATGGGGTGCCCCTGGATTTAGTATCAACGGTATTTTAGTAATAATCCTTGAATTTCCCCGTTATTAAGGATCTCCGTGCTTTTATCCGATTCTAGCTGCGCGCCTTGATCGCTGCTCTTGCTTCTGTGCCTGGTCGAGCTTCTGCACCTTCTCCTGCTGGCCAACATCGATCAACACTCTGCCTACGGCTGCATTGATCTGGCGCTTGACGCCTCCCTGGCCCAGCTCACTCTTGTGCGCCAGGTCGTTGAAATCGGTGTGCTGCTTCATCGTGGACAGCGCAGCGATCTGCGTGTCGCTCAACATCGACGCCTTGAGCATGGCTACCTCATCGTCGGCCAGCTCGATCTTTCCGGCAACGATGTCGGCAAGGCGCTGCTCGGCGCGCAAGTGGGTCTTGTAGTTGTCGGGCGTGATGACGGGCAGGTCGCGCGGGTAGGTGTTCTCCGATGGCGCAAAGATCGGGAAGATCGCCTTGCCACCCACGGACTGGGCGGCCACCTCGGCCTTTTCCCTGCCTGAATTGCTGCCGTGGGTCATAACCTTGTGCCGATCATCGTCGCCGGCGATGATGACCGGTTTATCTGGGAACTTGGCGTGCAGCGCCTTCGCCACGGCCTCAAGGTTACCGCTGTCGAACGCGGTAACCGTGGCATGGCCTATGGCTTCGGAAACCTGGGCCGCCGTGGCATAGCCCTCGGAAATGACCAACGCCGGCGCGGCCGCCAAGGCGTCCATACCGCCGACAGGATGGAAGCATCCTTCCTTCTTTGAATCCTTGGCGAACCGCTTGGTGCCGTCCTCTTGGATGTACTGCATCGTCCATTGTTTGCCGTCCACATCGAAGGCGGGGATATAGGTTGTCTGGCCGTCCTTGTCGGTCAGTGCCCCGGCCTGCGGCTTGATGCCCTTGGCTTCCAGGTACGGCGTCGGCTGCTCGATAGGCGTAAGGCTGGCCATCTGGCGGCCGACACGCTGGGCTGTGGCTTTCTGCTGCTGCTCCTGCTCGGCGGCACGCTCGGCAAGCTTGGTAGCGGCTTCGGCTTGCAGCTTGGCTTTTTCCTCGTCGCTCAAGGCATAGCCCTTGCTCCTCCAGATAATATCCGTGCCGGTCTTGTTGTTGATGATCCGGCCGGCCGGGTGGCCATCCAGGTGCCCGACATAGAAACCATCCAGGGTTCCAGACTTACCGCCGTCAACCGGCACGCGATGTTTCTTGCCGTCCATGATCGGATGGTCACCATCCGGCCGCTGTCCAACGAGCAGGCCTGCGCTGCGCATGGCTTGCGCGAACTCTTCCCTTGGCGTCATGGCCGGCTCTTGCTGGGGAGATACGTCCTCTGGGTTCCAGCGTTCCAGCTTGGCCATGTCGGCACGCTGGCCGGCATACCAGGATTTAGCGGCCTTATCCCAAAGCGCTCCGGCGGCCTTGGCCTCGCCACGTTCGGCGTAGGGCACGGCTAGATAGGTGCGGCCCTGGGTGGCTTTCTGGCCCTCGGCCTGGGTTTGGGGTGCTGTGGCCTCTGAAAGGGCATCTGTGGCCGGCGTAGCGGCTCCCTGCGCCCATTTGGCGAACAGGGCAGCATCAACACCCGCCGGCACGTACCAGGACTGTTGCTGGCGATCCCAGCGCGCCCCGAGCCCCTTGGCTTCGTCCTTCTCCTTGTAAGGCACGTTGATGTACTTGCGTTCGGGTTTCTCCTGCGCCGGCGCCGGCGCAGCCGCCGCGCCCTGGGCCTGGCTTTGCTGGTTGCGTTCAAGCTCGGCAATGTGGCGCTGCAAGTCCGCATCGTTGAGCATGGCGGACGCTTCGGCAGCCTTGCGGGCGTCTTTAGCGGCTAAAATGTCCTCATCGGTACTATTTGGGTCGCGGCGCACCCGCTCTTCATGCACATGAGCCAGCTTCACGCCTCGTTCTTTTTCATCGATCTCAGCCAGTGCATCCACTAGGCGCAGCCGTTCGGCCAGCAACTGAGCTTTTTCTTCGTTATCAAAATCGGCAACCCACTGGTGCAGCCCTGTTTCAAGCTGCACGTACACGCCCCAAAATTCAGGTTCAACGCCAAGGGAATAGGCGGCGGTTACATGTTTCTTGCCGTCCACGTCCTCGGTGACGTTGCCTTGCACCTGGATGCGTCCATTCCAGTCGGCAGGCAGGTCAATACCAAGCTGTTCCTTGGCCGTTTTCTGGAATGCCTGGCCATCGATTTCGCCGACATCTAATTGTTGGCGTGCGGAAGCGGTCTGTTCGATGCCCTGCACAACATCAGCAGGTAAAGAACTCAACAGGCTTGCCGCTTGGTCAGGTGAATCAGCTAGCATCTTGGCCTCCTGGCTTGAAACAGTTTCACGGGCTACGCGCACAGCCTCGTTCCACTCTTTGGAAGCGGCGACGAAAGCATCGGCAGCCGTCTGTACGTCCTGGTCGTCGTGGCTGATCTTATAGCGGTCGTCGCCGGCGTTGCTCTCGCCATAGGCGCGCACAAGCTCGCGCTGGAAAGCTTCGTCAGCGGCCTTCGCGGCCTCGTACTGGCTTGCCGTTAGCTCAACTACAGTCAAGGACTTGGCCTTCTGCTGCTGGGCTACTGCCGGCATGGCCACATCCTGCACCTGTGACTTATCTTGTTCATGTACCTGCTTCTGTTCGAAGGCCAGCACGTAATCGTAGATTTTCTCGGCGTCGGATGATGCCCGGAAAATTTCCAGGTGATCGTTTTGCAGCGCCTTGATCCAGGAGCTGACATAGGCGGCGTGCTGCTCGGGGTCGTGGCCAATGCCCAGCTCCACGCCCACGATCATCGAAGAAATCTCTGCCCGCAACTCTTCCTTGGCGTACCCCTCCGATCCAAACGGATGGGCAAGGTCACGGTCGAGGCGCGAAGGGTGGCCAGTCCAGTGCCCCAGCTCGTGCAAAGCCGCTGCGTAGTAGCGATCGGCGCTCTCGAACTGGCTTTTTTCCGGCAGGGTGATGCTATCGGTTGATGGCCGATAGAACGCCCGATCTCCGGCAGCGTGCGTGATCTTGGCCCCGGATACTTTCAGAATGTGCTCGGCCCGCTCTATGGCTTCCCATTGCTGTTCTGCCTTCGGCTTGATCTGCTGCGGGGGCAGGCCGTCGATCTGCTCGCCGTTGAACACGGTGGCAAAGATCAGTCGGGGCCGTTCGAGCTGGACGGTTTCCTTGACCTTCTGGCCGTTCGCATCGCGCACCGGCCGGCCCTGGTCATCGAGCTTATCTTGCTCTTCGCTATACTTCCAGTATTGAACCGACGTGCCTTTCTCGCCTTTGCGCACCTGTGCGCCTACGGCCTCGGCCTGTTTGTAGGTCATCCAACGCTGGTCTAAATAATTCTGTGATATTAGATGAAGGGCATTGATACCGCGATAGCGTTTACCTGTGATTGGGTTCATAGGAAAGATCGAACCAGCTGGAGCCGACTCCCACCGTCTCTGCCACGGAGCAGTGCCTTGTTTCAGTTGCGTGACCAGCTTTTCGGCGACAACCTGGGCAAACGATTTCTTTTCAGTTTTATCAGCCATCGGTTCGTTCTCCTTTTGGTTAGTTACTAGAACGACTTCGCGAGCCAGCGCCTCAAGCGCATCCATTCGCGTGTTAAGGTCGGTGATTTTTGAAATAGCGTCGTTGTTCGGAATGGCAAACCATTTTACGGAAACGATTTCGTTGTCGATGATGCCGCCCTTGATTGGGTCGGGATTGGAAAGCAATCCGTTCGGCTCCGCTTCCGTCCAGCCATCCGGGAGTGGAGCAGGTCGCTCGACATCGACCTTCGGTTCGTCGTGCTGGACGGTAGGAAGCGCCGCGTCCACATCCGCCGGACTGAACGGCTGCGATTCCCGCGTGTCATTCCCACGAACTTTCTGAAACAGGTCAACCACGGGTTTGGATACGGTGATGCGCTCGAACACGGGTAGCCCCACGTCGCCGGCGGGAATAAATACGCGCTCCTGCCAGTTGATGCGCTCGACGAAAGCGCCCTGCTGAGTAAGCACGCGCTTTTCGGCATCGGACAGCCGGCCCTTGACCTCGATGCGGTCTTCACGGTTGACGGTGGCCAGCGAGATTTCCCAGCCGTTCGACAGCACGGCTCGTTGCCCGGCCTGGATAGCCGCAAACAGTTCGGCGGGCGATAACTTCGCCGTCGCGGAATCCAGACCCAAGTTTTTCAGCGTTTGCTTGGCGGCTTCCTTGCCTAGTAAACGGCCAAGCAGTTGCTCGCCGTCGTCGGTCTGAAGGCGGTAAATGGTTTCAGAACCTTCAACACGGTCCCAAATCGGCAGAATGACGCCAACGAGCATACTCGTGGCGTTCGTTTCGGTTTTCGGTGCTGCTTCAAGCTGAGCTTTCCAAAGCCGTTCGGCCTCGGTTTCGTCGATCTGCCGGGTCAACGTCACTTTCATGGATGAGCCTTTCACAAGGCGATACTCCCAACCGCGATGAATGACTTCGGCGTTATCGATGTAGCGGTGCCCGTGCTTCTTGATACCGTAGATCACTCCGCGCCTAGTCAGCTCGCCCTCGGAATTCATCCGCTCGCCGCGGTCATCCCGCTGTTTGTCAAGGTAGTTGTCGTGTTCATCTACACGGCGACCTTTAAGTCACCCCCGTCCTTCTCTGGGTTCAGCCAGACTTGCTCTGGTAGA
>NZ_FNOY01000086.1 GCF_900107165.1 Nitrosomonas halophila
GATTTCGAACCTTTCATGGCGCAGAAATCGCATTATATCATGCACTTGGCGCGCTACCTGAACCGGATGTCGCCCACAGATTCTGCTGACGAGCCTATTTTTCTTGATTCCTGATTCTTAATTCTTTGATCGTGACCTGACCCCTTTGTGCGCGCTGCTTCGCAGTTCTAAATCGGCGCGTGAGTTGGGCGTTATACCTGAAAACCCTAATTGACATTGCGTACGTATAAGCGTACGCTTCTGATCTTTGGAGGTGATTTATGACAATGCTTAATGCGACTGAAGCCAGGGCTAAGTTGTATAGTCTTATTGATGAGGCTGCTGAAACTCATCAGCCAATTGTAATTAAGGGGAAACGGTCCAATGCGGTGCTCCTGTCGGAGGAGGACTGGAATGCTATTAATGAGACGCTTTATCTGGTTTCCATACCGGGTATGCGTGAGTCCATTATGGGCGGGATGGCGACTGATACAGATGAATGCAGCAAGGATCTTGATTGGTAATGTGGGCGCTTCGATATACCAATCAGGCTAAGATGGATGCAAAGAAATTGGTATCATCCGGGCTTAAAAGCAAAGCTCAAGAGCTACTGGAAGTCGTCAGTAAAAATCCTTATCAAAACCCACCACCATACGAAAAGTTGGTTGGTGACCTCGCGGGAGCCTATTCCCGGCGCATCAATATCCGGCATCAGCTGGTGTACCAGGTCATCGAGCAAGAGAAAATAGTAAAAATCCTGCGCATGTGGACTCATTACGAGTAACGGTACAACTCCCATATATAAAGGGGACAGGTCACTAATCAAGAAAAATAAGAGTAACGTACGGGGCTATGGGCCACAAGAATAAGAATTCGCAATTCTAGACCTTATCTTTATTTTTCTTGATTTTTGATTCTTAATTCTTGGGTCGCGACCTGACCCCTTCGTGCGCGTTAGACATTCAGCACCTCGACGAACTCTTCGGGTGAAATGCCGGCTTGCTTGAGAAGACCAACCAATGTTCCGATTTTCAGTTCATGATGTTTGGGTACAACACAGCCAGAAGAACCACGGCGCATCATTATGTGACTTCCGCGCTGACGAGTGACCACGAAACCCAAGTGTTCCAAGGCACGGACTACTTCGGCGCCCGACACGACCGGCAATTTAGGCATGCTCGGGTATTTGGAATGATGTCAGCAGGGGGCGTCCAACAATCGAAAGAGGAAATTCTTCCAAATAGAGTTCTGTTGCCTCACGTAGATTCAGCAATGCCTCCTCGACAGTTTCACCTTGCGTAGTCGTCCCTGTCTCGGGATTGAAAGCCACATAGCCTCCTTCCGGGGCTGGGGTTAAAACCGCTGAAAGTTCCATGTGTTTCTCCTTCGGTAAAAGCGCGAATAGGAATGCCTAACGCCAAGCCCCAGCGGACCCCGCGCGCCTTTGGCGCGGGGTCCGCTGGGGCGCAAGTTAGGAGCATTTTTCGCAGTATACGCTATGGCCTTCACTCCACAGCACGCTATGACCTTCATTCCACAGCATATTGAAAGATTCCCAATTTAATGCACCATTTGGGCGTAGTATATATGACTTCCCAAAGGGTTTCTTATCGTACAAATACTTACTTGATAAGTCATTGAGATGCTGCATGTTTTCGTGCTTTTTCGGAACTGGATAGCGCCCATTCCACATAATGTATTCTGACAATATCTCAAGCAATCCTACCTGCTGTACTGTAACCGACACGCCTGCGTCTTTAGCTAAGTCAGATAGTTTATGGCTGTTTGTATTCGGTTCCTCTCCTTTTGCAACCACTATGGCTTTATACAGGAGTTCAAGAGACATACCGCATAGCATTCCATAGACAGGACCGGTGGCAATTTTCATGCTAAAACCTTTTCCCAGCCCCAATTCTTCGGTAATTTCTTTAGACACTAGTAGTGTCCATGCTAGCCCATAGGGCTCCAGCTGATCCTCGTAGATCGGATGACTTGTTATACCAGTATGTCCATTTGATTACCTTGGTTTGCTCCTAGCTAACGTTATGTGATGGGTTGAGACTACGCAGCAACAAGACGCTTGACCTGCAGTTCCTTGCGGTGCTGCTCAGCATTCCAAAGGTCATACTGGCTTTGCTGGTTGAGCCAACTCTCTGAGGTAGTATCAAAAGCAATTGACAGCCTAACAGCCATTTCAGGGCTGATACCGGCCCGTCCGTTTAAAATGGCGCTCAAGGTTTTCCGACTGACACCCAGGGCCCTTGCAGCCTCGGTGACAGATAGATCTAGCGGCTCGAGGCAAAGCTCTCGAATAACTTCACCAGGATGTGGTGGATTGTGCATCAGCATGCGGCACCTCAATGATAATCTTCATAGTCCACGACCTCGACATCCTCGCCTTCAAACCGAAAGGTAATCCGCCAATTTCCACTGACATCAACTGCCCAAGTTCCAGATCGATCTCCTTTTAGTTCGTGAAGCCGAAGCCCTGGAAGATTCATATCCTTCGGTTGCCGTGCAGCATGAAGACGGCCGAGTATTAACCGGAGTCTTTTTACGTGCTGGGCCTGGATTCCCGAAGTCTTTCCCGTTTCGAAGAAGCGCTTAAGGCCCTTATGCTTGAAACTCCGAATCATGAAGCTTAGTGTAACCCGACACGTTTCGGGTGTCAATCACATACAATTATACGTCCGAAATGACGTATATAAAGGGGGCAGGTCGCTAATCAAGAAAAATAAGAGTAACGTACGGGGCTATGGGCCACAAGAATAAGAATTCACAATTCTAGACCTTATCTTTATTTTTCTTGATTTTTGATTCTTAATTCTTGTATCGCGACCTGACCCCTTCGTCTGCGGGCATCGATTTGACCGCTCAGTTTTTCTGAGTATGTTTTTGCCAGTGCTCTTAATTCATGTTCTATGGGCATTAAATTTCCTTCGGTTGCGGATGTTCTTGTAGAGCTAACGCCGTGCTCTGCGGCAAATTTGGAGCGTAGCGGAAAACTTGTCCGACAGCAGCACTTTGTTAGGCATTGCTCTCTCTCACTTGTGACAGACAAAGCATTACATGCATAACTCTGTCTGCAGTTGAATAATTAAATGCACCCGCTGGGCTAATTCCATGGCATACGTCATTTCTCACGTTCCATCCTCTTTGGTCAGTGAGAAGCATTCTGAAATAGAAAGACGTGTCTGAACCGAAACAATTCTCAACTCTTTCATCTCTGAGCAGGTCATCAAACGTTCTTAATTGCAACCCCCCCTGCCGATTCCTTCTCAATGTTGCACCACCCATCAACTCAACTAGTGTTCTAATCGCAGCTTCTGCCTGGGGAACCAGAATATGGATGGCGGACATGTAATCTTCTTCCAAATAGGCTTTCACGCCTTTTTGCACTATATCCTTCTTTGAATCTTCAAATATCGGCGACTTCAGAATAAAGGTCGTTACGTCATCGGCACTCATCCCATAAACCTCTAAGGCTTTTATAAATGAATGCCTGAGAAAGAATGAGTCAATACCCATATTCTGGGACAGCTGATGAATAATGTTTCCTTCTAAATCGTCTTCAATGCTACCAATAGTTGCTACAGGTCTACCCTTATGGTCTTGCAGAGTTTTGGTAAATAAATAAGTTAGCGGGTGTTTCTTGGCCAGATCCAGTACTTGTTGTTGAACCTGATCCTTTTTAGGGAGAAACTGAATCGCAATCCTATTGAGGGTCTTCTCAAGGCCACCGCTCGTCATAGAATCCAGGTAGGCATCGAGCTTTTCTCTAGGTATCTCCATGCTATGAGAAAACTCCTGCATGCTTTCTACGACTCCCGGGCCAACCTCCGAAATTTTCTTTGAAACTCTTTCCGCGCCCTCTTTCATGTTAAAGCCGATATAGATATTGTGTACGTGCTGAAGCCAAGATGAAGCCTGCATTGCTGCCAAACCTTCACAGGCACTCTCAAAACAACGTCCAACAACATCAACTACTCTGATTACCTCATCGTCCATTCCTTTGCTTCGATAATAGGTAGCCAGAGGAATACCTGCTGACTCACAAACCCAAGGGGAGCAATCTTTAGAAACCCTTTCCAATCGACACTCAAGGTCCTCTATTAGTTTTTTCTCTTGAACTTTAGATAAATTCCTACATTTACCTAATACAAAAAGATCAAAACAAAACCCCCAGAGTCCCGCCTTATCATCTTCTGCAATTCTGTCTTCAAGGTTAATGGCACTTTCAATGCATTTTTTTACCAGATCAGTGTTATTTATAGCAAAAGCTACTCTATAAGCTCTTGTGACTTTCGTAATAGCTTCGGTTGGGTGTTCGCATAGATCGTTATCGGTGACTTCAAGAAGGGTATTCACATAATCGATAGCGATTTTGTAGTCAGGCTTTCTGCCAATGGCAGCTTCTGAAAGATCCCATACAAGCCCGGAATAGCGAGCTTTCATCAAGGGATTTTTGGTATTTTGTGACCGGGTTATCCAATGAGCAATAACGTTGTCGTTAACCAAGGAAAGACTCGGGCTTTCGTAGGCCTTACCATCATCGCCAACCCATACCATCATTGGGCCATAATATGTGCCCCAGCCATTCTGTTTATCCAGGTAATCCTCACAAAACCCAAACGCTAGTCTTTCAGCAATAGCTTCTGGGCTTTGATCTTCTTTTGTGACCTTATTGATCTCGGAGGAAATCGAATGCTCGCTAGTTTTCTCTTTTGACTGTTCCAGCTGATCTATAAGTCGGGCTAGCTCATCATTCATCATAGGTCCTTATTTTGGTTGCCTAACACAGAGTTAAGCGGCGCTGCCGCGAGGAAATGAGCATGAGCAACGAGCCAAATCGGCAGCGTCCGCTTGAACGCCCTGTTGGGTTGCAGCCAGACACCACATCAAACGCCGGGCTGATGCGTAGCGTTGCAGACCTTGCCCCGTGGTCGCATCACCGGATGGCAACCGAATTGTTGCGCGCTGGCGCGGATGAAATTGACAGTCTGCTCCAGCTAAATGAAGAACTCCGGGGGATATGCGGACTGATGCGCGTGGATAACGAATACGCGCACCGGCTCGCCGTGATGCTGGAATGTGCGTTGCTTGACCGGAAAGGCGCATGGGACGACGGGCATGCGTTGCTCGACGAATATCGGGCTGCTAATCGTGCTGCGGGATGGGAGGTTGCGACGAACATCCACGGTGAATTTGCGACGGAAACTACCCTGCAACCCAACACCTGAGTTAAGCCGACTTGCGAAGCAAGTTCGGCTGCATTGAATTGTTAGGTGGCAAGCCACCCGGAGGAAATATGACGATCATTGTTGAAGTAAAGAATGAAATCCTCGGCGACAGCGAGTTCTGGCGGGGTGACGAAAGCCGAATTGCAGAGATTCGCAACATCCCGGCACGCATGACAGCGGAGCAGGTTGTTGCCGACGGGAAGCCGCGGGTTTCTGGCATGTGGCACGTCCGGCAGGAATTGCCGCCTAACGCCTTGCATGAGGGGCGCAGTTGTAGCGGAGCCCGAAGGGCGTAGCGAAAAGTGCGTCCCACTCCATGCAATTGTTAGATGCCATTACTCGCAACACTTGCCTTCCTGTATTGGAGGGCATTTAATCGTACCAAAGCTACAAAAAACACAACAATCTCCCGCATTTGGTTTTAGGATCCTTTTGCAGGACTCGCAGTCATAGAAATATTGGCATGCGTCAGTTGGCATGGTTTCTGTTTTTTGATGACCACAGTGGGGGCATGTGATTTCCGATTGAAGCACTATGCCTGTGCTACGCATTGATTACACCTCCTGGCTTCCAAAGTGTTCCAAATGGCAGAAACCACCAGCCCAACCAGCGCAGAGTACAGTAGCCATCCCAGTAGCGAAATGTTGTAAACAACCACCAATGCACCAAAGCACACTACGGTTAAGGCTAATGGCCCGTACTTGCCATGTTTCCGAAATGACAGAAACGCGCCGAAAACTGCCAGCAGGCCGAATATTTGCACGATGTACGCAATGTACTCGGAGTAAGGCAGTAAAGCAGATAAACCGACTGTGCTGGCAACGGAAGCAAGAAACGGAAGGCAGCAAGGAGCCGCAGCGGCTACAGCTGACACACTACTTCCGACACCACCAAAACTTAGAAGGGATTCTTTCATGGCATGAGACCTTGACTATTAAGACACGGTCAGTGTAAATCCCGTACCTAAGTACGGCGTCAATTTTTTTCTTCGATCAGGCTCTCTATGATGGGGCACCCCTCATAAGGCTTGCGATCTTTGCAACTAGCAACGGCTTGCTCCAAGACGGCTTCGATTTTGGCAAGATCATTCAATTTTTCACGCACCAGCAGCAACTTCCGGTTAGCTACGCTCTCGACCTCCGCGCAATCGGATGCTGAAAGCTCAAGCAGGGAGGAAATTTCCGACAGCGTGAACCCAAGCGCTTGAGCGCGCTTGATGAAATACAGACGATCACGGTGAGACGTCGAGTAGTGCCGGTTCTCGCCGTATGGGCGCTCCGGAATATCCAGAAGCCCCCGCCGCTGATAGTAACGAACCGTCTCGACCGAAACTCCTGCACTTTTAGCAAGTTCACCTATTCTCATGATCATGGATGGCATCTAACTACAATTATACGTCCGAAATGACGCAATATATTACGTCACAAATGAAATCTATCACGGCAATACTCATACTAACTCCTTAAATTTTATGGAAACAGGCCGATTTAGGTTTCATTGTAACAATCTATGTTAGATCCACGGATGGATATTATGAACAAACCCCGGCTTTTGGATCAGGTGCGAGATAAGCTTAGACTAAAACATTACAGTTATCGTACCGAGCAATCATATATTGCCTGGATAAAGCGTTTTATTTTCTTCCACGACAAGCGGCATCCAGAAACGATGGGGGAAAGGGAGATTGAATCGTTTCTGACTTTTCTTGCTGTTAAGCGTAATGTGGCGGCTTCCACGCAGAATCAGGCGTTGTGCGCGCTGCTGTTTTTGTACAAGGAAGTACTAGGCCATGAAATAGCGTGGCTGGAGTCAGTGCAACGCGCCAAGCGGCCAGCACGTTTGCCGGTGGTGCTCACAGTACAAGAAGTACTCAATCTGCTTGATCACCTGGAAGGCCGTTCCTGGCTTATGGCGAGCATTCTTTATGGTGCGGGCTTGCGTCTAATGGAATGTGTACGCTTGCGAGTCAAGGATGTGGAATTTTCCCGTCAGGAAATAATTATCCGGGAAGGCAAAGGCGGCAAAGACAGGGTGACGATGTTGCCGTCTTCCCTGATCGCGCCACTGCAAACACATCTTGAAAAAGTGAAGATACTGCATGCCCGTGATTTGGCGGAAGGGTATGGTGATGTTTATCTGCCATTCGCATTGGCACAAAAATACCCGAATGCAGGCAGGGAATGGGGTTGGCAGTATGTGTTTCCGGCAAGCAAACGTTCGATTGATCCTCGTTCCGGTAATGAGCGGCGGCATCATATTGATGAACAGACTTTGCAGCGTGCAATCAAGCAAGCAGTGAAAGTGGCAGGGATTCATAAACCAGCCAGTTGTCATACTCTGCGCCATAGTTTTGCCACCCATTTGCTGCAGGCTGGATATGATATCCGTACCGTGCAGGAATTACTCGGCCACAAGGATGTTTCCACCACGATGATTTATACCCATGTATTGAACAAAGGCGGCAAGGCGGTAGTCAGTCCGCTGGATCAGTTGTGACGAGGGGCGGCCCTTGCATGGCAGGGCATGCTGCTATCATGCAAGCAAAATGATTTCGCGGACGTGGTTTGAATGACATAGTCATTCAAGGCATTCTGGCACAATCCGGCGGTGCCTCGCCAAATAAAGCGGTGTCCAGGCATGGGGCAGTTTGTGGACGAAGTGGTAGCGGGCGACATGGTAGCTGGGATCGAAGCCATAAAAATTGAGCTGCATGCGTGCGAGTTCTTCGGCGCGGTATGCCGCCAGGGGCTTGTGGTTTTCATCCTGTTGGCGCTGGCTTTGTTTGCGTTGCAGCAGGCTTGCGTAATCCGGACTGTTTGCCAGCGCTAGGGCGATCCGGGTGATTTTATCGCGGAATGGCTGGTGTTCGAGATCGAAGCAGTCATCGATCAGGCCGATCGCGCGCGCTTCATCGGCGCCGATTGGCAGGCGGTTGCCGGTCAGGGCTGCTGCCTGTTGCGGTGTGACCCGTTTGGGCAGCAGATAGGTCCAGTATTCCGATCCGTACAAATTGCCCATGCTTTTGTAATGCGGATTCAGGATCACGCTCCGGCGTGCATAGATATAGTCGGCTGCCAATGACAGGAACACTCCCCCGGCGCCTGCATTGCCCTGCAGGGCGGCAATGGTCAGCATATGGGTGCGGGTGATGATGGCTTGCACCAGGTCATTCATGGCATTGATATTGCGCCAGGATTCATCCGCAGGGCTGGCGGCGGATTCGATCTGGTTCAGATGGATGCCGTTCGACCAGAAGTCCATGCCCCCCATCAGGACCAGCACCCGTATATCTTGCTGCGCCGCGTTCAGCAGAGCCTGCCTGAGGCGTTCGCATTGCTCACTATCCATGGCGCCGTTATAGAACGAAAAGTGCAAGAAGCCGACCTGGTTGTGCTGTTCAAACCAGATGTTGTGGTAGCGCTGCGCGGCAGCTTCCGGGGAGGCGGGGGTGATTTCGGGCAGCTGCATGGCTGATTCCCCCAGGGCCTGCGTGGCGGGTAGCTTGTAGGGGGGTGCCTGCTCGGATTTTGCCTTCAAATGGCCAATCCATACCGCGCCATCGACCGTTGCACGGCAGATCGCACCCTGGCTTCTGGCAATGAGTTCACCGGGGCAGTTGCCTTGCAAATGGGGCGCTTGATGTGCATCGAACAGCAAGAATTGCTGCCCGCACAAGGTATCCAGCACACCGGGAAAACCATCGGCCGCATGAATTTTTTTGATGACGGTCTGCGTGTCATCACGCAGCCAGTCGATGGCACGATCGGTCTGCCGCATCAGGGCATGGGGGCGTCCTTGCACTTCCGGCTGGGTGTAGTCCAGCGGCATGGGGCGGAATCGCCCGCTCTGATAGCGCTCGATTGCGCTGCAGACGGCTCTGACTGCCGCCTGGGTGACTTCATGCCGGTAAAGACTGCTTTTGGTGGCAAATCGCATCGGAAAGGTTTCCGCCGCCCAGATATCCCCCGCATCCATTTCGCCAGTGGCCTGCAGAACGGTCACGCCCCATTCAGGCAGTCCGCGCATGATTGCCCAGTCCAAGGCGGATGGGCCGCGATCACCGGCGATGCCCGGATGCACGATCAGGCAAACATGATGGCGCCAAATATGCGCCGGGATGGCGCGCTTCAGGAACGGTGCGAGAATCAGGTCTGGCCGGAACAGCTCGACTGCCTCGGTCGTGACCGCATCGTTAATGTCGAACTCTATCGAGATTTCATGCCCCAGCCGCGTCAATTCGACATAGAGACGCTGGGCGAGGCTGTTGAAACTATGAGTCAGAAACAGAATTTTCACGCTTGACTGGTTATTCCCGGAATACTTCTTGCTGGCTGGTGAACGATTCTAACCCGGTTTGCAAATTGGCGGGCCGGTGAAATGTGCAGCTTCAAGCACAGTCAGGTGGGGGTAACCACGAATGGACACGAATAGACACGAATGATTCGGTGGCAATGCACACATGGATTGGTTTTTGTCATGCAGTAGGGTGAATATGTGATAACCGGTCCAATCACAAGTGAAACGCAATCGCAGTGGTTTTCATTATTCGTGTGTATTCGTGTTCATTCGTGGTTTGGGTTGTAATCACCGGCTAATGCATACGAAGCGGGCACTGGCTGTCGATTACGGTGCGCTTGCGCACCCTCACACCTCCGGTCATCGCCAGCAAGCCATCACACGATTAAAAACCGGTGCACAAGTGCACCCTTGTATATTAATAGTGAGCAGCAAACTTGCTCAACACTGTAAAGTAACAGCGTTTTCTGGGGAAGCCGTTGCACCCTGAGGTCTCGAA
>NZ_FNOY01000046.1 GCF_900107165.1 Nitrosomonas halophila
AATAATCGCTATTGATTATAAAAGAATTTTTTTCTGATTTAGAGCAAAAATGGGGGGTTTTGGGTGGTTTTGGGGGAAAAAGCTGCGAACTTGGGCTCAGTCAATCTCAAATTGCACCGCGCACTTCGTCGACCATCTGCTTCAACCTCCCGACATCCCGCACACGCAGCGTATGGCCTGTACGCTCGATCAAGCGATGCTTGGCCAGCTCGCTCAATTCGCGCGTTACCGCTTCTCGGTGAGTGCTGACAAAACAGGCCAATTCGGCATGGGTGGGCGCGGGCCTGATTACCGCGGAATTAGGAGAATCCATATTCTGCCTGGCCAGGCGCAACAACTCGGCATGAATGCGATTGCGTACCGCAAGCGTACTGAAATCGAATACGCGCTCGGTCAAGCGCCTGACCTGATCGGTCAGGCGTTTCAGAATCGCCGTACAGAACACTGGATTGGCTTGGATCAATTGCATGAAAACCTTGCCTGGCATTGAAGCCAGCAAGGTATCCTTTTTGGCCGCAGCTGTCGCCGATCGCACCTGGCCATCGATTGCCGTCAACTCGCCAAACATCTCCCCTGCGGGCAAATCGCACAGAATCACTTCATCGCCGGACAGGCCATAATAATGAATGCGTACACAGCCCTGGAGAATAAAGAACACGCTGTTGCTGTGATCCAGATAGCGCACGATTTCCTCACCGGCGGCATAATGATGCCGATGCAGGGCGCGTACGATGCCATGCAAATCAGCCGGCGGCAGGTCCCGGAATTCAACGATGTTTTTAAACAGCATCAAACATGCTTCATCTGCCCAATCATAACCCTCAATAGATCCATCCATCATTCGGCCCCATGGGTTACAAAATCAAATTACTCAGGCTCAGAATGCCGATCGGCAACTGGCCATCTCACCCCCAGACATTGCAGTCCGCCTGAAATGTCACCGGCGCACCACCCTCACAAAACAACGGCCCTTTTTCTGAGCCGGAAGTTGCCCACCCGCCTGGCACTTGCCTGAAATCCTGCTGATAGACACAACATTTTCCATCGGGCGCTTTCTTTGCATAGTATTCCGTTTTGACACCCGGTCCATACACTATCTTTTTCAACGCTCCACTATAAACAGTGGTTTTTTTTCTGCCGGCCGGATCTATTCTCTCTTCAACAAGCTCGCATCGGCCATTTGAATTTCTCACCGTAAAGGTATAAGTACAAGTCATAATCACAATCAGTCTATACAAAAAATATAAATCGGCGCCTCCCGCAAAACCTGAAGATCAATGCACCAGACGGGAATTGAAACATAGTTATGTCGTCATTGGTATCTATTTACGTCAAATATGCATTATTTCATTCGCATCAGCCGTACGGAACATTTATTCGGCATACAAGCTGGCGCTATCTCTGCGAAGCGGAATGGCCTCGCCTATGCGGCTTTCAAGCCAGCACAATCTGCCGGCGATGTATTCTCGCACTCAACCGGAGCCGCTCGTCTAAAAATTCAGGGTTAGTTTCCCGAAAAGGGTGCGTGTGGGTGAATACAGCCTGGGATGGGGCTCGGAAGTGAAAAAGTAGGGCTGCCGATAAAAAAACGTCTTATCCAGCAAATTCCTCACTTCCAGGCTAAGCAGACCCCTGCGGTTAGGCAACCGGAAGCCGGCGAATGCATCCAGCAACATAAAATCCGATGTCCCGGCGCCGTTCCACGGGTCATCATGTTCTTCCCTGGGCAGGCCTGTCAGCCACTGTTGCTGCTTGACATAGGTCGTGGAAAATTTGGCAAAGAAACCCGAAGCATGAAAATATTCAATACTGACCGGCGCGCTTAAAGTATCGATACGCCGCGGTTGCAAATAATACTGATACCCGCGACGGTCGGCCCGCTCGAACTGCAACGCACCTTTTATCGACCAGGACGTATCCAGCAACCAGTTAAGATACAGGCGATACCATCGTTCCCGCTGCTTTTCCGCTGCCAGCGACGCTTCCGGCAGCGTCTCTGACTGCATGAGAGGAATACGCAATGTGCGTTCGGACACCTCCGCTCCACCGTATAGATTGTCGGCCGCACGCGCATCGAAGCCAATACCGGTACGCCGGGTTCTGGTGGCATTCGGATCATCGAAGAATTGATTGAATCCAGCAATCTGGGTCGGTTCCAGTGTTTGCTGGCCGAGCAAATGCGACTTGGTCGTTTCGAACCAGGCAGCCCGTAACTGGAGATAATCGTTGACATACCATTGCAAGCCAATCTTGGGATTGACCTTGCCCGCCTTCTTGCTGTCCGCGCCCGTAAACGAGTCATAGCCCAAACCAAGCGTGACATCGAGGCTGGCCAGTGCATTGAGGTACAGATAGCTGTAGGCGCTTTCGCGGTGCAAACGTCCGGGCAAAGCAAAAAATGGCGATTGATTGTCGAACGAATAGCGGTAGACAGCCCCTCCTGTGACGGCACGCAGGAAATCCTGCTTGAGTATGTGTTGCGCCTCGATCTGTTTTCCGGAAGCGGGAAACTTCATGCCGGTGAAATTTTCCATCCGGTCAACATACTTGGCCGACAGTAAGAAATCCTGGCGCGGCAACAAGGCATATCTGGCACCAATACGCACGGAATTTTCCCGCAGCGTCCTTCTATTATAGGGATTGTAGTCCCTGTGATAAAAATTCTCCGCAGCAAAATCCCCATGCGCTGTCCTGCGCGAGACAAGCTCTGCCTGTAGATTGAATTTCGGAGTCAATGCATATTGCAGAAAAGCATTGTAAATATTATGGGTCACATCATGGTTGTTGCTACTCTGAATGAGCGTGCTATCTTTTCTGCTGCGCCCAGGATCGGGGTGATCCGGGTCGAGATCATTGCGGCGGAAACCGCGGGTGCTGAAGTGGAATTGCCCCAGACTGATTGAAGCCCGGTCATACACGGCCGAAAAAACCACTTCGTCACCGAGTGTGCGATCACTGCCGTAGAGGCCCGATGTGACAAGCTGCGGACGATTGCGCGCCATCAGCGGCACAAATTCATTAAAACCCGCTACCGCGGGGCCGGTATGGGTAATGATATTGAGATCGGCTACAGCCATGCGTGGCTGCACCGGATTGACATTGACGGGCTGCAACAGTTGCGCCTGCAGCAATTCGCTGACACGCGCGATTTCATGCCGGGGAATGCTGGCATAGGCATCGGAAAGAAAGCGATGGGCGGAATGGTTGGCAGGATCGAAGCTCAGCGAGCTGGCAGTCTCCACCAGGGCGCGTCTTTGCAACCCCAGGTTGTCATATATCCGGGCCAGACTTGCCCCACGCCCGGCCTGATCCTGATCGAGTAACAAGCGGGAGCGGTAGACTGCCCGGTTGTCATTCAACTCGATCGATTTCTGGATGTCGCGCAAGGCTTCTATAGGCCGATTCTGTGTCTGCTTCTGGATCGCATCGTACAACCAGGGAGTCGGGTCCTGCGGATCCCGCGCTCTTGCCAAATCATATTGCGTGCTGGCCAGCCCATATTGCTTTTCCTCAAAATAAACCTTGCCAAGATAGCTGCGCACCAAGGAATTGGCAGGATCCAGACTGGCAGCGATTTCAAGCGCTCGCCGCCCCGCCGCCAACCTGCCCTGGCGAACCAGGGCCAGCCCAAGTCCAAGCCGCGGCATGGGATCAGCCTGATCGAGTGCGATAGCCTGGCTGAATATCGTACTGGCCTGATCCGTATCGATTCTTAATAGATGGGCAAATCCCAGCACCGTCTGAGTTTTGGCCAGACCGGGATCAAGATCAACGGCCCGCCGGGCCGCCGCATGCGCCTGGTCCAATTCACTCATCGACATATGCAGCTCAGCCAGCCGGGCCCACGCTAGCGCATGGCCAGGATCAAACCGAACCGCAGCGGCCACACTATCCAATGCAGACTTGATTTGAAAATGCGCTTGCTGTGCATAGGACAGTGCAAGTCTCGCCATGGATGAGGCCGGATTCTGTTCAACAGCCCGGCTCGCCCAACGCAGTGCCGCCGCCTTGTCATTCTGCGTCACCGCAATCACAGCCTGTAGTGCCAGTACATCGCTATTATCGGGCTCAAGCTGCAACGCCCGCCCAAGATCCCGCTGCGCTTCCTCGGCTTGCCCTACCACCAGCAACAGCCCGGCCCGGTACAATAGGGACTCGATTGTGTGCGCATCAACCGCCAGCCGATCCAGCTCTGACAAAGCCTCGGTCAGTTTTCCTTGCCGATAATGTACTAAAGCGTTGCGCACCGCCTCTGGCAAATGGGCCTCACTTTCTGCATCCAGCCGGTAATCGATCACCGCCGGATAATGCAATGCCCACTGCACCGCATCAAGTGGCTCCAACAAAATTTCCCTGCGAAGTGACTGAGTCCCATGAGCAACCGCTGCCTCGCCATTTGTCAGCATGAGACGGCCTTGCGCATTGGTCACGCTGACCTTGCCTTCAAACACCACAACGGAGGCCTGTGGCTGTTGGGTACTGATGAAGAATTCCGTGCCCTCAACACTTGCATTGACCACTGGCGTCCTGATCTTGAAAGGTTTGGGCGTACGTGTGATGACATGCATGGCGCCGTTCATCAGCTCGAGCAAGGTGGACGGACCTGCTTCTGGGTCCACAATGGTAATCGCCGTTTTCTGATCCAGCCGCAGCATGGTTTCATTACTGAGCCTGAGCGCTGCGCGACTGCGCGAACGGACACGCACTCTGTCGCCTACGCACAGGGAAGTATTTAATTGCGCCGGATGCCAGCCTGCCTGATCCGCCCGGTGAAATTCGACCCGCCCTTGAACAGACACCACATGCGCCACCACCCCGGCACACGCCTCGGCAGATGCAGCAGCCTGTCCCGGCATCACATACAGACCCAAACAGAGCCAGAGTCCATGGCGCGACAGCTTGGCAAGACAGCGGGACAGACCAAGCCCATACCCCCTGATTGCCATCAGCCGTTCAACCAGCCACATAACAGCAAAATGATTGATGCCAATTACCAAGCGCACGCCATAATATCCTATTTGCATATCAATTGATGACCAGTCTATACAAGGCAAATCAAATTTCTGTGATCTTTCGCACAACTCAATCCCCCTGCGAATGGCTCAGTTGACTGCCATGACAGCAGCTTCATCAACCGAGCGTTTCAGGATTACTTCAATTGCATACGGATGGTGGGCTGCCAGGATTGAGAAGGCGGCCGCTGCAGAGATGCCTGACAATGCCTGAGATAGAATTGGGTTGGCCCGTCTTCCGGAAAATCATTCCGGATCATCTGAAATTGGCGGCATGCCGCCTTCAGATCTCCCGATGCATAGACAAGCAATGCTTGCCGAAACTTTTCACATAACCGCTGCTGCGCTTCGTGACTTGCTTCCCGGTGGGCAACCAGTTCCTGCAGATTGATGGCTTGCGATTTCCCCGGGAGTATAAACCCGCCGAGGGGACGCAACAGAAAATCATCCAACCCCATCACAACCTCCTCGGAAACCAGCAAACGTGTGCCGAGAAACTTGTTGACGCCCTGAATACGATTGGCGGTATTCACAATATCGCCCACGGCACGGTATTCGTAATGCTGGCGTGCACCGACATTTCCCAATACCATCTCGCCAAAATGCAGCCCGAGCCGGGTAGGCAACGGCGGATGATGATCGCTCTGGTTAAAATGGTCTATCGCAGCCACAATATCCAGGCAAGCTAGGCAGGCCTGCATACGTAACGCCTGATCGGGAACGGCCGCAGCCCAGATCGCCAGCATGGCATCGCCGATTACATCGGAAACCTTGCCCCCCAAACGCTCCACTGGTTCGAACAGACTGGCATAGTAGTCATGCATCAGCAATGCAAGCTGCCGCGGATCCATCGTCTCCGCCAGGGTGGTATATTTTTCCGCGTCGGTGGCCAAACAGACCCCGTACACCAATTGACTTTCCGCATGAATCGGCCCCGCACCATTCACCACATACTGCACCACCTGCCACGGCCGGTGCCGGCCAAAAAGTGCCTCGATTCGCTTCCGCTCCCGGTTGGCCTCGAAATAGCGTAATGCACTCACGCCAATCATGCCCATGGGCAACTGTATCAGCATGGGAATGGCCAAAGGCAGCCAGACATGTTTGGCGCTGAATAGCACGATTGCCGAGCCGCTGTATATGACCGTCCATATGCCAACCAGCATGACCACAGCCAATGCGGCGCGCGCGTGCTCAACCGGCACCAGGAAGCCAAGCAGACAGGCTAGCGATCCATACAAGCACAGGATCAGCGCGCCACTGAGCGGCGGCAACGGCTGCAGCGCCTCATCTTCCAACAAATTGGCAACAGCCGTCGCGGCAATTTCCACGCCGCTCAGCGTCAACCCGTCCGCGCGGGAAAAGACGGTATGGTAATCGTCGCGGATTTTGTCCTGTTCAGCGGCCGTTGCAGCCGAAAACCCAACCAGCACGATTTTTCCTGAAAAATCGAATCCATCAGACATGGCGAACTGATTGTCATGACCACGCTCAACCAACTGATGGTATGGAATCGTCTTGATCGTTCGAGGGGGGCCGTAAAAATTCAGATGGCGTATCTCACTGCCGGCATAGAGATTCACCAGCGCATGTATCATCCGCCGGTAAGCCGCGCTCAAGTCTGGATGCCGTGCTGCCTTATCCAGCATGAGCGGCCCCAGCAGTGGGTCATGCAAAAACGCCTGCCGCAAGTCGAGAATCAACTCTTCCATCTCAACTGCCTGCGCATCGGGCGGCAATTGCCGGCCCAGCGCAGGATTCATCTCGGTCAGCAAGCGCAGGAAACTGCCGTATGCCGGCAAAGCAAACAACTGCAGGACGACAGCAGGCAAAGTCGGCATATCCCCCGCGCTGGGCCTGAATGTCCAACTCTGACTGACCCAGGCTGACTTCGGCAGCGGGAAGGATGCCTGGGCACGTGCCGCATGCGCCAGAACGGGCACAATTTCCCCGGCCCATTCCTGCAGGATCATGGCGGCGGGCTGGCCGGCCTTCTCATCCGCGAGCATAATCTCATCAAAATCCAGCCTTTCCACCAGCACAACATTGCGCGCCTGCTCAATCGCTGCGGCAAACTGCGCATCCTGCTCGGCCACCTGGCTGGGCTGATCAAACGCCAGATCAAACGCGATCACGGCCGCACCAGCCCGGGACAACTGCTCAACCAGATGCGCATGCAATGTACGCGGCCATAAAGCGGGCCGGAGTGGTAAATCCAAATGGGAGGCTGAGGCTTGGTCGAGCGAAACCACGATCACTTCAGCCGGCGCCGATTGGTTGCCGCGGGCATGAAACAGCCATTGCAGGCCAAACTGCTCTTCGAGTCCTGCCCCTTGTGGTGTCAGATAGATGGCCGCACCCAGGATGCCGACAAACAATGCAAGCAGGACGCGCGCATACCAGCGCTTCATTACAGAGAAAAGCCAGCCAGCCGTTTATCGCAGCGCTGACTGAAATATTCAAAAGAATAGCGGATAATCAAAACCGATGCGATTGGCCGAACAATACGAAATAGACCCCAAACAATTTTCAATGGGATAGATGAAGCCAAACCCACCTCTCGGCCGACAATACTTCATAAGCATGAAACACAAAAAAACAAGCCGAAAAAAAAGGGCCTGAGAACAGACCCTTTTTTTTCGGAAAAAGCAGACTAATTAATAGCCGCCTTGCCAGGCATCGCCCGAAGCGTCACGTGCTTTCTTGACGACAGCCACGGCATCCGCACATTTCACTCTGACAATTTTTCCATTCTCAACATCAGTCCGGCTTTTGACGACATCAGTCGGTTTCTTATCTTTGCAGGACAAATAGTTCAGGAGATCCTTAGCCGCGATTGGCGCCAAGGAAGAAGTCAGGTTACCACTTGCAAATGTTGCAGTCGAACCCAATACAAAAATCGAAACAAAAGCTGCAACGATTACTTTGTTCATTTGCGTTCCTCTTTAATAGTTTCAAAACCAAATCCATCGCCTGACAATTCTTTCAGGCAAAATCCCGCGGCTTGTTTTTAAACCAAGCTTTCCGAAAGGAAAACATTAACACAGATAATTGGCCGGCAGATACCTTAACCCCCGCCATTCCCTGGTTAGCATGGACCCTGCACATTCTATCAAGTAATTCAAAATTTTTGCATCAAAAACGCTCAATTTCCCAAACTTCGGCAACTCTGGAGCCATTCCATTGCCGAAGGCCACCATCGAACGCATGCCTTACCGGTTTGTGCCGGGACAGATGGCGGCAAGTGCGCCATTCCGACAACCGATTCCATGCGCCAAACGGAACTGCCATGGCCAGCCCAGAGCACTCACTTGCCTCTTAAACGCGCGCGCAACCGGGCAATCGCCTGAGCATTAAGCTGGCAGACGCGCGACTCACTGACACCCAGCACTTCACCGATCTCGCGCAAATTCATTTCCTGCTCGTAATGCATACCCATGACCATTTTTTCCCTTGGGGGTAAATTCTCGATCGCCTCGATCAACAATTCGCGAAGATTTTTTTCCAGCAGATGATCAAGCGGCTCGTTCTCCCTGTTACCGCACAGGCGATCAAGAAAATGATCTTCCTCGTCTTCCTGAAAATCCTCGTAATAGATCAGCTGCCCGCCACGCGCATCCTGTAGGGCGCCCTGGTATTCCTCCAGAGACATATTCAACTCATCCGCCAGCTCCTGCTCGCTGGGAGGGTGATCCAGGCGCTGCTCCAAAGCACGGACAGCCGCTTCGATCTGGCGCATTTTCTTGCGCAGACTGCGCGGCAGCCAGTCGGCATCCCGCAATTCATCCAGAATCGAACCACGAATACGCTGGGCCGCGTAGCTTTCAAACTGACGGCCGTAAGAGCCCTCATAGCGGCTGATTGCATCCATCAGTCCGATCATGCCTGCTTGAATCAGATCATCCACCATCACGCTCGCTGGCAACTTAGCCATCATATGATAGGCAATCCGCTTGACCAATGGCGTATATTCGATAATGAACTGCTCTTTATCAATGGTGCCGGTTTCGGTATACATAGGCTCGCTCAAACCGTAAAATCCGCCATGTTGTTGAGATGGCTGCTACGAATCAGGCGATGCATGAAATTTTCCATTCCACCACCGTCTGTTCCAGGACAAGGGCAACGAATCATTTTCTCGGCCAGCTGCCGAAAATCCGCAGCAGACCGGGCAGCCGGGAAGGCCTCCACCACCGGCTGGCAAAGCTGGGTAGAACGATAGAGTTTGTCATCGAATGGTATGCACCCCATCCACTCCAGCCTGACGGCCAGATGCTTGCGCGCGACAGCGGCTATATTTTCAAAAATATCGTGCCCCATGCTTGCAGACTCCACTTTGTTGACCAGCACCAGGAAATCCCGCCGCGCATACTCCTTGCTGATAAGCTTGATCAGTGCATAGGCATCGGTTATGGACTTGCCGGTCCCCGAAAGCACGATCAGCACCTGTTGAGAAGCCAGGCTCAGCGGCACAACATGGCTGGCTGCCCTGATGGCGGTATCGATCAGCACAACATCGACCGGCAGGGACAAATCACCAAAGCTTTTGATCAGCCACTCCTGATCGACCGGCGCAAGCTTTGCCAAGGAATCCATGCCGCGCACCGCTTTCAGAATCAGCATACCCTGTGGCCCCTGCGTCAGTACCTCCTCAAGGGATTTCTCCCGATTGATCACATGCAGCAAATCAAAATGCGCCTCAAGACCCAGGTTGGCACTCACATCGTTATGCCGCGGATTTTCATCCAGAATCAGTACCTGCCGGCCAATCTGCGCCAGTGCCATGGCCAGATTGATCACGGTACTGGTTTTACCCACACCGGTCCGTCCACCAGCCACCGTGTACACGCGCATCCCTTGCTCGCTGTCCAGCGCGCTCAACGCACGCAAGCCGGCAGCCTGGTCTCTCATAGCGCTAGCCATGCCCAGCCTCAGCACAGGCTGGCTGCGCATCCTCTGCCTGATCGAGGAAACTGCTCGCCATCACAATGGCGAACTCCGAATCCTGTAGCGCAAAGGGAGAATTCCTGGAAGTGGATCTGAAAATTCGATGCAACAGATAGCGGGAATTGGCTGCGTGCAAATCCTCCGGCACTTTCTGCCCATTGGTGACATAGTGGAGCACCAGTTTGCGCCGAATGGCCGCATCCAGCGCAATGCCCAGGCTGGTCGCCTCATCGATTTTGGTGATGATGCAACCATAAATCCCGTGACGCTGATAGGCGGAGATCACTTCATCCAGCGTGTTGCCATTACTGGTTGCGTTAAGAAGCAGCAAGTGCCGCACCTCGGTCCCGCATTGGCTCAGCATGGCGATCTGCTCTGTCAGCATCTGATCCCGCTGACTCATGCCAACCGTATCGATCAAGACCATATGCTTGCCCCGCAGCTCATGCAGAATCAATTGCAAATCATCGACATCCTTGATGCTGCGCACCGGCACGCCGAGCAATTTGCCATAAATACGCAATTGCTCGTGGCCGCCAATACGATAGCTGTCAGTCGTCAGCAAAGCGACCTTGTCGGCGCCATGCCGGATCACGCAGCGTGCCGCCAATTTTGCAGTGGTGGTGGTTTTTCCGACGCCGGTTGGGCCGATCAATGCATACACCCCCCCTTGCTCGATGATTTCGTCACTGACTGCTGTGCGCAAATTGAGTGTCAGCAGGGTGAGGGTTTTTTTCAGACTTTGTTCGAAATCGTGATCGGCCGGCAATTTTTCCAGCAAATGGCGCGCAAGCAGCGGACTGAAACCGGCATTCAACAAAGTGCGCAACACCCTGACGCCATCAGGATTTTTCCGCGAAAAATTGTCCCAAGTCACGGTAGTCAGCTGATCCTCTAGTATTTGCCGCATGGCCTGAATCTCCTGAATGATATTCATGCTCAGCGCCTCTTCTGAACGGGACGGCCCAGCCGTTTCTCCGTTGGACGAAGAGGGCGCCGTCTTGGCTGCCAGCATGGCTTCTGACAAGGCGGGCGCTTTCGCTTTCCTGTCCGCGGAAGATACAGGTGGCGCTGCTTGCGTATCATTGGCCAGCGTGGAAATATCCTCGCTGGCCAGGGCCATGATTTCTATCCCGCCTTCCACTTGCTTGTTCGACAGAATCACCGCATCAGCACCCAACTCTTCTTTGACTTTGCGCAACGCCTCACGCGAAGTTTCGGCCAGAAACCTTCTCACTCTCATGTTCTACTTCCTCCAACGATGGCAACAAATTTAATTTTTCTGGAATCCGGAATTTCGGAATAAGCAAGCACACGCAGCTGCGGCAATGCACGCCGCAGGAATCGTGCCAGCAATAGCCGGATCGCATCGGACACCACCAGCACGGCAGGCAACCCGAGATGCTCCATGCGTCTGACCGCGTTGCCCGCTTCACGAGTCAATGTTTCAGCCAAGCCCGGCTCTATACCCCCCTCCGTCATGGGCGCTGATTGGACCACCTGTGTCAAAACAGCTTCCAATTCCGGGTGCAGGCTCATCACTTGCAGTTCGGTGCCCGATGGATAGTATTGCTCGACGATGGCCCGCCCCAGCGCCACCCGGACCAGCGCCACCAGTTCCGTGACCTCCTGAGTGCGCGCGGCATATTCGGTCAGCGTATCGATAATGGTGCGCATATCACGGATATGCACCCCCTCTTCCAGCAAATGCTGCAACACTTTTTGCACCGTCGCCAAAGGCAGCAGCTTGGGAATGAGGTCTTCGGTCAGCTTGGGCATACTCCGCGCAAGATGATCGAGCAGCTGCTGCAACGCATCCCGGTTGAGCAATTCAGAGGCATGACTGCGTATCAGATGATTCAAGTGAGTCGTTACGACCGTGCTGGCGTCAACCACCGTATAACCGCTGGTCTGCGCCAGCTCGCGCTGACCTGTTTCGATCCAGACAGCCGGCAGGCCGAATGCCGGATCCTGGGTGCTGTTACCGGGCAGGGCCATGGTGACCTGACCGGGATTGATTGCCAGATACATGCCGTTATAGGATTCTCCCTGCCCAATGACCGATCCTTTCATGGTGATGCGATAGGCATTGGGGCGCAGCTCCAGGTTGTCCCGGATATGCACGACCGGCGGTAGAAATCCGATTTCCTGGGCAAACTTCTTGCGGATACCGTTGATCCGTCTCAGCAAATCACCCTGCTGCAGCTTGTCGACCAGCGGAATCAGCCGGTAACCCACTTCCAAGCCAAGCGTATCGACTTGTGTCACGTCTTCCCAGCCGGCATCCTGCGCCTCGGCTGCCGCCACTTGCGGCTCACTGGGTTTCGGCTCCGCCGGCACGGGGCGCCGGGACAAGTAATGGGCCATCCCGCCGATCAGTGCCGACAACAGCAGGAACACAAAATTTGGCATCCCCGGCACCAGACCCAGCAGGCCGAGAATGCCCGCCGTCAGCCATAGAACCTGCGGACGGTTGAACAACTGGCTGACCACCTGTTGCCCCAGATCTTCATCGGTACTGACCCGGCTGACCACCAGCCCGGCCGCAGTCGAAATGATCAATGCCGGAATCTGCCCCACCAACCCGTCGCCTATCGTCAGCAAGGTATAGTTACGGGCTGCGGCGGCAAGGTCGAGATCATGCTGCAATACCCCCACCACCAGCCCGCCGATGATGGTAATCAGCATGATCAGAATGCCCGCAATGGCATCCCCCCGCACAAATTTGCTGGCCCCATCCATGGAGCCATAAAAATCCGCCTCTTGAGAAATGCGCTCGCGCCGCTTGCGTGCATCGGCCTCACCAATCAGGCCGGCATTGAGATCGGCATCGATCGCCATTTGCTTGCCAGGCATCGCATCCAGGGTAAAGCGCGCGCTCACTTCCGCGATACGTCCCGCGCCCTTGGTTATCACAACAAAATTGATCACCACCAGAATGATGAACACGACCAGGCCGACCGCGTAATTGCCTCCCACCAGAAAATGGCCAAATGCCTCGATTACCTTGCCAGCCGCATCCGGGCCGGTATGGCCATTCAACAGCACCACCCGGGTCGAGGCAACATTCAGCGAAAGCCGCAACAAAGTGGTAATCAGCAGAACAGTGGGAAAAACAGCGAATTCCAGCGCATGCCGGGTATAGAGGCCGACCAGCAACACGATGACCGCCAGCGCGATATTGAATGTAAACAACACATCCAGCACAAAAGGCGGCAAAGGCAGCACCATCATCGCCAGAATCAGCATGATCAGTATCGGTCCGGCAAAACTTTGCAAGCGGCTGGCCTGCAGCCAGGCACTCAATGACAAAATATTATTCATATTGAATTTATTGGTTACATTTGCCATATCAGTTGGTGACGCTCACCTGATCCAGCTCATTTGGAATCGCTATCTCCGGCGATAATTGCGGCGCCTCCCCGCCATAAGTCTGATACCTGCGCAATTGAAAAACATAGGCCAGGACATGCGCGACAGCGGTATACAATGCCTCGGGAATTTCCGCCTCCAGCGCCACATGGTGATACAAGGCGCGCGCCAGTGGCGGCACTTCCAGCACCGGCACATAGTGCGCTTCGGCCAGTTCACGGATGCGTGCCGCGACCAAATGCACGCCTTTCGCCACCACTTTGGGCGCGCGCATGGATCGATCCTGATATCTCAGCGCCACAGCATAGTGAGTCGGATTGGTAATGATGACATCCGCCTTGGGCACTTCTGCCATCATGCGGCGGCGGGCAGCTTCACGCTGCAGACTACGGATACGCGCTTTGACCTGCGGATCACCATCTTCTTCCTTGGATTCCTTGCGCAACTCCTCCTTGGACATCCGCAGCTGGCGCGCATGATTCCAGAGCTGGAACGGCACATCGATGAGCACGATCAACACCATCGCGCCCACAATCAAAATAAAGGCCAGCACCATCAATCTGCCCATGCCAGTCAATCCCGCAATCAGCGGCAGACTGATGAGGTCAAGCACCTGCTGTTTGTAAAACCACATCACGCCGGCTGCCACCCCGCCCACGACCAATGCCTTGGTGATTGCCTTGACCAGCTCGATCAAACCGCGCGCGGAAAAAATGCGCTGCAGTCCCTTGATCGGGTTGATACGCTTGAAATCCGGCATCAACGCCTTGGAACTGAACAACCATCCACTGAGCAACATCGGAGCAAAGAAAGCCACAATGACCAACCAGGCCAGCAACGGCGCGATCGCCAGCAAACCATCGACTGCCAGCTGAAACAATCGCGGCAACAGCAACGCCTGATCATATGCAAACGCCCGCTCCATCGACAGACCGCTTTCCAGGACGCCCGCCAGCTTGTGCATGATAATCGAGCCGATAAACCACAAGCTCCCAGCTGTCGCAATCAAGACTGCGAATGTAGTGAGCTCCTGCGAACGCGCAACCTGCCCCTCTTCCCGCGCCTTTTCCAGGCGCCTGGGAGAAGCGGGCTCGGTACGTTCCAGATCGCTGTCTTCCGCCATATCGGGCTCCTCTCGATAAGGCTGAATTATCGAAGACAGCGCCGGAAATCGATGCGGGGAACAAACGAAGATTTATCCTGTTAATCACCCGATCCAGAATGGAATCGGCGCACCGGCTGGCAGTTACCCAGAAGCTGTTTGGAAATTTCAATTGCAGACCATCTCCTCAACGTCACAGCCATTGCGGCGATAGCTCGCAGCAACCACGAATGAACACCAATGCACACGAATAGAGGTTAGGTTGAATCCGGGCATGCATTGGAACTGGCTGCCCGGTAGGGTGCGCTCGCGCACCGGTTTTTGCTTATGCGACAACTTGCTGGCAATGGCCGATGTTTGACGGTGTGCAAGCACACCCTTTTGGCGAGCCGCGAAAGTGGCGCGGCAACCCGGCCTTGATGCTGGATACTCTTAAAGGGAAGAATTGGTTCTAGGAGGCTGTCCGAGAATAGCGATCGTAGCGAGGGCGAGGCTGGTTGAGTTGGATTTTTCGATCATTTGAGGCGAATAGTCGTTCTATTTAATGAAAAGGATCGTAAAATCCGGCCAACCAGGCTCGTCCGCAGTAGATCAGTCTATTCTCGGACAGCCTCCTAGTCACCCATCATGCGCAAGACAAGCCTTTCGGGTTTAATTCTCGGGGAACTCGGGGCGCACACTGCCCACCCCTTCATATTCCGGCCGAACCAGGCTGTGCCCGCGGAATTCGGGTAAGATATAACGCTCATCGGTCCGGAATGGTTCCAGCGCCGGTCGCAGGCCCGCGCGCCAAGCTTCCATCGACTCTTCAGCAAAGCTGAGTGATACGTCCTGCCTCGGGATAGGTTGCTGTTTGCGCAATTCCCGCCAGCGCCGGTCCAACCCATGATGCTGCTGCCAAACCAGACAATCAACGAAGGGAAAACAAGGATACATCCATTGCACGCCAGGATAAGCCGGAATAGGCGGAGGATAAGGATAATGATGAGCGTGCCAGCCGCCGCCCACCCAAACCGCCCCCGAATGCACAGCCAACCGACCCACCTCAGGTTGCCCAAAACTCAAGTCAGGCACGGCAACCATCCAAAAAGCAGCAGCGACCAGCCTATGTCCGGATCCCGTCAACCCTCTCACACATAATGAGCTCTTCATCGCGCATTTCCTCAGTATTCGGTGCGCTTGCGCACCCTACTCCATTGGACTGCAGCCACCGCAGGATGTGCCTGCACACCGGCAAATACCATCAACGACCACCCCGACAGACCCAGCCTCTGCCACACGTTCAGCGCCTGCTTGGTGCTTGGAATGCACCCTGCCTCATTGAATTGCAGACACCGCCCGCCTCACTGCTTGCTCATCCATGCAGCAAAAACACGGCCGGCTTCTTGTTCAGGTCCGGCAAATCCCGCCGCCATTCGCCTATGGTGCGGGTGACGACGTATTCATCAGCAAGCGTCAAATGGCAGGCCACGCACAAATCCGTATCCGGACGGCACTGTTGTATCAACGCTTCGAGCAAACGCTGGTTACGGTAAGGCGTCTCGATAAAGATCTGGGTTTCATCCGCCATGATGGATGCCTTCTCCAGCTGCGCAATTTTTTGGTTGCGTGCCGCCTGCTCCACCGGCAGATAACCATGAAAACAAAAGCGCTGCCCATTCAGACCAGATGCCATCAGCGCCAACAAAATCGAAGAGGGCCCCACCAGCGGGACAACCCGGATATGCCGCTGGTGCGCCAATCTCACCAAACTGGCACCAGGATCGGCCACACCGGGGCAACCCGCCTCCGACAGCAAGCCCACATCATTCCCGGCAAGCAGCGGCGCCAGCAGTGCTTCCAGCTCGGCGGCGCGCGTATGCTCGTTCAGCACTTCCAACTCGATGGCTTGCAATGGCTGCAGACCGCCAATTTGCTTAAGAAAATACCGCGCGGTTTTTGGATGCTCGACGATGAAACGATCAAGTGAAGCCAGGCGTTGCTGCACGCCTACCGGCAGCATCCAGGCAAGATCGCCCTCGCCCAGTGGCGCCGGAATCAGATAAAGCGTGCCGAAGGTCATAAATCGATAAACTCAGAAAAAATGCACCATATGATATTTTAATTTGCCTGCAAATCACTTCCAGACTGGATGATGCGCAAGCGCACCCTGAAAGCAGACCTGGAGCCGGTCGAATCATACTGCCTGTCAATGCAGCACTCTGGGCACGCTCAATATGAATTCAGGAATCTCCACCGAAAAATGGAAGCCATCTTCGGCCACCATCTGATAACTGCCTTTCATCGAACCCGCCGGCGAGGAAATCGCCGTGCCACTGGTGTACTCAAAACTCTCTCCCGGCTTCAGAAAAGGCTGCTCGCCCACCACCCCCAGTCCACGCACCTCATGGACGCTGCCATCACCGCTGGTGATGATCCAATGGCGGCTGACGAGCTGGGAAGCGACACTGCCGGTATTGTTGATCGTGATCGTATACGCAAAAACATGCCGCTCGGCACTTGGGTCGGATTGATCCGGCAAGTAAACCGTGCGCACTTTCACTTCTATATTGTATTTTTCTTCATTATCCATAAAACCTATTCCACACTATTTTCATGGTTACGGCAAGCGAGTTGGTGCGTATTGCCGATTCCGGTCCCATCTCGAATCATGCATCAATTGATCAATAGTCATTCCGTCTCTTTCTGGCGACATATTTAAATATTTAAATACCAATACTTAAAGTCTATTTTTAGAATTCTGTCTCTATTTAGAGACAGAATATACTGATTCAAACAGGGCACATGATGATTAATGTTCTTTTCAATCAATCACATGAATAATTGGCATGATTATTGCCTTAAATTTAATCGGTTTCATAAAACACCAATAATAACCTGCCATGCCAGCTCAGCATGGCTTTTTTAATTCATAAGGGAACTCGGGGCATGATCCATAACAAAAACATTAATCCATTCATCCACACACGCACACCATCAACCCATCCGGGAAACACGCCGGGAATACGCCGGTTTATCGGCATAGCCGCCCTGGTTGGCCTGACAAGCCTTGCGGCAACACTCACCCCCACCCTTTCCCACGCATCCCCGCCGGCACATGCGAATGCAAGCGATCGTGCAAAAAGCAATTTTTCCGAGGAAGCACTGCCCGCCCGCGCCAAGCGCGGCAGTAATGAAGAATGGGCCAGGGGGCGCATTCTAGTCACGCCACGCGCCGGCCTGCCCGCCAAGGCGCTGGCCAACATTCTCAGGGAACACGGCGGCAAGCCCACAAAAATCGGCCAAAGCGATTTGTATGTCGTCGAGCTGCCTGAATATACGGAAGAAGGCGTGATTGCGAGACTTGCCCGCCATCCACATATTAAGTTTGCTGAATTCGATCATTATGTCGCTCCCACCGTGATTCCCAATGACCCTTACTACCCCAATGGTTGGCACCTACCCAAGATCGGTGCACCTGCCGCCTGGGGAGATTCACTCGGATCGGACATCACCATTGCTATTCTCGACTCGGGTGTGGAAGGTGATCATCCTGATCTTGCCGCAAAAATGGTGCCTGGCTGGAATTTCTTCGACAACAATTCCAATACTTCAGATGTCTCCGGACATGGTACACGGGTCGCCGGTGCCGCCGCCGCCCTCACCAATAATGGTATCGGCGTAGCGGGCGTTGCTCGTCACTCGCCAATCATGCCGATTCGTATTACCGATACCAACGGGTGGGGAACCTGGAGTGGCATCGCAAACGGATTGGTATGGGCTGCCGATCGCGGGGTGCGTGTGGCCAACATCAGCTTTGTCGGCGTCTCGAGCAGTCTCAGCGCACGCAATGCTGCACAATACATGAAAAATAAAAATGGGCTGGTCATTGTAGCCGCCGGCAACACCGGCAATCTGGAAAATTATACTGCCACCGACACCATGATCCCTGTAGCTGCCACCACATCAAGTGATGCGCGAGCCAGTTGGTCCAGTTACGGCAATTATGTGTTGTTATCCGCTCCCGGCGCGAACATCTGGACTACCCGTGACGGCAAAAGCTATGGTGCGTCCAACGGCACTTCGTTCTCCAGCCCGATTACGGCCGGCGTCATCGCCCTGATGATGGCCGCCAATCCAAGCATGAAAAATACCGATATCGAGCACACCCTGTTTACCACCGCTATTGACCTAGGCGCTGCCGGGTGGGACCCCTACTTCGGACATGGCCGGGTCGATGCCGGCGCCGCGGTGCAGGCTGTGGTCACAACCGAAACTACAATCACCTCGCCCAAAGACACCGAACCGCCACGCGTATCTATTCTCGAGCCCCTATCCGGCGCAACCGTATCCGGGTTAGTGCCAGTGGATATCGAAGCAACCGACAATGTCGGCGTGGTGCGCACCGAGCTGTGGGTCAACCATACCAGCGTTGCGGTCGACACCTCCGAACCGTTTGCTTTCAGCTGGGACTCCAATGGCACACCCAATGGCAAGGCAAATCTCGTGGTGCGCGCATTCGATGCAGCCGGCAACAGCGCCGCCTCCAACATCGCGGAAGTCAACGTGGAAAATCCCATTAGCTCGGTCACCGATGATAAAGACACCTCTTCCTCCCTTATTGACACCACCCCGCCTGTTGTACAAATTATCAACCCGGTTGGAGGAAACGTCTCCCACAATGTGACGATCACGGTCAATGCTTCCGATGACAACGGTGACGCAGACATTGCGCTGGCTATTTACATCGATGGACAACGCCTCGCGACAGGCACAGGTAGCACGCTCAGCGCCAACTGGAACACTCGTCCAAAACGCGTCTCGGCTGGCGCACATACAATCCAAGCCACGGCGAAAGATGCTGCCGGCAATACAGCCACTACTTCTGTAAATGTAAATGTCGTCAAGTAGCGGCCAGGGTGCCCAGCAATTCTCATCTTGAAAAATGAGAGGAAATCAATTGATTCAGGCTCTGAATCAATAATCTACAATCTCTAATGCCAAACAACACATGACAGATGCGATATTTACTTGCATGCGCAGGGAAATGATAGGCATTACTGCTCAAAATGGGAATTGCTGGCGCCCCCCGGCGCGTTACGCCTTCCGCATCGTATGATTGTCGATTTTTTTTACAGAATCTCCCGAGAAAAATCCTAAATGACATAATATTTCTTAAGAAACCAATAGATAAAAATATGGCACATAAATTGCTTGTTATTAGTTACCACAAGTCAAAAAGCGAATGGAAAGATTATAATTAGGCTAAAAATTAAAGGAGACGCAACATGTTAAAGAAAACAATTATATCTACACTGATGAGCTCGACTCTTATCGCGGGAGCAATGTTCACAGTCAATGCAAACGCAAGTTTTGCGTCATGCACCGGTACAGGCTACGATATCTCTGATAATGTCACGCCGAATATTGGCTGCACGATATTGGAACCGCTAAATGCAAATCAAAACGACAGCGTCAGCCCCCCCCAAAGCAGCTTTACTGTCAACGAGGAAGCCTTTTTTGGGTTCACCAACTGGTCGTTTGATGGCAAGTATGACGATATCGGCAATGTGAGTGGGACTGATGGTTCCAGCTTGTTTGATTTCCTTGGCAATAATCAATCAGGAACCTTTACCTGGATAGGTGGGAATATCACCGACTTCAGCGATATCATGCTCGTTTTTAAAGATGGCGGAGATACAAATCTAGTTGGATACTTAATCAATATGCCACTTCTGCTCACCTCCCTGGATGATGGTGGTTTTGGTGGAACGGGCACCTATACATCACCATTTGAAGAGCCACCATTTGCCTTCCCTGGCCAAGGACCAAGAGATATCTCTCATATTTCCGTCTACTACCGGCAGAATGGTGGGCCTGGTCCAGGTAATGGTGATGTTCCAGAACCGGGCATTCTCCTGTTGCTGGGCGCTGGGCTGATAGGATTAAGCCTGTCACGCAGAGGCCGGGTTTAACTGCACATTTCGAGCGACATTCAATTAACCCGCTGACAAGGCGGGTTAATTACTTCGTGATCTAGATTCCCCAGTTTCATCTCCTCAGCACAACGCTCCTCGTCTTTCCACGCTTGACTGTCGATATTTTTTACACTCTATCGCAGTATTGTCGATGCATTAAAGAAGTATTCGGACAGGCCGTACACAACTCCGTAAATACTCAGGTATTTATTAATGATGTCATCGATAGCAGATGGGGCAAGGCATTCACCCCCTTAGTCATTCGTCGACATCCACTGTAAAGGGCAAACCACGCGAAAGCGCGGGACGCAAAGTCATTGATCTACAGGGCCAACGCCCCAGGATAGCAAGACTGCCAGCAAAGTTTCCACATTCCTCCCGGCTGAATGGGAAGGGCGAATATCGAGCCAGTGCAACAGCGTGTTGATTCACTTTACACACGACGAGTCCCACCGACGCAGACAGCCTGGCGCAGATATCCATGCAGTTCTATTCCGGGCTTCCCCTGAGCTTGAAAAGGATAAGTTCATGGAAAGTATTCATCAACCATACATGGTTCGCGACTTACTCACACACCCTGATGCCATATCAGGCCTGAAACACACAACAAGGCGCGCCGGACTGCATCGGCTTCTAGGCACAGCCATGCTAGCCGGCCTGTTGGGGGCCGCGGCACTTACGCCAATCACCACCCATGCATCCCCGCCCACCCATGCGAATGCAAGCGAGCGCGCCAAAAGCAATTTTGCCGAGGAAGCGCTGCCCGCCAACGCCCGCGCCAAGCGCGGCGGCAACGATGAATGGGCCAGGGGGCGCATCCTGGTCACACCTCGCGCCGGCCTCCCCAGTAAAGCACTGACCAAAATTCTCAGAGAATATGGCGGCAAACCCACAAAAATTGGCCAAAGTGATTTGTATGTCGTCGAGCTGCCTGAATATACGGAAGAAGGGGTGATCGCAAGACTTGCGCGGCATCCGCATATCAAGTTTGCCGAATTCGACCATTATGTCTCTCCCACCGTGATCCCCAATGACCCCTACTATCCCAATGGCTGGCACCTGCCCAAGATCGGTGCACCTGCCGCCTGGGGAGATTCGCTCGGATCGGATATCACCATTGCCATTCTCGACTCGGGTGTGGAAGGCGACCATCCTGATCTGGCCGCAAAAATGGTGTCTGGCTGGAATTTCTTCGACAACAATTCCAACACCTCCGATGTCTCCGGACATGGTACCCGGGTCGCCGGCGCCGCCGCTGCTCTCACCAATAACGGAATCGGCGTGGCAGGCGTCGCACGTCACTCACAAATCATGCCGATTCGCATTACCGATACCAGCGGCTGGGGAACCTGGAGCGGCATCGCTAACGGATTGGTGTGGGCTGCCGATCGCGGGGTACGTGTGGCCAATATCAGCTTTGTCGGCGTCTCGAGCAGTCTCAGCGCACGCAATGCCGCACAATATATGAAGAATAAAAATGGGCTGGTCATTGTCGCCGCTGGCAACACCGGCAATCTGGAAAATTACACTACCACCGATACCATGATCCCTGTAGCTGCCACCACATCAAGCGATGCGCGAGCCAGTTGGTCCAGTTACGGCAATTACGTGTTGTTATCCGCCCCCGGCGCAGGCATCTGGACCACCCGTGACGGCAAAAGCTATGGTGCCTCCAACGGCACTTCGTTCTCCAGCCCAATCACGGCCGGTGTCATCGCTCTGATGATGGCTGCCAATCCAAGCATGAAAAATACCGATATCGAGCAAACCTTGTTCGCAACCGCCGTCGACCTCGGCGCCACCGGGTGGGATCCCTACTTTGGGCATGGCCGGGTCGATGCCGGCGCCGCAGTGCAGGCCGTGGCCGCAACCGTGGCCACCCCCATCGTGGACACCGAGCCCCCGCAAGTCACCATCCTGGAACCGCTGTCAGGCGCAACCGTCTCCGGACTGGTGCCGGTAGATATTGAAGCAACCGACAATGTGGGTGTAGTACGCACCGAGCTGTGGGTCAACCATACCAGCGTCGCGGTCGATACTTCCGAACCGTTCGCTTTCTCCTGGGATTCCAACGGCACGCCCAATGGCAAGGCCAATCTCGTCGTGCGCGCATTCGATGCAGCCGGCAATTCTGCCGACTCCAACGTTGTGGAAGTCAACGTAGATAACGATATTATCACTGTAGATGAAGATATCACCCCTCCTGTTGTTCAGATCATCGACCCAGTCGCAGGAGACGTCTCCCACAATGTAACAATCACGGTCAACGCCTCCGATGACAGCGGTGATGCCGGCATTGCCCTAGCGATTTATATTGACGGACAACTCCTCGCGACAGGCACAGGCAGCACGCTCAGCACCAACTGGAACACACGCCCAAGACGCGTTTCAGCCGGCACACATACGATTCAGGCCGTCGCACAGGATGAAGCGGGCAACACCGCCACGACATCCGTGAACGTGAACGTTGTCAAATAACAGCACGATAGTTCTGCACCCATTGATTCCTCCGGCCAGAACAGCAGTTTCTGGCCGGAGGAATCAAACCCATCCTATTTAATTTAAAAGGGTAGAGTAGAGAACAGGCTTGCGCCTGCCCTCCCTCATCAAACCGTGCGTACAGTTCTCCCGTACACGGCTTTCCGATGTTCTTCATGCCGAG
>NZ_FNOY01000155.1 GCF_900107165.1 Nitrosomonas halophila
GACTTAAAAAAACGCTACTGGGGGCGCCATTTTTGGGCGCGAGGATACTTTTGTGTAACATCAGGAGAACTGACAGAAGAAATGATTCAAAACTATTTGGAGCATCATTTTGAACCTAAAGGTGATGATAATTTCAGAACCGAAAGCTAAACGGGTCTTAAGACCCGTATCCTGACTTTAGTCATTGTCACTAACCCACCAGCTTTAGCTGGTGGTTGTTTAGTTTGTACATGAAAGCTGCCAAATCCTTCGTGTCTGCAGGGCGATTTCCGTAGAAAATAAATTTCTTGTTCTCTTGGATATTCCTTATTTTCCTGAGGAGATCGGCCGTAGGGTAGGTGTATCCTTCGCTAGCTTTCCTTTCGACGCGAGAAGGCTTCATTCCAAACAATAGTCGTTCGATATCTGGGAGTTCGGATCGATATTCGTTAATAGTGTCTTGAAGTCGGCCTTGAGAGTATTCTTCAAAAATGCTGTTGAAATCGGAAGTTCCGATCAATTTGTGTTTCTCAGCGCCTGCGTGCTTGGCGGCAAGTGTACAAAGCTTAACCAGGTCGCGTGGTCTCTTTCTAATCAATGACATCAGCATGCGGTAAGTTGGTATGTTTTCCCATTTCCCCTTCCCATTGAAAACGGGTTCCATTACCTTTTCTAGATGTCCCGCGAGTACCGCCTGACTTAGCTCCATCAATTCTTCAGCCGACTTGCTTTTTCCGAGCAAGAACTGATCGACCCGCTTTACGAGCAATGCAAGAATTTCATGATTAGACCATGAATACCAAACTACCGATCCTTCTATTTTATCCGTAGATTCATCTGAGGTTCTAACGAGGTAATATACATCCGAACGCAAACTTACTCGAAATGATATCCCCTTACTTTCAGATGCTAGGTCTCGGATTGCGTTTAGCAGTGCTGAAATCCCCCTGTGTCAGAATAGTTGTCGTGTCTAATTTTTAATTAATATTCGGGGGCGATAAGGAATAAACAATGACACGATATTCAAAAGAACGCAAA
>NZ_FNOY01000151.1 GCF_900107165.1 Nitrosomonas halophila
CTATACGAGCAAAGGTTTGCCAATATAAGTCCAGCGAAACGACTTTGCCAAGGTTTCATTGAAGAACTCAATAAAAGCCAGGATACGCTGATTCAAAATTTCAGTTGAAGCAAAACTCCCCCGCTTGAGAAGCCGACGACTTAGGATGCCGAACCAGATTTCGACTTGGTTGAGCCATGAGCAATGTTTTGGGGTATAAACAAAACGGATGCGATGCCCGGTGTCTTGCAAGAACTCTGCACGGGAGGCCATATTGAGCAGGACACCGGATTTGCCTTTCTCACCCAGTGCGGTTTTTACGCCACAGAGTTCCGCCACGCATTCCACCAGCGAGGCCGATTTATGGGTATTGAGCTGGTCTGCAATAAACACCCATTTTGCGTCAGGGTCGCTAGACACGGTGGCACGGATATGGGCAACAAAGTCCTCTTCTGTCCGGGTATCTCCAATAGTGGGACTGACGACTTTGCCGGTGGCCACCTCAAAATTGGCTATCAGCGTTTGCGTCCCATGTCGGACGTACTCGAATTCGTGCAATTCCGGCTTACCTGATGACATCGCATGGTCGGGGTGTATTCGCTCCAGTGCCTGGATGCCGGTTTTTTCGTCAACGCTGACCACATGTACACCGGCTTCGTGCAGTTCCTGTGCTTGGTGATAAAGTTTGCATACGGTTCTGACTTCTTGCCGAAAAGTCGCTTCATCCTCCACTTCGTGGTTCAGCCAATATTTGATCCGGTGGGGTTTTAAATCCCCCTGATTTTAAAAAACGTCCGACACTGCTGGCTGATATGCGATCCACAACACCCCGCTCTACCACGGTACGAGCCAGTTCTGCCCGCGTCCAGTGACTGAGATGCTCGGGTGGTGTTTCACAGGCCACCGCCAATAGTCGGCAGATTTGTTCCGCCGTAAAGAGGCCGGGACTACCGGGACGAGGTTTGTCTGCTAACAATTGACCGACGGCCTCACGCAATAATTTTGGCTTGCCTGCCAGCTTTTCCAAGTCGGCACAGCCCTCTAACCAACGTTTCCGCCAAAAGCCGACCGTGTCTTCACACAAGCCGGTGTCTTGGCTAATCGTCTTGTTGTTACATCTTGCGTTGGCTGACAACACAATGCGGACACGTTGTAT
>NZ_FNOY01000049.1 GCF_900107165.1 Nitrosomonas halophila
CCTGACGGGCAACTCCAAATGTATCGGTAATCTTGCTTTTTTACACAAAAACCCTGTCAAGCACTTTTTGCATTTTTTTCGCTGAATAGTTACAATAATTCCTGTTAATAGTATACTTTTGGGGTGTAAGCTTAACCGCTGGCGATTGGGACATGGAATACTTGCTTAATGGCTGTGGTTTTAGGCGTGTCTGAAAGATTTTTGCGGCACAAGCATGATCGACTGTTTCACGCTTGATGGCCAGTATCGGCAGCAGCAACCCTCGAGTGCAGGGTGCGTTGGGGTACCGTAAAGCTGACGCGGGCTTGTTCTGAACTTCATATGCCCTGCTGGAAATTGTATAGAGACGTATATTCTTTTCATAACGATCTATGCGCTATTGAAGTAGCGATCAACTGAGAATTCTAGGTTAAACATATGTTCCACTCTTCTATTTTTGGCCGCTGGTGCGCAATTATTTTGTTTTTTGGCGCCTTGTCTGCGGCGTCCAGCATCCGGGCCGAAGAGGTCATTGTCTATTCGGCGAGAATCGAGCAGCTCATCAAACCCTTGTTCGATGCTTTTACCCGTGAGACGGGCATACGCGTCAAATTCACCACGGACAAGGAAGGCGCGCTGCTGGCACGCTTGCTCGCAGAAGGCAGGCGCACACCGGCGGATATGCTGATTACCACGGATGCGGGCAATTTGTGGGAGGCGGCTCGCAAAGGGTTGTTGCAACCTGTCGATTCCGCTGTGCTGGCAGCCAATATTCCGGAGCACTTGCGAGATCCGCAAGGACAATGGTTTGGGTTGACGGTACGTGCCCGCACGATCATTTACAACCCGCAGCGCGTCCAGCCTGATGAATTGTCAACCTATGAGGATCTGGCCGATCCGAAATGGAAGCGCCGGTTATGCCTGCGTACCTCCAAGAAGGTTTACAACCAATCGCTGGTGGCAATGATGATTGCCGAGCATGGCGAGGCGGAGACGGAGAAAATCGTCAAGGGGTGGGTAGCCAATCTCGCGACCGACCCCCTGACGGATGATACCCGGGCAATGGAGTTCGTGGCAGCCGGGCGATGTGATGTGACGCTGGTCAATACTTATTATTATGGCAAATTAATGCAGGACAAGCCTGATTTGCCATTGGCGATTTTCTGGCCGAACCAGAATCATGGCGGCGTGCACATCAATATTTCCGGTGCCGGCGTGACACGATACAGCCGCAATCAGCGTGCGGCCATACAATTGCTGGAATACTTGTCTTCTGAAAAGGCTCAGTCTCTGTTTGCGGAGCTCAATATGGAATATCCGGCCAATTCTCGGGCTGAACAGAGTGAAGTGACCCGCGCTTGGGGCAGTTTTGAGGAAAATAAAACCAATGTCGTCCAGGCCGGGGAGCTGCAGGCCAAGGCGGTCCGGCTGATGGATCGCGCGGGCTATCGTTAGGCCTTTGCATTTGGACAAGAACGCTTCTTCCGGCAGCAGGGCCGCCACCATCTATTCATCATCCAGGAGAAATTCCCGGCCTGCGGGCAGTGGCGCGCAGGCTATGTGGCGGGCAGTACCCTTTCTGATTGCTGGTCTGGTGCTGATTCCGGTCTGTGTGGTCGTTTCTTCGCTGTTTTTGCCGGAAGATGAGATCTGGCAGCATCTGGTGGACACTACGCTGCCACTGCTGTTGACGAATACATTATGGTTGTCACTGGGGGTCATGGCCGGGACATCTCTCCTGGGAGTGAGTTTGGCCTGGTTCACGGCTGTCTATGCCTTTCCAGGCTGCCGTTTCTTTTCCTGGGCATTGTTCCTGCCGCTTGCCATACCGGCCTATGTGACAGCCTTCGTGGCGCTCGGGATCTTCGACTATACCGGGCCGCTTCAAACCAGCCTGCGTGCCTGGCTGAATTCCGATTTAAGCTGGTTCCCGGATATACGCAGCGGATCAGGGGTGGCGATTGTCATGACGCTGGCTTTTTATCCCTATGTCTATTTATTGGCGCGCAATGCTTTTTTGACGCAGGGAAAACGCTTGCTGGAGGTGGCGCAATCCCTGGGGCTCAGCCGTCGCCAGGGATTTTTCAGGGTGGCGCTACCGATGGCGCGTCCCTGGATCGTGGCTGGCGTGATGTTGGCTCTGATGGAAACACTGGCTGATTTCGGAACCGTCGCGATATTCAATTACGATACCTTTACCACTGCGATCTATAAAACCTGGTTTGGCATGTTTTCCTTGTCAGCGGCTTCGCAGCTGGCTTCCCTGCTCATTCTAATCGTGCTCGTCATTATTATGATCGAACAGCGTTTTCGCTCGCGCATGCGCTTTGCCGAGAGCAAGCGCAGTGAGCGAATTGAACGCATTCAGCTGGTGGGCTGGCGTGCTGCCGGGGTGACGGCTCTGGCGAGCCTGGTGTTGTTGTTCGCATTCGTCCTGCCCATTATCCAATTGAGCATTTGGGCGCTGGATACCTTCCCGCACCAGCTGGATCAACGTTATCTGGAGTTTGTCTGGCATTCCCTGTCGCTGTCGGCACTTGCCGCCTTGCTGACATGCCTGGCTGCAATCATGCTGGCCTACGCCGCCCGTTTGCATACTGGGTTTCTCGCTCGTTCAGCAGTGCGCCTGGCCACGATTGGCTACGCGTTGCCGGGTGCCGTGCTGGCGGTCGGTGTTTTTATTCCGCTGACATGGCTGGACAATTTCATCAGTGATGGCTTGTTCAGATTATTTGCAATCGAGACCGGTTTTTTGATTCAGGGCACGCTTGCCGTGATGCTGGTTGCGTATATGACGCGTTTTCTCGCGGTGAGTTATTTTCCTTTGGAAAGTGCGCTCCAGCGGGTGACACGCAGTATCGATGAGGCCGCTGTGGGGTTTGGTGTGACCGGTTGGGCGATGCTGAAATCGGTGCATCTGCCGATGCTGAAGGGGGGCGTGTTCACCGCGGCGGTTCTGGTTTTTGTGGATGTCATGAAGGAGATGCCAATCACCTTGATGACCCGGCCTTTTGATTGGGATACCTTGGCTGTGCGTATATTTTCATTGACTTCGGAAGGGGAGTGGGCGCAGGCGGCTCTGCCTGCGCTGACGCTGATTCTGGCGGGACTGGTGCCGATCATCTTGTTGATGCGTCAGACGGAAACATAGAATGGCCATGAACACACTACTGGAACTTGACCGAATCAGTTGTACCTATGGTCAGCAGCTTATCGTGGATGAACTCTCGTTCACGCTGGAAAAAGGCGAGATCGGCTGTCTGCTGGGGCCGAGCGGTTGCGGAAAAACCACCGCCCTGCGCTGCATAGCCGGGTTTGAGCCGGTGTCATTTGGCCAGATCTGGCTAAACGGGGTGAGCGTCAGCCGGCCGGGTTTCGTGCTCTCGCCCGAGCAGCGGCGTGTGGGGATGGTGTTTCAGGAATACGCACTGTTTCCTCACTTGAGTGTGGCCGCCAATGTCGGGTTTGGTTTGCATCGCAGCAATCAGGCGGAACGCGCGCAACGGGTGGCTGAATTATTGGAGATTACCGGTCTGGCGGAAGTGGCCAAGCGTTATCCGCATGAGCTGTCTGGCGGCCAGCAGCAGCGTGTGGCCTTGGCGCGCGCGCTGGCACCCCGCCCCGATTTGTTGCTGCTGGACGAACCGTTTTCCAATCTGGATGTGAGCCTGCGAGAGCGTCTGAGCCAAGAGGTGAGGGAGCTGCTTAAGCGGTTGCATATCACGGCGATTCTGGTGACGCATGATCAGGCCGAGGCGTTCGCGGTCGCGGATAAAATAGGGGTGATGCTCGCTGGAAAAATGATGCAGTGGAGCAGTGCATATGATCTCTATCATCGCCCTGTCAACCGTTTCGTTGCAAGCTTTGTGGGGCAGGGCGTGCTGCTGCCGGGCATCATTTCATCGTCAGGCCAGGTAAGAACGGCGTGCGGTATGCTTGCCGATGGTCTTTATTATCCTGGTTTGCCCGAGCATGGGCATTATCCGCCAGGCAGCGAAGTCGATGTGCTGATCCGCCCGGATGACGTTGTCTATGACGACCAAAGTGCGCTCAATGCGGTTGTACGCAAAAAAGCGTTTCGTGGTGCAGAAATTCTTTACACGCTGGAACTGGCTGACGGGCCTGTCGTGTTGGCGCTGGTTCCCAGCCGCCATGACCGGGCGATTGGAGAGAAAATCGGGATTCGGCTGGAGGCCAGTCATGTCGTTGTATTCGATCGGCCAGGCCGGGCAGGTGCCGTCCAGAAGAACCGCCAAGAGTTGTTGCCCGGTTCTTGAAACGAACCGGATCGTATTCTGCCGGTCCGATCACCGATCAATTCCGATGTGCAACAGGGCTCCCTGACTGCGGTATTCAAGGTCAGCCGGAAGGCTATAGTTTCCGGCCGGCATGCTTTCCGGCATGGATCGCCTTGGCGAGCTCGAATACGGACATGGCGTAAAAGGTGCTGCGGTTGTAGCGCGTGATGACATAAAAATTCCTGAAACCCAGCCAGAGTTGGCGCTCGCCTTGAGCGTTCAGTTCTATCAGCGCGGCCAGGGATTCATCCGAAGGGGCGTTATTTATCGGGACAATACCGGCTTGGCGCAGGTGGGCGACCGAATAGGAGGGTTCTATGCCCGCGTCCAGAAACGCCTGCAGTGCTTCAGTGGTTGCGCGTGCGCGTATGGCTATGGGCTCGTTGGGCTGCCATCCATATGCCTTGAGATAGTTGGCAACGCTGCCGATCGCATCGGCTGCATTGTTGGCCAAATCGATCTGTCCGTCGCCATCAAAATCCACCGCATAACGCCGGTAGCTGCCTGGCATGAACTGGGGTACGCCGATGGCCCCCGCGTAGGAACCTTTGATGCCAAACAGATCGAAATTCTGTTCTTTCGTCAGCAGCAGATAGTGTTCCAGCTCCTCCCGAAAGAAATCAGCCCGCCGGGGAAAATCAAAAGCCAGGGTAGTCAATGCATCGATGACGCGATGGTTGCCGGTCGTGGCGCCATAGGACGTTTCGATGCCGATGATCGCGACAATGATTTCTTCAGGAACACCGTAGATTTTTCTGGCCCGCGCCAGATCCTGGGCATGGGTATTCCAGAAATCGACCCCCCCCTTGATGCGCTGGGCATTGACAAATCGGCCACGATATTCGTTCCAGGAGATTGCCGAGGCAGGCGCCGAGATCAATCTCAGCACACTCGGCTGGAAACGCACCTGGTTGAAAACCGATTCAAGTTCGCTTTGGCTGAAACCATGGCGATTGACCATCTCGGTAATGAAATTATCGATTTCCGGACGCAAGGTGGAAGCCGGCTGGGTGGCGCTGCAGGAAGTGGTGCCTGCAACAAGCATCATCGCCCAGAGCAATGCACCGATATACCGGTTGATGGGACGCTGCAGCAAGCGGAATGATTTCATGCAAGAAAAATATCCAGAGTATTTGATCATAAAGTGCTTGGGAGAGGTTGACATGTCTGGTAATTAGATTTAATGTTCGCGTTTACGTGAAAACCACTCATATACCCGTCTAGCGGTTTTTTATGTGCCCGACTATGAGAAAGCAAGGCGCGCTTTGGAGTGGGTGTCGAGTTTCCACGGCCAGCTTTCCTTCGGTTCGGTTTTTCTATAGTATACAACCAATAATCCAGTTGTAAGCTTGCACTACCCCTTATACAGTCGTTTTAACTCAGCAACTTTTATGCGGTTTAATTGCCGGTGCCGCCAGCGATGGCTGACACGTGGCATCCATTTTTAAGCCATCAAATATTTAAAGAGGATTTCATGAGCCAGCATGTTCACTACGTAACCGATGCAACTTTTGAAACAGAGGTACTACAGTCTTCCATTCCCGTGCTTGTTGATTATTGGGCAGAATGGTGTGGGCCATGTAAAATGATTGCACCGATCCTCGATGAAATTGCGAATGAATACAGCGACCGGTTGAAAGTGGCTAAACTCAATATCGATGAAAATCAGGCGACACCGCCAAAATACGGAATTCGTGGCATTCCGACATTGATGCTGTTCAAGAACGGAAATATCGAAGCCACCAAAGTTGGCGCATTGTCAAAATCGCAATTGACGGCTTTTATTGACAGTCATCTATAAAAATTAATCTTCAGGCTTGCAAGTGCCGTTTAAAGCCGGATGAATTTTCACGAATTTTCTATTCGGCTTCCCTTGTTTCACTCGCACACCCCTTCTATTTCCCCGCTTCCTTAACATTCTGATTCCCAAGAGTATTTTCTATGCGCTTATCCGATTTAAAAAGCATTCATGTTTCTGAATTGGTGAAAATGGCAATTGCCAACGATATCGACGGTGCCAATCGTATGCGAAAACAGGACCTGGTTTTTGCATTGCTGAAAAACCAGGCGCGCAAAGGCGAAAGCATCTTTGGGGAAGGTACCCTGGAAGTTCTGCAGGACGGATTTGGTTTCTTGCGTTCGCCCGATACTTCGTATCTTGCCGGGCCGGATGATATTTATATTTCACCGAGCCAGATCAGGCGCTTCAATCTGCACACGGGTGATTCCGTCGATGGTGAAATTCGTCCTCCCAAGGAAGGCGAGCGTTATTTCGCGTTGGTTAAAATAGACAAGGTCAACAATGAGCCGCCGGAGAATTCCAAGCGTAAAATACTGTTCGAAAATCTGACGCCGCTTTTTCCGACCGAACGCTTGACGTTGGAGCGGGACATCAAGTCCGAAGAAAACATTACTGGCCGGGTCATTGATTTGATCGCTCCAATCGGGAAAGGGCAGCGCGGCTTGCTGGTTGCCAGCCCCAAATCCGGCAAGACCGTAATGCTGCAGCATATCGCACATTCTATCGCGGCCAATCATCCCGATGTCGTGTTAATGGTACTGCTGATCGACGAGCGTCCCGAAGAAGTCACGGAAATGATTCGTTCGGTCAAGGGTGAAGTCGTGTCCTCTACTTTTGATGAGTCGGCCACCCGGCATGTGCAGGTGGCGGATATGGTCATCGAAAAAGCCAAGCGATTGGTCGAGCATAAAAAGGACGTCGTGATCCTGCTCGATTCGATTACTCGTCTGGCGCGTGCTTATAACACGGTCGTGCCTGCCTCCGGGAAAGTGTTGACAGGCGGTGTGGATGCCAACGCATTGCAACGTCCGAAACGCTTCTTCGGTGCTGCCCGCAATATTGAGGAGGGGGGGTCGCTGACCATCATCGCTACTGCTCTGGTGGATACCGGCTCGCGGATGGATGATGTGATTTACGAAGAATTCAAGGGGACAGGCAATATGGAAATCCACCTTGACCGGCGTATGGCGGAAAAACGGATTTATCCAGCAATCAATGTGAATCGCTCGGGTACGCGCCGGGAAGAGTTGCTTATCCCGCAAGAGATGCTCCAGAAAATCTGGATTCTCCGCAAATTGCTTTATCCCATGGATGAAATGGACGCGATGTCCTTCCTACTGGATAAGATCAAGGCAACTAAAAACAACGCCGATTTCTTTGATTCCATGCGGCGTGTGTAATGGCATTGTCATGACAGGTGGCCTCAACTCAGTATTTTGCCCCAGCAGGGTCAATACTGAGTTGCAGTGCTTTGTATATTAAGTGATAATAACGGGCTTAGAAAATCTCGGCTCTGATAAGGATAGAAAATGAAGGCAGGAATCCATCCAGATTACCATGAAATAACTGTAACATGCAGTTGTGGCAACGAGTTCAAGACTAGATCGACTCTGAACAAGCCGTTGCATATTGAAGTATGCTCGTCCTGCCACCCTTTTTATACAGGTAAGCAAAAGATTGTGGATACCGCAGGAAGGGTGGAGAAATTCAACCAGAAGTATGGCAAGCGATTCCAGAGACAAGCTTCTTCCTGACTTGATAACGGCTTACTGCTTTATATTGCGCAATGCAAACAGGCTGTTCCCAACCGGAACAGCCTGTTTGCATTTATACATCATTGGTTGCACTGCCAGTTTGTCTGAACCCGGGAGGTGATGCGCTGAGCTTGCCCGGCTATTCCCCATGCCATGAAATTTACGACAAAATTATTGATCTGGATGTTTGCCGGGTTTGTGCTCGGCAGTGTGATCAATCTTTTCTTGAGCGAAGTGGCTGTCGTGCAGGAATACTTTGTCAATGGCCTGTTTCATGCGATCGGCGCACTTTTCATCAATCTCTTGAAGATGCTGGTCGTTCCATTGGTCACTTTTTCTCTGATCAGCGGTGTGTGTGCGATTGGCGATATCCACAAACTGGGCAGGATCGGCTTTAAAGCATTTTTGTTGTTCATTCTGACTACTGCACTCGCGATCACGTTGGCCATCGGGGTGGCCCTGGTCTTCGAGCCAGGCAAGGATTTCAATCTTGAAACACAACCGCCCGCGGAAGTCGAGATAGTCGTGCCCCATTCACTGCTCGAGACCTTGATCGATATCGTACCGCATAATCCGGTGGAGGCGTTTGCAACCGGTAACATGTTGCAAATTATTTTCTTTTCAGTGTTGTTTGCAACCGGCCTGGTGATGCTGGGTGAGCGCGGCCGGCTGATGGTGGAAATATTCGATAAGCTGAACGAAGTGATGATGCAGGTCGTCAGGCTCGTCATGCAGACCGCACCCTATGGCATATTTGCGCTGATGGCCAAAACTTTTGCCTCACATGGTCCCGGGTTGATCTTGCCGATGTTCAGTTATTTTGGTGTCGTCATCATGGTGTTGATGATCCATGCGCTGGGTATGCTGATGCTACTGCTGAAGCTGTTGGGGCGTGTCAATCCATGGGTGTTTCTGCGCAAAATCCGGGCTGCACAGATTTTCGCCTTTGGCACGGCAAGTTCCAATGCAACCATCCCGGTCACCCTGGACGTGGTTGAAAGACGCATCGGGGTCGAGAACTCGATTGCCTCGTTTGTCATTCCCTTCGGTGCAACCATCAATATGGATGGCACGGCCATCATGCAGGGGGTCGCAACCATTTTTATCGCCAATGTCTATGGTATCGAGATGAGTATGGCTATCTATCTGACCATTGTTCTCATGACAGTGGTCGCTTCGATTGGCACGGCAGGTGTACCGGGAGTGGGGCTGATCATGCTTGCCATGGTTTTCAACCAGGTGGGGCTGCCGATCGAGGGGATCGCACTCATTATGGGGGTTGACCGCTTGCTGGATATGTTGAGAACCAGTGTAAATGTTACGGGAGATGCGGTCGTGGCAACCATCATCGCACGCAGTGAAAATGGGCTTTCCTTGCCTACTTTTTACGATTCAAACTCGGAGACCGCTGATACCCTGGTCTCGTCACACAAGCCGTGACATGCAGCGGGCGGGTGACCTATTTTTCTTTGGATGCCGCGCGCGCATGCAATGCACGATGCGCCTCACTGCAGAAATATTGGCCATGCCCGGCAACGCTTTCGCTTTTCGGCAAGTGTACATCGCAGTAGGCGCAACGTACCATGTCCTCGATGACCTTCTGCTCGCTTCTGGGCGGTTGTTTTGCCGCGCGCTGGAATCGTTTGACCAGCCAGAAGACCAGGAAAATCAACGCAATTAACAGTATCCACTTGCTTATCATGACCGGTTCGCTACGCTTGTCCTGAGGGAGTTGGCAAGGCTCGTGGCGTGGTGATCCACGGGCTAGTGTTTGCGCTCGTATTCCACCACATGAAAAAACATTTCATCCTTGCGTATCATGCCGAGTTCGCTGCGCGCGAGCTCCTCGATGGCATCCAGCCCTTTCTTGAGATTGTTGACTTCCGCTTCCAGTACGGTATTTCTGGTTTGCAGGTCGTGATTGGCTGCCTGTAGTGCGGAAACTTGCTGATTCATTTCCATTACCTGCAGCCAACCGCCCTTGCCGGTCCACAAAGGAAATTGTGCCAACACGATCATCGTGGCGAGCAGAATTGCCACAATTTTCATGGTTTCAATTGATAGAACGCGGATCTCCCGGCGTACTGCGCGATATCGCCAAGGTCTTCCTCGATACGCAGCAGCTGGTTATATTTGGCCAGCCGGTCGGAACGGGAGAGTGAGCCGGTTTTGATCTGCAAGGCGTTGGTTGCGACTGCAATATCAGCGATAGTGGTATCCTCGGTCTCGCCGGAGCGATGCGACACCACTGCCGTATAACCTGCGCATTTTGCCGTTTCGATGGCATTGAATGTTTCTGTCAGCGTGCCGATCTGATTGACCTTGATCAGGATGGAATTGGCGGCGCCCTGGTCGATACCTTCCTTCAATATTTTGGTGTTGGTCACGAAAATATCGTCCCCTACGAGCTGCACGGTTTTGCCCAGCCGGTCGGTCAACAGCTTCCAGCCCGCCCAGTCCTGCTCGCTCATGCCATCTTCGATACTGATGATGGGGTATTTATCCACCCAGGTCGCCAGATAGTCGACAAACTGTGCTGCGGTCAGGCTGAGCCCCTCCGATGCCAGATGGTATTTGCCATCCCGGTAAAACTCCGAGCTCGCGCAATCGACCCCAATGGCAACATCCGAGCCAGGTAAATATCCCGCTTCATCAATGGCTTGGACGATCATGCCGAGCGCTTCTTCGTGATGGGCGAAGTTGGGGGCAAAACCGCCTTCATCGCCAACCGTGGTTGGGATCTGTTTCTTATGGAGCAGCGCCCTCAGTGTGCTGAATATTTCCGCGCCGCAGCGGACTGCTTCCCGCATGCTTTGCATGCCGAGCGGAATGATCATGAACTCTTGCATATCCAGGCTGTTGTTGGCATGTGCGCCACCGTTGATCAAATTCATCATGGGTACCGGCAGCCATTTTGCATTGACGCCGCCCAGGTAACGATACAGCGGCAGGCTGGATTCCTCGGCGGCGGCTTTGGCTACCGCCATTGACACAGCAAGGATCGCATTGGCACCTAGTCTGGATTTGTTCTCGGTGCCATCGAGCTCGATCAGCGTCTTGTCGATAAAGCATTGTTCCACAGCGTCCAGACCCATGATCGTTTCGGCAATTTCGGTATTGACGCTTTCAACCGCTTTCATCACACCCTTGCCGTGATAACGCTGGTTATCGCCATCGCGCAGCTCAACAGCCTCGCGTGTGCCGACAGATGCACCGGAAGGGACCGACGCGCGTCCCAGTACACCAGATTCGAGCAGTACATCGGCTTCTATCGTCGGGTTGCCGCGGGAATCAATGATTTCACGGGCGATTACATCTACAATTGCACTCATGCTACTTTCCTTGTGTTGTTCGTTAGTGTGATCTGTAAGTCGGTGCTGCGTGTATCAGCCTGGCAGGGCGATCGGGTTCAATCAATCCGCGCTGCCTACGGCAATGTTTTTTGGTTCATTGGATTCCTGATGCCTGGAGCGACTGGGTTTAGCGGCAAAATTGATGACAGCCTTGATATAGCTTTTGAATAAAGGGTGGCCATTGCGCGGTGTTGAGGTGAATTCAGGATGAAACTGACAGGCGACAAACCAGGGATGATCGGACTGCGGCAGTTCGATCATTTCGCACAGGTCGTCTTCGGCAGATAGTCCGCTGATGATTAGTCCCCCTTGCTCCAGTGCCGGAATGAATTCAGTATTGACTTCATAACGATGGCGATGGCGTTCGACGATCTTGTCCGACTTGTAAATTTTATGGGCTAGTGTATTCGGTTTCAGTAGGCATTCCTGTCCGCCCAGGCGCATGGTTCCGCCCAAATCAGTTTTGGTGGATCGTTTTTCGATGCGTCCGCAGCGATCGCGCCACTCGGTGATCAGTCCCAGCACTGGGTAAGGAGTGTCCGGGTCAAATTCTGTGCTATGGGCTTTTTCCAGCATCAGTTGATTGCGCGCGAACTCGATGACCGCCAGTTGCATGCCCAGACAGATGCCCAGGTAGGGCACCTGATGGGTACGAGCGTAATGGACCGCCATGATCTTGCCTTCCACCCCGCGTTTGCCAAATCCGCCCGGTACCAGAATCGCATCCTTATCGGCCAGGCAATCGGTACCATGCTGCTCGATGTCCTCGGAATCCACGTAGCATATATCTATCTTGCTGCGTGTATGAATGCCGGCATGTATCAGCGCCTCTGATAGCGATTTGTAGGATTCGGTCAAGTCAACATATTTGCCTACGAGTGCAATCGAGACCCGGTGCTCGGGGTGTTCCAGCGCGTGAACCAGTTTTTTCCAGGCGGAAAGCTTGGCGGGTTTGGCCAGGATATCCAGCTTGTGGCACACAATTTCATCGAGCATTTGTTCATGTAATAGCGCTGGAATTTTGTAGATGCTGTCGACATCCAGGGCAGTGATCACCGCTTCTTCGCGCACGTTAGTGAACAAAGCGATTTTTCGGCGTTCTTCGAGCGGCAACGGGCGATCGGAGCGGCATAGCAAGACATCGGGCTGAATGCCGATTTCCCGCAGCTCTTTGACCGAATGCTGGGTCGGCTTGGTTTTTAGTTCGCCCGCTGAGCTGATGTAGGGCAGCAGCGTCAGGTGAATGAAACAGGTATCTTGGCGAGGCAGCTGCACGGACATCTGGCGGATAGCCTCCAGAAAGGGCAGAGATTCGATATCGCCAACCGTGCCGCCGATTTCCACAATGGCAACCTGCGCATCGCCAATGCCGTTGCGGATGAACAGCTTGATTTCATCGGTGATATGCGGAATAACCTGTACCGTGCCACCCAGGTAATCCCCGCGGCGTTCCTTGCGAATCACGCTCTCGTAAATCTGCCCGGTCGTGAAATTGTTGCGCCGGGTCATTTTGGTGCTGATGAAACGCTCGTAATGGCCGAGATCGAGATCGGTTTCGGCGCCATCATCCGTCACAAACACTTCTCCGTGTTGGAATGGATTCATAGTGCCAGGATCGACGTTGATGTAAGGATCCAGTTTGAGCATGGTTACTTTGATGCCACGGGTTTCGAGCAGCGCCGCCAGTGAGGCTGCGGCTATGCCCTTGCCCAGGGAAGAAACCACGCCGCCAGTCACAAAGACATATTTGGTCATGGGAGATTATATTAGCTTAATTAATATGTCTAAACAATGAAGTGTATTAGGTCTATAAAGCGTCTATCCGGTCCCTGCAAAGTTGTATCCCCACAGGGAACAGATTACACTAGGCAGTCATCGCAGTCTTTTCACCGATAAAACGAGCTTGGTTGAATGTTATGGAAGCACAATTTCCAGAAAAGCAACGTCCAAAATTTTTGAATTTGCTGCAAATCAAGCAGCCTCTTCCCGCTATCGTCTCCATTTTGCACCGTATCAGTGGCGTGCTGTTGTTCTTTCCTGGCATTCCACTATTGCTGTATGGCTTGCAAATGGCGCTACAGTCACCGGAGTCGTTCGCTGATTTACAATCGAATCTCGCGCATCCGCTGGGCAAGTTTTTTTTGATCCTCGCATCATGGTTTTTTCTGCATCATCTATGCGCGGGTATTCGTCATTTGGCGCTTGACCTGGATTGCGGTCTGGAACTGCAGTCTGCGCGCTTGAGCAGCAAACTTGTTCTGGCTGCAGGGCTTATTTTAACAGTATTGATCGGGATTTGGTTATGGTAAGACCGGCAAAACGGGCCGTCACTGGCGCACACTACGGTCTGCGCGACTGGCTTGCGCAACGCGTCACGGCCGTGCTGATGGGGCTTTATACCGGATGGCTGGTGATGCTCGTCATTTTTCATCAGCCTACGGACTATGAAGCCTTCAGATCGCTTTTTGCCGGCCAGTGGATGAAAATCGCGTCTTTTGTCTTTTTTGCCAGCCTGTGCTGGCATGCCTGGGTGGGGGTGCGCAACATATTGATGGATTATGTTCATCCCATCGCGATTCGTTTGACGCTGCAGATAGCCTGCATTGTGGCATTGTTTACTTATCTCGTCTGGTTTGTAGTGATTTTGTGGAGTTGATTTGGATATTACCAAAAGGAAATTTGATGTAGTCATTGTTGGTGCGGGAGGCGCCGGTATGCGCGCTGCCTTGCAGCTGTCCGAAGCAGGGCTCAAGGTTGCCGTTTTATCCAAGGTATTTCCTACCCGGTCGCATACAGTGGCTGCCCAGGGAGGGATTGCCGCTTCGTTGGGTAACGTGACCGAAGATAATTGGCACTGGCATATGTACGACACAGTCAAAGGGTCCGATTACCTCGGCGATCAGGATGCAATCGAATTCATGTGCCGCCAGGCGCCGGGAGTGGTCTACGAACTGGAACACTTTGGCATGCCGTTCGACCGGCTCGAGAATGGCAAGATTTATCAGCGTCCATTCGGTGGACAATCGCAGCATTTTGGCGGTGCACAGGCTGCCCGCTCCTGCGCGGTGGCTGACAGGACCGGCCATGCCATGCTGCATACTCTGTATCAGCGCAATGTCAGCGTCAATACCCAATTCTTTGTGGAGTGGCTGGGGCTGGACCTAATCCGCGATCAGCAAGGCGAAGTGCTCGGAGTCACCGCCCTGGAAATGGAAACAGGCGCAGTCATGATCCTGCAGGCACGGGCCACCCTGCTGGCGACAGGGGGTGCCGGGCAAATTTTCGAGGCCAGCACCAATGCCTTTATCAACACCGGCGATGGCCTGGGGATGGTGGCACGTTCGGGCATTCCTCTGGAGGACATGGAGTTCTGGCAATTCCATCCAACCGGCGTTTACGGCGCCGGTGTGCTGATCAGCGAAGCGGTGCGGGGAGAGGGTGGATACTTGCTGAATGCGGCAGGTGAGCGCTTCATGGAGCGCTATGCGCCGAATGCCAAGGATCTCGCCAGCCGTGATGTCGTCTCGCGTGCGCTGACGACTGAAATCAGGCAGGGGCGTGGCTGCGGTCCGGATGGCGACCATATGCTGCTGAAACTGGATCATTTGGGCGCGGAGGTGATCAAGTCGCGCTTGCCCGGCATACGTGAGATTGCGATGAAATTTGCGCATGTCGATCCGATTGTGGCACCCATTCCGGTCGTGCCTACCGCGCATTACATGATGGGCGGCATTCCTACCAATTATCATGGCCAAGTGGTTGCGCCTTACAAGACCGGGCCCGAAGAGGTGGTGCCGGGCCTGTATGCAGTGGGTGAATGCGCCTGTGTTTCGGTGCATGGTGCAAACCGTTTGGGGACCAATTCCCTGCTTGATATCGTGGTGTTCGGACGTGCGGCAGGCAATCAAATCATCGAGGATCTGCACAAAAACAACCATCACAAGCCTTTGCCGCTGGATGCAGCGGAGTATACGCTTGCCAGACTGACGCGCCTGGAAACCCAGAGGGATGGCGAGGATGTGGCACAAACGGGGGCGGCGCTGCGCAAGACCATGCAGAACTATTGTGGCGTTTTCCGTTTCCCGGATGTGCTCAAGCAGGGGGTGGAAAAGATCAATGAAGTTGCTGCCTGTGTCAGGCAAACCGAAATCCGGGACAAAAGCCGGGTGTTCAACACAGCCAGGATCGAAGCGTTGGAGCTGGACAACTTGATCGAGGTGGCGATAGCCACCATGGTTTCAGCCGAGGCGCGCCTGGAAAGCCGCGGTGCCCATGCGCGCGAGGATTTTCCCGAGCGGGATGACCGTAAATGGTTGAAACACTCTTTGTATTTTGGTCAGGATCAACGACTGGATTACAAACCTGTACGGCTGAAACCGATATCTGTGGAATCTTTCCCGCCCAAGGCGAGAACATATTGAGTGAAATAGCGCTTAAAATTATGTACCCTTACGGGTTTGCCCGGCAGTCGATGCCTGCAAACTCCAATCGCTCAATAAGAGGCTAACTCCAATCATGAAACCTTTAGAACGCATGTTACCTGTATTTTTTACCCGATTGAGACGGCTGTGTCTGGTCGGCACACTGGTATGGTTTTCCGTTCTCGCTACGTCGGCCTTTGCGGATGCGGATAACGAGATTGATTTTCTCAAGGCTGCCTTGACAGGCGATGCGGCAGTGGTGGAGAAGCTGCTGGATGAGCATGTCAAAATTGATTTGCAGAACCCGGATGGATTTACTGCCCTGGCGGTTGCAGCGCAGAATGGCCATACTGATGTCGTCAAATTGCTGTTGGCACGTGAGGCCACGGTTGATCTGGCCAATATTCAGGGCGGTACCCCTTTGCTGCTGGCCGCCAAGAATGGTCATGGCATAATTGTCGATGCCTTGCTGGCTAAAGGTGCTGATCCCAACCTGCAGGACAAGAATGGCCTGACACCCCTGATGCTGGCCGCTGTCAAAGGCTATGCCGACATTGTCGCTGCGCTGTTAAAGCAAAATGCCCAGCCCGATCTGCAGAGCGGGAACCAGGTCACAGCCTTGCATCTGGCGGCGCAGAACGGTCATCTCGAGATTGTCAAAGCCCTGTTGGCCAAAGGCGCAAAGCCTGATCTGCAGGATGTCAATGGCGCTTCCGCGCTGATTTTAGCGGCGCTCTCCGGGCATGTGTCCGTAGTCGAGACACTGCTGGCGCATAATGCCCAGCCCGATCTGAAAGCGACCAACGATTTCACCGCGCTGATTCTGGCCGCGCAGAATGGCCATCTTGAAATCATCAGGTTGTTGCTCGACAAGGGGGCCCATATTGATATGCAGAACCAAGATGGTGTGACAGCATTGATGTGGGCGGCATTGCACGAGCATGCCGAGACAGTCGAGTTGCTGTTGGCGCGGGGCGCAGATGCCACCCTCAAAAGTGCCAGTGACAAGACCGCGCTCGATATTGCCAAGGATCCAGCTATCATCGAGCTGCTCAAAGCCGCTGGAAATCCATAACTGCTGTTGACCTGAGCCGGTAAGAAAACATTTCGGCCGGCGGCGGACAGCAGGTGTCCGACTTTAGGCAGCAGCAGATGATCATCGAAAGGGCAGGTGGGTGCACCTGCCGGTCAGCGTTGCTATCGGTTTCTTCGATGGATTTATGTGCAGAGACATGATTTGTCCCTATTGCTGCTTAGGGCTCGTCAATAAATAACTTGAGCCCAAGTTATTTATTGACGAGCCCTAAGCCTGCGGGTAGTAGCGTTCGTGCTTTCTTCTTAATCTGGTTCAATTAGACAATTTTTGCATGAGTTTTGCCAACAAGTCCATGGCGAAAAAATCCGCCAGCAATCCTTTGCCACCCAGAATCAGCCGGTTGCTGCGCGAGGCGGTCTCGTTGATTCTGGGCGGGATTGCGCTTTATCTGGCCTTGATTTTAATCAGTTTTGATCATACCGATCCGGGATGGTCGCGCAGTGCAGCGAGTCAGCTAGTCAGTAATGCCGGTGGGAGCGCGGGCGCCTGGCTATCCGATTTGCTGCTTTACTTGTTTGGTGTTTCAGCCTGGTGGTGGGTGGTCTTTTTTTTGGCGGCTGTGTGGTGGAGCTATCGTCGCATCGATATCGCCAGCGTGTTTGATCCGCGCGCACTGCTGGTGTCTTTTACAGGATTCATAACGTTGCTGATAGCCAGCAGCGGTATTGAGTCGCTGCGTTTTCATACTCTCAAAGCGCCGCTGCCGCTCGCGCCAGGTGGTATATTGGGCGAAGTGCTCAGCAAGCAGCTGTCACTGGTGCTCGGGTTCACCGGTACGACACTGGGTCTGGTGATTCTGTTCGCGATCGGATTGAGCCTGTTCTCGGGACTGTCATGGGTGCGTCTGTCTGAAAAAATCGGCACTGCTATCGAGGCGGCATGTCTCGCTCTGAAGGATTTGTGGGTGGCTTGGCAGGATAGGCGGGCCGGCATGGCTTCGACTCAGCGGCGGGAGGTGCATGTCGAGGAGATCAAAAAGCAGCTCTTGCCGCAAACGCCGCTGCATATCGAAATGCCGGAGACGACGATTCAGAAAGCCCCGCGCGTCAACAAGGAAAAACATACGCCCCTGTTTTCCGATGTTGCGGATTCACCCCTGCCGCCACTTTATTTGCTGGATGAACCGGACAAGAACGTGGAAGTGCTGTCGAGCGATACACTTGAGTTTACTTCGCGTCTGATCGAACGCAAACTGCTGGAGTTTGGCGTGGAAGTGAAGGTCGTGGCAGCTTATCCGGGACCGGTGATCACGCGCTATGAAATCGAGCCGGCAGTCGGGGTCAAGGGCAACCAGATCGTTAACCTGGTCAGGGATCTGGCGCGCGCATTGACCGTGGCCAGCATTCGCGTCGTGGAGACGATTCCGGGCAAGACTACGATGGGGCTGGAAATCCCCAATCCGAAACGGCAAGTGGTGCGTTTGCATGAAATCCTGGCATCCAAGGTCTATGCCGACCATGCTTCTCCCCTGACGATTGCGCTCGGCAAGGATATCAGCGGGCGGCCGATTGTCTCGGATCTCGCCAAAATGCCGCACGCACTGGTGGCAGGCACGACCGGCTCGGGTAAATCGGTGGCGATCAATGCCGTGATTCTGAGCCTGGTCTATAAAGCGCCTCCAGAAACGGTCCGCCTGATTTTGATTGATCCCAAAATGCTGGAGCTGTCTGTCTATGAAGGCATTCCGCACTTGCTGACGCCAGTCGTCACGGATATGCGCGATGCGGCCAGCGCCCTCAACTGGTGCGTGGCCGAAATGGAGCGGCGCTACAAACTGATGTCGGCACTGGGCGTGCGCAATCTGGCCGGTTACAACCAGAAAGTGCGTGAGGCCATCAAAAAAGAGGAGCCTCTGACCAATCCGCTCAGCACCACGCCTGATTCGCCTGAATTGCTGGAGGAAATCCCATTGATCGTGGTGGTGATCGACGAGCTTGCCGACCTGATGATGATCGTGGGCAAGAAAGTCGAGAAGCTGATCGCGCGGCTGGCGCAGAAGGCGCGTGCCGCAGGCATCCACCTGCTGCTGGCCACTCAGCGGCCGTCGGTCGATGTCATCACTGGCCTGATCAAGGCCAATATTCCGACCCGGATCGCATTCCAGGTTTCCAGCAAGATCGATTCGCGCACCATTCTCGATCAAATGGGCGCGGAAGCCTTGCTGGGGCAGGGGGATATGCTCTACCTGCCGCCGGGCAGCGGCTATCCGCAGCGTGTCCATGGCGCGTTTGTGGCCGATCATGAAGTGCATAAAGTTGTGGAGTATCTCAAAGAGCATGGTGAAGCGCGTTATGTCGAGGAAATTCTGCAGGCGGGTGACGAGGATGGATCCGCTGGCGACAACGGCACAGGTGAAAACGGCAAGGCGGGCGGGGGCGAGTCTGATCCACTCTACGATGAAGCGGTCAGCATCGTGGTCAAGTCGCGCCGCGCCTCGATTTCGCTGGTGCAGCGGCAACTGCGCATTGGCTACAACCGGGCCGCCCGCTTGATCGAAGAGATGGAGCGCGCCGGGCTGGTTTCCAGCATGCAAAGCAATGGCAACCGGGAAGTGTTGGCCCCCAAACGGGATGAATGAACAGTCCCCCGGCAATCCAGCACACTGTTTTTCATATATCTCAATAGGTCCAATCGTGATGTTCCGTTTTGTTTTTGTGCTGGGATTGCTGGCCAGTTTCTGGGTGACACCGGCGCAGGCGGCCGCAATCGGCAGCCTCAAGGCTTTTGTCGAGCAGGTGCAGACCTTTCGTGCCGATTTTTCCCAGACCTTGCTCGATCGCAATCTGCGGGTGATTCAGAAAGCCAGTGGCAGCATGATGTTCGAGCGGCCCGGCAAGTTTCGCTGGGTTTATGAACAGCCCCACCAGCAATTAATCGTTGGCGATGGCGGGCGGGTGTGGTTCTATGACCAGGATCTCGAACAGGTCACAGTGCGGCAGCTCGATCTTGCCCTGGGGAGCACGCCGGCTGCATTGCTGGCCGGGCACAATGCGATTGAGCGCGATTTTGATCTGCTGGAAATCGATGCGCCGGAAGGGCCGCTTGAGTGGCTGGAAGCCGTTCCCAAAAGCCGGGAAAGCGCATTTGAGCTGATCCGGCTGGGATTCTCGCCGGACGGTATGCTGCGTGAAATGGTGCTGCGCGACAGCTTTGGCCAGGTGACCTGGCTGATATTTTCCCAGGCAGAGCACAATCCTGTGCTGGCCCCCGATTTGTTTCAATTTACCCCGCCGCCGGGCGCAGACGTCATCAGTGACTGAATTTCCTGTTCACCGCAGCCCTCCCGCGCCCATGGCGGAGCGGCTGCGTCCGCAGACCCTGGCGGAGGTGATCGGGCAGCCGCATTTGCTCGGCCCAGGCAAGCCACTGCAGCTTGCTTTTGAATCAGGCAAGCCGCATTCGATGATCCTGTGGGGGCCGCCGGGGAGTGGCAAAACGACCCTGGCGAGACTCATGGCGCATGCCTTCGATGCCGAATTTATCGCCATTTCCGCCGTGCTGTCCGGGGTGAAGGACATCCGCGAAGCGATCGAGCGCGCCCAGGCCGTGCTGCAGCGCACCGGCCGGCCGACGATATTGTTCGTGGACGAAGTGCATCGTTTCAACAAAGCGCAGCAGGATGCATTTCTGCCTTATGTCGAGCAAGGATTGATCACTTTCATCGGCGCCACAACCGAGAATCCCTCGTTTGAAGTCAACAGCGCCCTGCTGTCACGCGCGCAGGTTTATGCCCTGACGGCACTGTCCGAAGCGGAATTGGCACAACTGTTCGAGCGGGCCTGTGCCGCCGCCTTGCCAGATTTGCAATTTACCCAGGACGCGATGGATCTGTTGATTGCGTTTGCCGACGGCGATGCGCGCCGCATGCTGAACTTGCTGGAACAAACCCAGCATGCCGCTGAAACCGAAAAAATCGCGGCGATCGATGGCGATTACCTGCGCAAGGTCCTGTCGCGCAATGCGCGCAAATTCGACAAAGGCGGCGATGCCTTCTATGACCAGATATCAGCCTTGCATAAGTCTATCCGCGGCTCTTCGCCCGATGCTGCGCTTTACTGGTTGTGCCGCATGCTCGATGGCGGCGCCGACCCGCGTTACATCGGCAGGCGGCTGATTCGTACCGCTGTGGAGGATATCGGCCTAGCCGATCCGCGCGCGTTGCCCCTGGCGCTGGATGCCTGCGAGACCTTCGAGCGGCTCGGCAGCCCGGAAGGCGGGCTTGCTCTCGCCCAGGCAGCGCTGTATCTTGCCTGCGCGCCCAAAAGCAATGCGGCCTATCTCGCCTATAAAAAAGCCCGTGCTTGCATCGCACAGGATGCTTCCCGTGCCGTCCCCATTCACTTGCGCAACGCACCGACCCGGCTGATGAAGGAAATGGGCTACGGCAAGGCCTATCGCTATGCCCATGATGAACCCGGCGCCTATGCAGCCGGCGAGAATTATTTGCCCGAAGGCCTGCCTGAGACCAGATTCTACCGGCCGACTTCACATGGGCTGGAAGCCAAAATAGCCGAGAAGCTCGCGCATTTGCGCGAACTGGATGCAAAGGCAGCCAAGCGGGCTCGACCTGATGACGTGACAAAGAAAGCAAAGGACTGATGCACCTCGCGTAATGTCACAGGCAGGTCATGTTGTCTGGACTAAAACGGGTAGATACTCTGTCTTCAGTCAAGCAAAATTTACATATTAGCGCCCTTTATTTTGAAAAACTTGTCACCATCAAACGGCATGTTGTTATGCAGCA
>NZ_FNOY01000052.1 GCF_900107165.1 Nitrosomonas halophila
GGGCAGAGAGCAATGGCCGATGTTATCCGTCAATGACTTGGTAACAGCATTAGCTCATATGCTGCCTCGAAGACAGCTCACAGCCGAGGAATTGGCTGAAATTATTCACAAGCGGCATCAGAGGAGATCCAGCGCAAAGCAGTCTTCTGTCAGGCAAAATAGGGCTTTGGAATAATCTGACAAAGTAGAAGTAAACTTCTTTGTCAGTCAAACAATCCCACAGCAAAGAAATTTCTAATATTTAATTTGCATGCTTCGCCACATGCCAATGGATTTAATTGGGTATTCACATGCAAGCTTGCTCATTCACCGACGGGCATTAAGTGTTGTCCCGATATTCACTTCTCCCAGGAATTAATCATCACGCCACTCCAGGCAACCCAGATCAGTTCGCGCTACCACAACCTTATATGGCAGCCTGGCGTCCGGCTATCGAGAATATATTTCTATGCCGTTATTCTATGCACTTATACTGATTCTTGTCCTAGCCTCCATGAGTGCTCGACTGCAATCTTGTTCGCTCTGTTTCGATTTCATAATATGAGAAGGTTGGAGTGCAATATTAGGAAGCAGCTTTTACCATCAACAAATCATTTGGTGACCACAAGCCTTGCATTTTGGGCCGAACTTTTTCTCGGGCAGTACCCTGCATTCGATAACGTCCAAGTAACGCTCAACCAGGTTCGAACAGCATTCGTCATCCATCAACCACACTTTGATCGCACGGCGCTTACCTGTTTGGCGATTGTTGATTGCGACAAAACCATGCTTGGCAGTGGGCATGCCATTGTGTCTCAGCAGCCATGCCTGCAGGGAGAGCTGGGCGATGTCCGTATCATAAACGTAATAGTTATCGCGATTCTTGCCTTCCACCGGGATATGCAAACCATTTGCCAGCTGATAGACCTGGTCGGGGCGGCCTGTCACAGGATAAGGGCGATTCATTCGCAGATCCTTTTCGATCATCACCACCCTCCCCGCTTTCAGCTCGGCAGGCCGCCAATCGCGGGCAGCCCTGTGCCAGCTCAGAAAGATCCAGCAAACGGCAACGATTGCCAGCGTAGCGGCTATTGATTCGAACATCGTTTTACTTGTTCACTTTTTTATCGAGTACTGCAAGCCACCAATCGAGGCCGGCGCGCGCCAGTGAAACCAGCCAGGCCTGGTGCGCCATCACGCTTACCATGCAAGGCGAAAGCCGGTAATAGCCATACACAAACAAGCAGCCCATTTTCGATTGCAGCAGCACATCATCGCGCCATTTGCGTAATGTCACGGCTTCGATTGAATCGATGCCATAGATGCTGGATGCAATGAAACAGCGTTTGTCGATTGCCGCCCGTTGGCTTTCCATTGCAAAACGCTGATGCTCTAATGTACCCTCGGCTGCCTTCTTCCGGATGGGCAAAGGTGAAGCATCGCCAAGATCGCGATCGAAAATGAGTTTCTGTTCACAATAAACAGCAGCGATGATATCGCTGATACTGTGATAGTGTTTTTTTCTATTCATGACATTACCAATCGACTGGTGCCACTTGGGCAACAAGTAGTACCGTGTCTCATTCAATTTTGTGCCCGACACGACTGGTGTGGGTGAAAATAATATCGTTCCTGGGCGGCATGCGCCATGACGACAGCAGCAATCATTCCTCAACCAGTTCTGCCTGCATGGCGGCAGCCTTTGCGTATCGTATCGAAAACAGCGCCTTGTTCAAGTGAAATGCTTCTCTTCTGATCCAGGCAAGCTCCTTTTCCGTGGCCTGGATGAGTGGCTTCTCCCATTCTTTGGCATAGCCAAATATTCTCGACAACGGATATATGTGAGCCCCCTTGCCTTTCGGGATGTATTTCAGCACCGAGCTCTTGCAAGCAACACCTCAGTCGTCACCCTCGTTTTCCTTGATTCGCGACGCACCCCCTATGCACGCGCATCCAATTCCAAAGCGCAGACCGCGCCAGTTGTGAAATCATTCGGCCAAGGAAAAAGCATGTGAAAATGGCAATGATGAACCGGTGATCAAACCGGCCCGGCGCACCTTCCGCCATCGAACTTTGAGCAAACAGCCATTCCCATCAGCATGAATGGCTTCAAACGAATTTCACTCTTTGTCTGACACAAATCAAAATATTCTGCAAAAAAATAATATATCCTCTTGACAGGCGGATATGAGGATGTTAATAATATAACCGTCTTTCAATAAGAAAGGCTAGCTAGTCATGTATGTTAGAAGATTTATTTTTATGTATTTTTCTATTATAGGAGATTACAAAAATGAAACTCTCACTTTTCTTGGCAGCACTCTTGGTAGCTTCTTCCTTAACCGCCTGCATGGATCCAAAACCAGGGCAATATCCACCCAGCCTCATGATGGAACGGGACTCCATGCCTGACAACATAGAGAATGATGAATAAATCAATGATTCAACAACCATAACCGCCCTTCCAGGGCGGTTATTTCATTCTCAGCGAACAAACAATCACCCTGCCCAAACGAGATTGATTCGATCCTAACCTCATCTCACCTTCTCCGGTGAAAAGCATACAGCTTACACCTTCAAGCCAAAACCATTCAGACTCGCTCAACCAGGCTTACAGCCATTGTCTCAAGCACTTGCTGATGCATGGCTATTTGCCAATTGTGATGATAGGTGCGCCGAGCTGCGTGGTATCGGTAATAGTCATGCGGAACAGGACATAGAGCAACTGGAATGCATTCATGTTCCAATGTGCGTTTGGCCCGGTGGTATTTACCGCATAATAGCGGCCATGGGAACGGACCGACAGTGTATTTTTGGGAAACGACTGGTCCGATACAATCAATTCAAGCGTATTAACTGGATTTTCATCCCGATCAATAGGCGGGGTACGCGGATCTTTCTCGACATGATATTCCGGCTCTTCACCCAGAGAATGGCCGATAAAATTGAGGATGGCATGAAAACTTCTCAGGCGGAAAGACCCCCTGACCGGCCATTCTCCACCAGGATAATCTGGATGAATATCAAAGGCGACATCATTCTCGATCCAGGGGCTGATCAGCTCCTGGATATCCTTACGCTCCTCACAGCACAGGATATCGGGGTCATAGTTGGTGATCAGCACCGGACCCAATGTCTGCTTGCTGAGTATAAAAGTATCGTCCTGCTGATTGTAGCGAACGGTAAATTCCTTCTCCAGCGATTGGAAGCTTTCGCCCGACATCGCGCCTGCCGGCAGCGTCCAACTATGCTCGATCGTCAATGGCTCCGCATAAAGCTGTCCATGATCCTGGATGGCCGCAAGGTGAAGTGCCACACGCCGGAACATTTCATAACCGGCATGATCCAGCGCATCATTATGATAGGTCGCCTGATGTCGGTGCAGCTGTTGACGGCGTTGCGTTCGCAATGCCTGCTCCGGGGTCAAACCGACCCGGTGCTGAGAGTGCCTGTCCGGCGTCTGATCTTCGCTACCCTGCTGCTCGATAAAATCGAGTCGCCGGGATTCGGCGGTTCGCTTGCCGCGATGCCCATGGCCATGCCCCTCACCATCGTCCCGATGATGCCGTCTGGCCTTTGGTTTGATTGCGTGCTGCAACCGCACCTCCTGCGCCATCATCCGCAACAAGAGATCGATATTGAAATGTTGGCGCAACAGCAGCATGAGCTTGCCTTGATGAAACGGCGTCAACAACCGCCTCATAAACTCCTCGCCTTCGATAGGAATGATGCTGAATGTCGGATTCTCCGAGACACTCCCCCCGAACAATGGAAGCAGCATTCCTCCTGAATCCCCGGTCAATGCAGGTGTGGCGCCAGCATTGGCACTGAAATCAAATGTGGCCGCAATATTCGATACTCGCGTGAAATGCACAGGTTGATGATGCTGAGCGCGTGCAATATTGATCAACAGCTGTTTCGATTCAGCATTGACCACCGCATCGTCATAGGCGATAACCGCTCGATTGAGCGATATGGGTGACAAGCAGCCAGTCAATATCAATACGAGCGGCACACACCACAGCAAACGCAGCCATCGATAAGCGAGCAGATTACAATTCGCAGATTTGCTTGAATGTAGCCACGGGCAATTCTCGGCTGGATATGGTGTCTTGCCCGGCAGAAATTCTAGTTTGGGGTCGTTCATAAAATCAGGCAGATTTTCCTATAATGACCCATGATGCGTAAACACACCCTTGCACGATGATTACTGCTGAATATATATGGCGCATGCTTCGGCCTATTTATGGTCCGCCGGCCGGACAGGGCCATGCGCCATGATACGATCACTATACGCGATCGCAATGGCAGACAGCAGGAAAACCAGATGAATGCCAGTCTGGGCAAATATCGTCTTTTCATCATAGGCACTGGCATTGATAAAGGTCTTCAGCAAATGTATGGATGAGATGCCGATAATCGCCGTAGCCAGCTTGACCTTTAACACCGAAGCATTGACATGCGACAACCACTCCGGCTGATCGGGATGGCCTTCCAGATGCATCCGTGAAACAAAAGTTTCGTAGCCACCGATTATCACCATAATAAGCAGATTGGAGATCATCACCACATCGATTAGACCCAGCACGACCAGCATGATGGCTGTTTCAGTCAACGTGGCCGGCCTGGCGCCATCCCTGATTGTCACCGAGTCGAGTATATGTTCAAGCGATGTCGGATTGCCCATCAAGGCGCCAAGCAAATCAACCAGCTCAACCCAGAAATGATAGACATAAATGCACTGCGCGAGGACAAGCCCAAGGTACAACGGCAATTGCAACCAACGCGTCAGAAAAAGAAAATAGGCCACGCGCGGAATGGATCTTCTGGCGACAACCTCTTGATTATCTTTAATTCTCATAGATTTATAACTTATCTTCAATCGTTAAAATTTTGAATCTGAAAGCTTCTACCAGACAATTTGCAGTTCTGGCAGCGCGGGACTGGGCGCAACGGCGTGGAACGGTCCGGCCATGCCAGTTTTTTTGGAATCACGTCATGCACACCGCGCAATACATAGCTGACGGGAAGCAGCAAAATTTGCAGAAAAGATATGCATCATGCGCGGTTTGAAGCCCACGTGATGCCACCTGCCATAATTCCCGGCTAAAATAGCCGGGTATTTTATATGGCCGCAGCAACTTTTTGCGCAAGATTCGCATGCCAATAGCACTGAGGCAAATTCACCGGCTAATGCTGCGATCAGATTCCCACGTAACAGTCCGAGCTGACCACAAGTTGATGCTGCGCAAACGCATCCCGCGCAGGGAGCTCAGACAACAGGTGCCCTCAAGGTGCAATGCCATGCAACACGCCCGGTTTGAAGCACATAATTTCCAGGCAGCCATCGAAAACCATCAACCGGCTTTTCTTGGTCAACTCCTTACGCGTCCATACGTATTTTATTGCCCAGGATTTTTCGTTAGATTGTCATAAGTGAATCTCGATTCGGCGCAGAACACGCAAGGCTCCCAGGAAGCTGTCCGAGAATAGCAATCGTAGCGAGGGCGAAACTGGCTGAGCGGGGTTTTCCGATCATTTGAGGCGAATAGTGGTTCTATTTAACGAAAAGGATCGGAAAATCCGGCCAGCCAGGCTCGTCCGCAGTGGATCAGTCTATTCTCGGACAGCCTCCTAGACAAAATTGCAGTCGGTGATCTGTGCAATCAATTGGTAAAAATGCCATGGATTCCGCTCCATTCCATGAACCAACCATGTCAAGGAGGATTCAATCATGGCTATCGGTGAAATCTGCAGACGTGAAGTTGTCATCATAAAACCCAAGGAAACCGTATTGGAAGCTGCCAAATTGATGCGACAGCATCATGTTGGCAATGTGCTGGTGGTCAGCGAGGATGACAGCCATCGCGTACCGGTTGGTATCGTGACCGACCGTGATCTGGTCGTGGAAATCATCGCCCCGGAACTTGATCCCAGCACGATCACGGTTGGGGATATCATGGCGCCCGATCTGGTCACCATTCAGGAAAATGCCGGCATCTTCGAGGCATTGCAATTTATGCGAGCCAAAGGCGTACGCCGCCTACCGGTGGTGGATAAGGATGGCAAGCTAGCCGGGATCGTCACACTGGATGATCTGCTGGCGCTACTGTCCGAGGAACTGGATGCGCTTAGCAAGCTGATAGCGCTCGAACAACGCAAAGAATCCAATACCCGCCGCTAACGCGCAACCGGTAAATCTCCAAACAGCCGGATCGATTGTATATCTCCGAACTGTTTTCTATGAAGCATAAGGTACGGTAGACAGCGGCATGGGACGTGACTCGCATTCCGCTATCGGAGGCAGATTCCCGGATAACTTCTTAAAGGAGCCGTGAAGGAATAAGTGTGACAATTGGGCGCGTCTGGTAGGATGCAAGGCGAGAGGGGGAGTCATAGCAAGGCTATGGCGACGACGAGTCACGCCGCAGTGCGCCCGCCAGATGCGATCCAAGTGTTACAGTTATTTATGAGCGACTCCAAAGCATGTGCAGGAGAAAAACCATGCTGGACATTAACCCTGAGACCGTTTGCACGATTATCAACAAAGCCCGCCAATTTCACGCCAAGGAACAGGTGGTTATTCCGGAAGATCCGATCAGCCCGAGCGACGATGACTGGGCGATGCAGATTCTGGCCGACCACACCGATGACCTGACTTTCCAAGAAGCACGTGCCAATATCGCAGACTTGGAGCCGGATCAACAGGCACAAATTGTCGCATTGATGTGGATGGGGCGGGGAGATTACGAAGCTGATGAGTGGCAGGAAGCAGTCGAAGCCGCCCAGGACGCCTGGAACGAAAACACCACCGAATACCTCTTTGCGCATCCATACTTGGCTGACCACCTGCTCGAAGGCCTGATCATGCTGGGTTATGACTGCGAGGAATGAGCTGTTCGCGTACTCATCCGGGAAACGGTACAAACATGACATAGTCATGCACCTTACACCGAGCGGCATCGAGCAGCGTTCCCCAGAGAACCCACAATCAGGTAGGATCCACCACGCCTTGGGCAATCATTCTTAATGCGGTCAGACTCGGCACAAAAAAATACTCGCCTCCCCTTGTCTCGATAAAACGAGGAATTTTGCTCAGCATATAGGGTGCCTGATCGCTGTTGGGATCGACCTGCAGCACCGCCTTGCTCGGAAATTTATTATCGGCATTGTGGTTGCCCAGCAAGATTTCCTTGTCGCTGCCTTCCTGAAAATCATTGCCATAATTGATCCATTCCTGCTGCACAAACTCGAATTGGCGATTGATATCCGTGTTGAGCATCATGATGACGATACCGTGGTTCCCGTCATCCCGCGAACGGTCCTTCACTTCACCATAAGGCAAACCCCGGCGCAGGATACGACGGCGATTGGACAACGCACCTGGTGTATCGAACGCATCTTTGTTGAAAATCATCGAACCGGGCTTACTCCCCTTAACCATCTGCAATGAAGCGCGGGGATTGATGCGGCGAATATGCGAACTGAACGGACACTTGGCACCGCTCATGTCGTCATCAAACGTAAAATCGGACAACAGCTTATCCTTGCCTGCCTGATCTGCCGCTGCAAATTCGGCATCGAATTTTTGCTTGCTTTCAGCATCGGGCGCTTTGACCAACGGTGCGCCATTGTCACGCCAGCGGCCAACGAATTTGGCAGCGAGCAACTCCTTACCCCCCGGGTATTTTCTGCCCTGCTCATCCAGATAGGCGTCAAAAGTCGCGACATTCTCATGCAGCTTGCGATACACCATATAAGTCCCGTTACGCGACAGCAATATCGGCTCTGGTGCCGGCGGATATTCCCTGGCTTCATCGATATGGCCCAGCAGAAATTCGCCGGTAGCCAGCGGCGCCCAGCTGCCGTCCTCCAGTTGCTTGCCACGCCCCCGGACGTTCAAATCGTAATTGGGCGCACCCTCAAAGACCGGGTCACCGATACCATCGGTATAACCGAAATGCTCTTTGGCGGTAGGCTGGCCATTTTCCATCACCGCCTTGACATCCTGATAATCATACAATGCGCCATGCTCACCCCGGTGCCCGTTCAAAATCGCCACGGCGTCTCGGTATTGCTTGGCCACACCGGTCAACCAGGCATACCCCTCTTCCAACAGGGCTGGTAAGCGGGCATTGAGCGCGATGAAAATATGTACATCCTTATCCCGATTTTTACGATTCTCGGCCCAGATGGGATCCCAATTTTCCGGCGAACTCGGCCCGTCATCGCCAAGAATATCGCGACGATCCTTCATGCCGGAAATAAACTCCGGGGAAAAGCCGCTCAATGAAGCTCGTGGCAATTCCAGCTGCTTGAGCCCTTGATAGGCGAAGGCGATATTGACTGTCCAATCCGGTTGTTTGATCTGCCCCGGGCCCTCCCCCCATTCAACGGCCGTTGTCACCCGATCGGTCACAGTACCGACAAACTCACGGGCACGTGCAGAATGGCGAATATTGAAAAACACATAACGCGCCATCGGGTAACCGAAACGGCCGTAGGCCCGAATAATATTACCTTGTATATCAAGCAAGTCCAGTTTCTGAGTCACTCTCTCACCCCACTATATTCTGTATTTTCCGGCCGGCCAGGTTGGCTCGGCCAAATTGGTCGGTGCCACACGTTGCATGAAGGCCTGAAAATTACGCCGCAGGGTTGCAGCATCCAGGCCCTGATTTTCAGCTGCAAACTTGGCCAATTCCTGTTTCAGATAAAGCGCCTTCAATTGCTCTTCCAGCGGCTCATCGTTGGAGCCATTGAAAAACAGCGCCGCCGGCAACTGACACTTCTTCATGTAGGTGATAAAAGTATCGGCATCAGTGACCTGCTCAAAGCCATAGCAATAACCCCAGATTTCACGGATCCGGTCGCCAATGGCCCCCCACATACCGCGCAGATAGCCCTCCAGATCGCCGCCTGCCCCCCCATGAAAGTTGCATGAAAACACCAGATAGCGTGACTGCAAATGATCTTCCTTGGGCAAGGCATTGCGCCGGGTCCGGTCCGGCACCACCGGCAACAAATCGCTCAATGTATCCAGGAAACCCGCGCCCGGCAAAGATTCGGTATACACGTCATCCAGCACAAAGAAACGGCACAGATAGGTTTGTGGCACCTTTGCCATCGGGCTGTTATGTTCCATGTTCCAGCCCTGCAGCCGGTCGCGGATCAAATCCGCATAGGCGATCTCGTCCGGCGTATAGCCATCCTTGATCGGCGAGAGAATAGTGAGCGCGTAAGCATTGCCACTGATATTACCTGTCATGATTTTGCCCTCCCTGCGCAGCTTGTTGAGCGGCGATTTCCTTCTGCAGACTGCCATCATGCCAACGCTTGCGGCGTTCCACCTGATAGGCAGACATGCTGACAATCGGGGTCGGATGCATGGCGCCCAGATCATGCTGCAAGCCCCGCAGCAGCGCGTTGTAACGCTGCAAAAAATTATCGTCACTTTCATCGTCCGCTGACTGACACTGAAACTGGATCAGCGCATCCTTGACCGCTTTGGCGCTTTTGACATCGTTGGAGGTCGCCAGCGGATAAGCATTGTAGTAATGAATGGTTTCTATCTGGTTATAGCGGATGTAATGATGAAATGGCGTCAATGCGACGGATTTGGGGTAGCGGATATTCCACTTCCAGAACAAATCCAGCCCGCCTGGAATCGCAAACGTGAACGAATCGACATATTGGTCCCAGCTGCCATTAAAATTGCTGAAGAACAGCATGTAGGAATAATGCAGTTTTTCTTTGGGCTGACTGGAATCAAGGTGCGGAAACTGGTTCTTGCCGATAATGACCCAGCGCGCATAGTGAATCAACGACAATGTAATCAAACCCCGCAAGGTTGAAGGCCTCTTCAAGGCAATCCAAAAGATCAGCTTGTTCAGCCATGCGGTCGTCCAGCGGATCGGCGTGATCACGTTCATGGCATAGGCTTTGCCGGCAATATTCGACATGCTTATTCCCTATAAAAAAGTGAAAGACACAAAAAAATGCAAACGCTTTGCAGATGCAGAAATGATTTAGAGCTTTACCATGATAGCCGATTCATGACATTGGTTCATATTTTATGCATACGTAATGAAAGATCCATGAACTGGGACCCAGCAACAATTGGCTAAAGTAGGTGGATGAGCCTCACTCAAAAAGACATTGAGTGACTATTCAATTGAGCATCGCCTGATTCTAGGGCTACCAGGTGCCAACCAATCAAATCAATATCGCTGCTTTAGTCTTGCTTATTCACTCTTACGCGCAATGGTCAACGGCTTTATACTCACTGGTTAATTTGCAAGGTGCACAGCCCAAAGGTAATAGAAATATTACCTTCTACTTTTAGTGCAGACGAGCCTGTCAGAATAACTGGTTATAAGCAAAGTGAAATTTTTGAATTTACACCCCGGGAACAAACACCTTTCCATACACAGAGGAAATAGCCGCGGTCGAGAAAACAAGCTTTTTCTTTGACAAACAGCGACGCCATGGCGATGGTCAATATTGTTGTCGCAGTTTTTTGTTTTGGCTGTCCTCAGTCTGACGGTAGCAAGTACCGATTCAACCGGATTGGTCGTTCTGATATGCTGTCAGTTTTCTGCAGGATAATCGTAGAAAGCCAGCATGGAACCCTTGTCCTTTGCTAGGCATGCCATCGCCTCGGGATATTTCGGGCTGAAACGTTCAATGCAGTGATCGAATGCTGCATAAGCTTGTTCCCGTGTTTCCGCCTGCCAGATATTATCCAGAGCTTCCTTGACCTTGGGCTGCATGGTCTTGGGCAGTTTCTCCAGTACATTAGCGGTTTTATGCACCCAGCAGCGTTGCGGATCGGTCTGGGGCCAGCATTTTGCAACGGCTTTCCAGAAACCCAGCGCGCCATCGCCGATAGCCAGTTTGGGCGGATCTTTCAGGCCACGCTGCTGCAAACCCATCAATACTTCTGTCCAGCTTGCTTCCGACTCGCGATAGCCATCCGACAACGCCAGCAATTCCTTGCGCCCCGTTTCATCAGAACCAATAATCGCCAAAAGACATAATCGATCATCCATTCTGACCGTACTGTAGACCCCATCCGCCCAGACATAGACATAACGCTTGTTACTCAAATCACGCCGGCTCCAGTCCCGGTAGTCCTGCTCCCATTGCTGCTTCAAGCGGCTGATCGTCGCCGGTGACAATCCTGGCGCATCCGGTCCCAGCAAGTGTTTCAGCGTTTCGCTACCCGGCTTGAATCGTACGCTCAGGCAGATAGCCATTTCTGACTACGGCCCCTTTACCTTCAGCAGTTCTTAAACCGCCATGCTGATCGATAAAACTGGCTACCTCCGATTCAATCGCTGCTGCCAGCATCTTACGTGCGCCATCCCGCAGCACTTCCTTCTAGCGGATCATTTTGTCCTGGATCGTTCAGTTCTAAAACATTATCATCTGTCACTGCGGCGTTTCCTTTACATTGGTTGATCTGGCGAGATCTTTACCAACAGGTTACACCGCTTTCCTCTCCCTTGTCATGCACCAGAAATGATCATACGTCATACTTATCAGCGACAATGCATCGCCGCAATGGATATAACGTTGAAGACGAGGATGGGTCTATAACGGAAACTTCCGGACAGCTTCTAATATTCCAGAATATTCACAAAGTTTTTAATTACGAGAGAGAATCTGATGACGATTTTTGCAGGCGTTTTTATGCGTCGGCCTGGTCAATCCATACCTACCGAGCTTATCAATGAATTGAGATCTTCCATTTCTCGCCATCCTGACGATGCAAGCAACGTGCTGGAATATTCAGACGACAGGATCTGCCTATTGAAGACCGATATCGGGGCACTGGGTGAACCAGGTGAATTTTACAAAACCAGTATTACTGCATTCATTGCTGGCGATCCCATACTACAGAACGGGAATGATGCCGCACCTTTGCCACGAAAAGAAAGCCTGCAAATGATTGCAAATGATTTAGTAACCGGAAAACAGGATGTTTTACGTTTATGTCGGGGAATCTACTGCGCGCTCGCCTACGACAAAACTCGTCAGAAACTACATTTGATAACTGACAAGCTCGGCGTGAGGCCAATTTATATTTGGGTGCTACCCGATTGCATTATTTTTTCCACTGCATTACGAATACTGGAAGCAATATCCTTGTTTGGAAAAACAGTAGATCCTCAGGGCGTAGCAGAGATAGCTTGCTTTGGCTATCCACTTTCAGATCGTTCGCCTTATGAAAATATTTATACACTTCATGCTGGAGAAATCTGGAGTTACGGCATAAATGAATTTGAACGCCAACGATATTGGCGTTGGGACAGCTTGCCAGAATCGACAAAATTCAAGGCAATTCCGGATGAAAAACTACCTGAACGACTTTACAGAATATTCATGGATGCCATTAGTATTCGATTACGAAAACAAAAAACAGTAGCTGCCTTTTTAAGTGGTGGCCTAGATTCGCGTGCAGTGGTTGCAGCGCTGCAAGCTTCGGGTGTGAACGTATTTACCGCAAATTTTAGCACCCCCGGTAGTCAAGATTATGTATTCAGCCAGCTTGCTGCCAAGCAAATCGGTGTGGCACATTTTTCTCATCTTCAATTTCGCCCTCTCGTCGGGGGAGATCCCTACGGTAAAGCTGCGGTACGAGAATGGTTGAACTCGGCTGAGTTTCTTAATCAAGATCCGCAACGTCCGAGCGTGGTTTGGTCAGGTGATGGAGGCAGCGTTGGTCTAGGACATGTCTATCTGAATACAGATATTGTTCAAGCCGCGTGTGCACATGATTTTAAAAAAGCTGTCACATCATTCATGACGTATAACCAATGGGGCACCTCTACCAAGCTTTTCAACTCGAGTTTTGGAAGCACGTTTGTCACGTTAATCAATAAGGGCATACAAGCGGAAATCGAGTCTATTCAGTCAGCAGATCCGAGCCGTATTGTTTACCTGTTTCTCTTGCTTAATGACCAGCGCCGACATATGTTCAATCATTTTGAGAATATGGATTTAACGCGCATTGAATTTGAAGAACCTTTTTATGACTCTGATTTTATAGAAGAAATAGTTCGACACCCAATAGATCCATTCTTGTACCACAATTTTTATTTGGAGTGGCTAAAATGCTTTCCACGGAATTTGGGCGTTTTGGAAGTGCCATGGCAGGCATACCCAAACCATAAACCCTGCTTACTTCCTCAACCAGATGGGTTAAGTTACCAATGGGATAGAAAAATATCTTCTGAACAGATTAAAAAGAGAAGGCATACCGCTTTGCAAAAGGCCAAGATTTTGCTCAACGAATCCAGGTTCTCCAAAAAATACCTTAATATAGGATATATGCGCTTATTTATGTTGTTGATGAGACTAGGCAAAGTCGACCGCTCATATTGGGTGCATGCCCCTTCGGTGTTACATCGCTACTGGTCAAGAGCTGATTCAATAAAATTAAAATAAATAGCGAAATCAATATGTTAAAATTATATTTGTTTATAACGAATTATCAGTTCGCTGTTGATGAGTAACTTGGGAAAGTATGTTTGCTAGCTCATCATGAGTATATTTCTGGATATTGTTCTGAGCGTATGCAAACAAGATGGGAATCTCAAAGTTATCATCTTTCATACTTTCAATGAATACCGAACGGAAGCAAGTAGAAAGCTCCTTCATGAGGCTATTTTTATTAAACTTAACAACATGACTAGGCTCATCTATCGGCCCCAGGCAGTTGTCAGGAACAAAAATTATCAATGATCCAGATGGTTTAAGAATTTTCTGTAAACCACTTAAAAATTTTTGACGGCGTATAATGTGCTCAAGCACTTGGGATGCGATGACCACATCATATTGCTGGCCAAGCTTAGGAAGATCAGGTAATACCGCATGATGCATCGTGATGCCATGTTTACCCAGAACCTCGACAGCACGCTTGGAAATATCGAGCCCCTCCAAGTGTGCATAGCTATTCTCTTTTAGATATCTCAGTAGTGAGCCTGTCCCAGAGCCAACATCCAGTATTCGATCTGCTGGGGATGTCAGAGCTTTTATTAATCTATTTTTAGTTGGCCAGTCACGGTTACCAGATTGCCAACTCTGGTCAAAAGCATTATCCCAATATTCTTCCGATTTATGCTGGTTACGCAAATTGACCAGTAGGTGATAACCAAGTGGAAAATTCTCGGAAAAAAAAGACTTCACACGCCATGGAATCATGTCATCACTCTGCAGTTATATACTTTCTCAGAACTAACCCATATTTGTTTCTCTAATACGGGCTGCGCTTATGCTATAAATTAACATCTTACAACTTAAGGCAAGCGCCGTCGATATTTTCCAGATCCTAATTCCATGCTATCCCCCTGTGCCAGAATAGTTATCAAGAAGTGGTTCCCTATTTTTGGACAAGTGGCTTAGGAGTTATTTCACATTCATCAACCTGCCTGTGACAGTCCGAAACATGACGGTTAAGGTGCTCAAAATAACCATGCAGTCGGACGTGATCAACAACATATTTGACAATGTCCTGTGCTTTTCATACATTGCTTTCTATAGCACGATTCTCCACTCATGTTTACAAACATCTATGCGCGCGGTTTTTCTTGATTTCAGTTCCGTTACCCGTGGTGATCTGGATTTAACCACACTCGAGCAGGCCATCTCCCCCTGGCAATTCCATGACGAGACCTACCAGGCGCAGGTCGCGGAGCGGATCAAGGATGCGGAAATCGTGATCAGCAACAAAACCATGCTGAACCGCCCGGCCATTTCTGCCGCAAACCGTCTGAAATTGATTTGTGTGGCCGCCACCGGCTATAACAATGTCGATCTGGTGGCCGCTGCTGAGCACAATATTCCGGTATGCAATGTACGAGGCTACGCCACCCCTTCCGTGGTGCAGCATGTTTTCATGCTGATGCTGAACCTCACCCGCCGCTTCGTGGAATATCAGCAGCTGGTAAGAAATGGTGGCTGGCAAACCAGCCCGTTTTTTTGTCCGTTGGACTTTGGAATAGAAGAGTTGACAGGCAAGCGGCTCGGCATTATCGGATATGGCGAACTGGGCAAGGCCGTCGGCAAGGTCGCGCAGGCATTCGGCATGCAATTGTTGATTGCCGAACACAAAAACACCTCCGCCGCCCTCATCCGGCCCGGGCGGCGGGACTTTGATGCAGTCCTCAGTCAGTCCGATTTCATTAGCTTGCACTGCCCACTTTCCGAAGAAACCCGAGACCTGATCAGCCACACGGAGTTCGCGCTGATGAAGCCCACGGCCTATCTGATCAATACCGCGCGCGGCGGCCTGGTGAATGAAACCGATCTGCTGCAATGCCTGTCGGCCAACCGCATTGCCGGCGCAGGCATCGATGTATTGCAAGAGGAGCCGCCGGTCCATGGCAACATTCTGCTGGACTACCCACACCCCAATCTGATTATCACACCGCATACCGCCTGGGCCAGCAGGGAATCCAGACAGCGCCTGCTCGATCTGCTCGCCGATAACATTCGCAACTTCCTGCAGGGCAAACCCTTCAATCAAATCACGGATGCGCTCGGCACATCCACGGCACACAAGTAAGGAGCCGTGAAGGAATAAGTGTGACAATTGGGCGCGTCTGGTGGGATGCAAGGCGAGAGGAGGAGTCATAGCAAGGCTATGGCGACGACGAGTAGCGCCGCATGCGCCCGCCAGATGCGATCCAAGTGTTACAGTTATTTATGAGCGGCTCCTAAGCATCATGTTGCCGCCGCCTGACGTCAACGCCATGACCCAGGAAACATGCCGCCAGCAAACAGACGTCGCCCATGCAGCAAGCCAGACCACAACCCTGACATTGGGCCTATCACTGGCGCCAGGAGGCTGTCCGAGAATAGCGATCGTAGCGAGAGCAAAGCTGACTGAGCGGGATTTTTCGATCATTTGAGGCGAATAGTTGTTCTATTCAACATCAGTGGTGGGGCGGGTAATGGCAATGCCGGGACAGCTAAATCGCAATCGAAGACAGCCACCTCATATCGGCTGGAAAGGCAGCTCGGCAGCAAAGGGCATGGCATTTTCCAGATCCAGCTCCGCATGGAAGGTTTCGCGATCCTCCCGGGTCATTTTGAAACCCCGCTTTTCGAGCATATGGATCATGCGCTGGTTGCTGGCCAGCATGGTGGCATAGATCCTGGCGATGCCTTTGTCACGCGCGATCTCCAGAATATAGTCGGTCATGTTGCTGCCGATTTCCAGTCCCTGCCAGTGATCCGCGACCACGATGGCATATTCGGCACTTTCGCCCCAGGCGTCCGCAATGATGCGCACCACACCGGCCATGTGCTTCTGGCCATCCTGTTGAATTTCAGCCACGATCGCCATTTCACGGTCGTAATCGATATGTGTGAAACGGGTCAGAAAATTGTGATCGACCCGGGGCACATAGCCGAAGAAACGAAAAGCGATGCTTTCATCGGACAGGTTTTCGAACATCCGGGTTTCCAACGGCTCATCCTCCGGCCGGATCGGGCGCAGGACAGCATCCATGCCATTTCTCAGTTTGATATGCTTGGTATATTTGCCAGGATAGGGCGAAATGACCAGATGGTCGTGCGGATGCCCCCTGCGACGGGGCTGGAAGGGATCCAGTACCACCCGGGCGTCAAGCGCAATGCCGGATTCATGATCGGCAACATAGGGATTGATGTCGACCTCCCTGATTTCCGGGAAATCGACCAGCAGGTGCGAAAACTTGGTAAGCGTAAAGGCGAGATCCTCCAGATCCACACCAGGCAAATTGCGATACCCCTTGAGCAGCGGGAAAATGCGGATCCCCTCGATGATACGGTAAGCCAAGCGCATATTGAGCGGCGGCAAGCCAAGCTGGGTGTCACGCAGCACTTCGACCGCCACGCCACCGCTGCCGAATGCGATCACCGGCCCAAAAATCGGATCCTTTTTAGCCCCTATCAGCAATTCAAAAGGCTTTTTCACCATGGCCTCGATCAGCACACCGTGAATAACGGCCTCAGGCATATGCCCCAGCACGGACGTCATCAGCGCCTGGTAGGCGGCCTTGGCAGCGACCCGGTCTGGGATATTGAGTTTCACCCCGCCGACATCGGTTTTATGCAACACATCGGGCGAAACAATTTTCATTGCAACTGGAAAGCCAATCCGGGCCGCAAACTCGGCGGCCTCTTCTTCGGAAGAGGCCAGCTTGCCGGCCCCGGTGGGAATGGCATAACATGCCAGCAGCGCCTTGGCCTCATTCTCGGTGAGATGCTTGCGACTCTCCGACAACGCCTGGCGAATGAGACGCCAGGCAGCATCCTTGCGCGGCGTAAACTGCTGTGGCGCCTCCTCCGGAGTCTCGTAGAGCAATTCCAGATTGCGCGAGTAAAGCCACATTTTCAAGAAGACATCCACCGCGCTCTCGGGGTAGCGATAGTTGGGAATCTTGCCAGCTTCCAATACCTGGCGCGCCTCGGCCACGTCGCTCTCGCCCATCCACACGGCCAGCACCGGTTTGTGATAGTTGGCGGCAATCTTCACGGCCGCACGCGCCGTATCGACAGGCTGGGTGACTGCCTGCGTGGTCAATATGGCCAACACGCCATCAACATGGCTATCCGCCAGACAGGCATCCAACGCCTTGTGATAGGTTTCGGCATCCGCATCCCCCAGCACATCGACCGGATTGCCGTGGCTCCAGCTCGGCGGTAGGCATTCGTCGAGCCGCTGCATGGTCTTCTCAGATAGCTGCGCCAGACGGCCACCCCGAGTAATGAGATAATCAGTCGACAGCACACCCGGGCCGCCCGCATTGGTCACAATTGCCAGCCGGTTGCCCTTGGGGCGCGGCTGCATGGCCAACGCCTGAGCGCAGTTGAACAATTGGGCGATGGTATCCACCCGGATGATGCCGGCACGTTGAAAGGCAGCATCGAACGCGGCGTCGTTGCCGGCAATCGACCCAGTGTGCGACAAGGTCGCCCTGCCACCTTCCTGACTCTTGCCAGCCTTGAGGATAATGATCGGTTTGGAGCGGGCAAAAGCGCGCGCCGCACTCATGAATTTGCGCGCGTCCTTGAGGGTTTCCATATAGATCAGAATGGAAGAAGTGGCTGCATCCATCCCGAAATAGTCGATCAATTCCGCAAATCCCACATCCACCATCGAACCGATGGAAACAAAATGACTGAAGCCCACGTTCTGATCCTGCGCCCAGTCAAGAATCGATGTGCACAAGGCGCCGCTCTGAGAAATGAACGCGATGTTGCCCTTGCCCGCCATTTTGGTGGCAAAGCTGGCATTGATGCCGAGTTCCGAGCTGATAAAACCGAGACAATTGGGACCGATAATACGCATGCCATACTTCTGGCAGGAAGCGAGAATCTGCGCCAGCATCTGCTGACCCGCCTCACCGGCTTCCTTGAACCCGGCGGTGATAATCAACAGCCCACCCACACCGGCCTCGCCGCATTCCTCCACAACCTGCGGAACAGTGCGCGCAGGCGTAGCGATGATGGCCAGGTCCGCTTGCTCGGACAACTGCTTGATATTCTTGTGGGCAGGAACGCCCAGAACCGTCTTGCGCTTTGGATTGACAGGATAGATCTTGCCCTTGAAACCGCCGTTGAACAGGTTGTTCATCATGGCCGCGCCCACGGAACCTTCTTTCTCGGAAGCGCCGATAAAGGCAATCACTTTCGGTTTGAATATGCTGTCCAGTTGTTTTTTCACAATAGCCTATGGGGTTGAGCAGATTACAATGGATCATATGCCTATGAACTGTCACCAGCTTCAGAGAGGCATGCAATGCACCTTATATGCATTCAGCAGGATGTACAGATGGCACCACAATAAGACTTTTATTGCCAGCAGACAAGAGTGGCCACTTTAAACCTCACCCCAACTCTGTACCAACCGCTCTGTCACAAACACCCCCGGTAGATGCAACCCTTTCAAATCACGGCATAAAGCCAGACTGTTGCGATATTGTGAAAACGGCAGACAGCAGGTTTGCCTTCCTTAGCACTCTGTGATCTGGTATAAATCAGTTCAATTGGCTGAGCTCGGGAGGCTCTTATGAAAACAAAGCTGGAAATTCCAGTCGAAATGCACACCACACTTCATCCGGTGACGGCGCGTGAGGACAGCTCGATCGATGAAATGAAAACACTGATGCAGCAGCATCATGTGCGCCATCTTCCTATCGTCTCCGCCGGGAAAGTGGTTGGGATAGTGAGTGATCGCGATTTGAAGATGGCTGCGGCCCTGAATCTCAACGAGAAAAACCTGATAAAGGCTGCGGATCTCATGACACTGGAAGTGGCAACCTTCCACCGTGCAACCCCCCTTCAGAAAGTCGCGCTGGAAATGGCCGAGAAAAAGATAGGCAGCGTGCTGGTGAATGATGACAAAGGTGAACTGCTGGGTATTTTCACAGCCACCGATGCGTTGCATGCCCTGATTAAAATTATGCGAGGTGAAAAATGACAAAGATTCAGGCGCTCATGACCCCCATGCCTAAAACCATAGGTTTTGACATTTCAATCGAAAAGGCACAGGCAATGATGAAGGAATATGGCTGCCGCCATCTACCAGTACTCAATGGCGGCAAACTGGTCGGCGTACTCAGCGACCGGGATCTCCTGATGGCCCGCCAGGGTTCGAAAGATGGCCAGAACGAGCAACGGGTCAAGGACCTCATGACCGACGAACCCTATGTCATCGACCCTTCCGCCGACATTGGCACAGCGATTCAGGAAATGTTGAACCATAAAATCAACAGCCTTATCGTGCGGGCCGAGGGCGATCAACCCTGGGGTATTCTTACCTCGACCGATCTGCTGCGCCATGTCATACAAAGAGACTTGGGCGCACAAACCGCCTAGGAGATAGACATCACTCACTCATCCTGAGTGCCTTAAGCCTTTTTCACACCAGACAAGCCTGGCGCTTAGGGCTTAGGGCTTGTCTTGCCCAACCAGATCGGCCAGCGCTGCCGGCAAGTCGGCATACTGGAACTTGAAATCATATTCCTGTAACAACCGGGCAGGTACGACATGGTAGCTGTTCAGCGCCAGCGCTGCAGCTTCACCAAGCACCAGCTTAAGTACCCAGGCCGGCACCGGCAAAAAGGCCGGCCGGTGCAATGCCTGACCCAAGGCAGCAGCGAATGCGTGGTAGCGCACTGGATTGGGCGCAACCGCATTGATCGGGCCATGATAGCGGCTATCCAAGACTGCAGCCAGGAACACCCCGACCAGATCATCAATATGTATCCACGGCAGCCACTGGCGGCCATCGCCCACCGGCCCACCCAAACCTAGTACCCAAAGCTTGAAATATATCGGATAATTTGCCATTTTTTTGATTGAACAAGCAAAAATTGCATGGCCCGCCCTTTATTCCCACTGACGC
>NZ_FNOY01000039.1 GCF_900107165.1 Nitrosomonas halophila
CTCGGCATGAAGAACATCGGAAAGCCGTGTACGGGAGAACTGTACGCACGGTTTGATGAGGGAGGGCAGGCGCAAGCCTGTTCTCTACTCTACCCTTTAATGGCGTCGTGCATGACACCACTGAAAGCAAACAGGCAGAAGCGCATATTAACTATTTGGCAACTCATGATGTATTGACTGGCTTGCCGAATCGCCTATTGCTTCTGGATCGCATCTCTCAGGCCCTCGCATTCGATCGCCGTAGCCGGACGCCCGCTGCCGTGTTATTCATTGACCTGGATCATTTCAAAGTGATTAATGATTCGCTGGGGCATGATATCGGTGATCTTCTGCTTAAAGAAGTCGCAACCAGACTGCAATCCTGCATGCGCGAGGAAGATACCGTAGCACGCCAGGGCGGAGACGAGTTTATCGTATTGCTGCCCAGGATTGCCCACGCCCGGGATGCTGGCATCATTGCAGAGAAGATTTTGCATGTACTGGCATTGCCCTATCAGATCAATGGTAAGGAGTTGCATATTGGTGCGAGTATCGGGATTGCATCCTTTCCGGACGATGGTCAAGATATGGCCACATTGTTGAGAAACTGTGACATAGCGATGTATCACGCGAAAGGAACAGGCCGCAATAATTATCAATTCTTTGCTCCCGAAATGAATCGGCAGATGGCTGAGAAACATGCACTCGGAACCGATCTGCGCCATGCATTGACCTGCAATGCACTGCAGCTGCACTTCCAGCCTATTGTTGAAATCGCCAGTAGCAGACTGGCGGGAATAGAGGTATTGCTGCGCTGGCAGCATCCCCGACGAGGATGGATCATGCCATCTACCTTCATTCCATTGGCGGAAGAGAATGGCATGATCGTGCCAATAGGGGAATGGGTGATAAGGTCTGCTTGTCGGCAACTCAAGACATGGTATGAGCAGGGCTATGATGTCCCTTACCTGGCAATCAATCTCTCTGCCAGACAGTTTCGCCATCAATCTTTGCAGGCAGATATCGCGGACATCCTGAACGAAACAGGTGTCAATGCAAGTTGCCTGAAGCTGGAAATTACCGAAAGCATGCTTGTCCAGGATGTCGACAAAGCCATTGACACACTCACCGGGTTGACCGAGATGGGCATGGAAATCTCAATCGATGATTTTGGTACCGGTTATTCCAGTTTGTCTTATCTCAAGCGTTTTCCAATCAATACATTGAAGATTGATCGGTCGTTTGTGCATGACATTGCCACTGATACCAACGATATGGCGATTGTCACGGCTATCATTGCCATGGCCCATAGCCTGAATATGGAGGTGATCGCAGAAGGTGTCGAAACCGATGTGCAGCTCAGCTTCCTTCGTGAGCAAGGGTGTGATTATTACCAGGGATACCATTACAGTGAACCGCTGACAGCAACTGAAGTCGAAGTTAGATTACATCAATCCACTGGCTAGACGAAAACTAGACCCTGTCTGTTTTCAGTTTGGGATATCAGTGTTGTTCAGGAGATCAAATAATGAAGCGATTCGTACTATCTTGGCTGGCCCTATTGTTCATCGCAAATTCCGTCCTGGCAGCAGACAATGCAACTGAAGCACGACTGGATGAAGTGGCGGAGCGGGGGGGTGCATGTGATGCCTTTCGATCTGGAGCGAACACTGCATATTTTCTCAAAAACAGCGCAAGGCGGTGTGCAGCAAGTTATCGCCAAGGATGATGCGGATACCGAACAAATCATGCTGATACGCGAGCATCTGTCACAAATTTCCCAGGCATTCGGTCAAGGAGATTTTTCTGGTCCGGCAAAAATTCATGGCGCGGACATGCCTAGCCTGGCTGAGCTGAGAACAGCGCAGCCAGGCCAGATCGCCATTCTCTACCAAGAACTCCCCAATGGCGCCGAAATCGACTACGCAACGGAAAACACTGCGCTCATTGAAGCCATCCACAAATGGTTTGATGCGCAATTGAGTGACCATGCCCGTCATGCTGTGCCCGGTCATCCACATCATCTGCATCATGGACATTAACCAATTGAAATCCAGCGGAGCGGGCAGAAAGTTTCTTGATGAACTGCCCGATTCATTATTCGGCTCAGTCCTTCAACGCCAGTATCCATCTCTGGTATAGCCGATCCGCTACCGATTGCAATGCCGCCAACCGCTGGGGCAGATTGTTCTGAATTTCATCTCCTCCCTGAACAGCGGGGCTATCCTGATGCTGCGCCAGTTCTGCCGCGTTCAACTGGCACCAGGTTTTTACCATTTCTTCCGTCATCTCGACATGGCATTGCAGGCCTAAATGGATATCCAGGGAAAATGCCTGGTTGAGGCAGAATGGGCTGGATAGTAAACGTGTCGTACCCGCAGGCAGGCTAAACGTCTCACCATGCCAATGAAAAGATTCAAACGCCGTTATATCATCGAACCAGGTCTGCGCAACGGAATTGTCTGCCACATTCACCCATCCCCAACCAAGTTCCTTGACAGGATTATTGATGACATCTCCACCCAGAGCGGTGGATAATAGCTGTCCTCCGAGGCAGTGTCCCAGGACAGGAATACTGGCTGCTACCGCCTGCCTGATCAGCATGAGAACCGGACTGATCCAGGGCAGCTGATCATGCACGCTCATGGGGCCGCCCATCAATACCAGGCCGCCATATCGCTCCAGGCTGACTGGTAGTTGATCACCCTGATCAAGACAGATCATTTGCCAAGGAATGTGATGGTTGTCGAGAAATATGGCAAAATAGCCCGGCCCCTCGATCGGGTAAAACCTGAGAATCACAACGGGTTTCATGATGATGGGTCTCCGGCAAGTATATTGATGACCCCTAAGTGACCCTGTGTTTCCTGGCCGATCGTTAATCTTGGCACTATCATTATGAAAATATTTTGTCCTTTTATTGGAAAAATCACAGCCGCTTGTTTAACGCGCTTACTTCGGTTTGGATTGTATGGTTTTTAGTTGTAACCTGGGTGGTTTTATTTTGCAATAAATCCTATGTCGGTACACGCCAGGGTGCCTGTTTGCAGCTGCATAACCGTATATGATGTCATTCAATCAAGGCACCAAAGATAGCGTATTTTACCGCATCCTTGTTGCGCGACGGGTATGACCGGCGGTCGCGTCGCATCGTCCTGTGGCAACCTTGTTTTGACTTCTTCAGATTCTTATATCAACTGTGATGGCAAATAAAAACCATAGCTTTAGCGATCTGGTTCGGCTTGAGCAATTACGACATATTGAAACTCACCAGGCGCAAGCACTCTCATACGCCAGCATCGCAGATATGGCACCACATGCGTCACCTGGATTCAGCTATACCGCTTTTTTTGAAAAACTGTTGAGTCGCGCTCGCCGCCTGATCCAAGACAATGCCTTGAACAATACCTTGCAGCAACCGGAGAAATTGTTCCTGCGCGCCGGGCGCATTGTCGTGCTGCTGGCGGCATTGCTGGGTGGATTGGCGGCGGGCAATGCGGTAGGGGCCTCAGCGACATTAAACATATACTGGTTGCTGGCGGTTCTTCTCGGATTTAATTTCTTGTCAATGCTATTGTGGGGAGCAGGCATGTTATTTAATGTCCATGGGCTGAATTCAGGCATAGCTGCGCAATTGGCATGCTGGCTTCCTGCCCGGCTCAAAGATAAGGACAGCGATAAGCTCGGTTCACTGGCTGCAAAGGCCTGGTGGGAAACCAGCCTGACAGGGAAAGTTGGCAAATGGCGGATCAGCTTGCTGACCCATCAGTTTTGGTTGGCTTATTTGCTTGCCGGCATGGGTATGCTGATTTTGCTGATGATGGCAAGACAGTATGATTTCGTGTGGGGCACAACACTTTTACCGGAAAGCAGTCTGCCTGAGTTGACGCGACTGCTGGCCGCCCCGATGGAGTATATTGGTCTGATTCCGCCCGATAGCCAGCAGATTGCCGCCAGCCGGGTGGGGGGGGATATGCAGGATGCCTCCACCAGAGCGGCTTGGGCAAAATTCCTGCTGGCTACGTTGATGCTCTATGGATTATTACCACGGTTGGCATTGACCCTGCTCTCATCTTTCATGTTGAAGCTGTCGGAACGCCGCTTCAAGCTGGATTTGTACTTGCCATATTACGTGACGTTGCGACAGCAGTTGACCGCGAGCGAATTCACCACCAGCGTGATCGATGCTGACCCAGGAATCGCTGTCCATCATGCCGAACCAGTGCCTGGCAGGAAAAACCACAATTTGCCAGCTGAAGCGAATGCAGTAGGCATTGAGCTCGACGATCATACGATTTGGCCGAAAGGTATAAACTGTCAGCATAATATCATTGACCAGGCAAGCTTCACCGGGATGATCGGTCAAATCAAAGCTACCAAAGGTTCATTACTGATCGGTGTGGCTGCACATCGATTGCCTGACCGGGGTGTGCAACGCATGATCTCGGAATTGGTGGCTGCTGCAGGCAGCCCGGTTTGGTTGATGCTCTTGCGCAGCCGCACGTCGATCCCGATTGCGGAATCGCGCAAACTGGCTTGGTTCAGACTGGCACAAGCCTGTGCGATTCCTGCTGAAAACGTCATTACTCAATAACATTATCCTGACATGATAACTGCCAAGCCAGAGTCTGATCCTGCCGCATCGCTGCTTGATATCGCTGTGGTCGGCCATACCAATACAGGTAAAACTTCCTTGATCCGCACCATGCTGCGCAGCACCGGGTTCGGCAAAATCGAGGATGCCGCGGGGACGACTCGTCATGTCGAGCGTGCCACCATTTTTGCCGGTAGCGAGGCCATCCTGAATCTGCACGATACCCCTGGCATTGAAGATCCCTATGCCCTGCATGGCACGCTTCAAATTCTGGCCGCCCAGCACAAACGCCTGAACCCAAACGAATTGTTGGAAAAATTCATGGCGGATATCGCCATTAACGATCCTCTGGAACAAGAAGCCAAGGTTATCCGGCAAGTCTTGCGTAGCGATGTGCTGCTGTATGTGATCGATGTACGCGAACCAGTACTGGAAAAATATCTTGTTGAAATCGAGATACTGAGCAAGGCGATGAAGCCCATCATACCCGTCTTCAATTTCATTGCGGCGCACCGGGCGGAGCTTGAATTATGGCGCAAAAAGCTGGCAGCATTCAATATCCACGCTTCACTCGAATTCGATACGGTCGCTTTTACATTTGAAGCGGAAAAGCGCCTGTATCAGAAAATACAAAGCCTGGCCGAGACCTATTACAGCAAACTGCAACGTTTGATCGATCATCGTGCAAAGGTATGGCAACAGCTTTGTTACTCCGGCGCCAAGCGCATTGCTGAATTGATCGTCACTGTGGCTTGTCATCGTGAGCATAAAGCCAGTCACGCGCCTGCCGGGCACACATCGTCACCCACATTAAAATTACAGGAATTCATCCGGCAAGCCGAACAGCGTTGTCTGCATGACTTGTTGGCGATGTTCAGTTTCTCGGAGAAGGATATTGCACTGCAGAAAATTCCGGTACATGACGGTCAATGGCAGCTCGATCTATTTGCGCCGGGCGTTTTGAAGGCTTATGGCCTGGATGTCGGCAGCTCCGCCCTCAAGGGCGCTGCTGCAGGAGCCGGAATCGATTTGATGGTGGGCGGCTTGAGCTTGGGTGCGGCCAGTGTATTGGGCGCGCTGGCCGGAACTGGTTGGTCTACTTTTAGGCGCTATGGCAAAGAAATACAGGCCAAAATTCAGGGTACCCAGTGGCTGTGCGCTGACGACAATACCCTGCAATTATTGTATTTACGCCAGCAGCAATTGCTGGACAAGCTCATGCATCGTGGCCATGCCGCATGCCATGTCGATCATGTTGACCCAACACCTGAAGTGGATGAATTACCCAGCCGCTGGCAGGAAATCATCAACGTGCTGCGGCAGAATCCGGCGTGGAACAAGCCGTCCAATGCCCGTAACCACAATGCCCAGTATCAGTCGATCGAATCAGCGTTAATTCATGCATTGCTGCGGATGCCGGAGGGTCAGACTACAGCCAGTCCGGGATAGAGCAGGTCGATCGATCCAATCGGATACTTGGCACCGGCAGGAGAATATAATCCATAATTGGATAACTCGGCAGGTGAAATATAACCGACGATCCGTTCGAGCTCGGCAAGCCGAATGCCTTGCCGGACAAGATAAAGAATATAGGTCTGGCGCAGGGTCTGGGCAGAGATCGTGTCGGAGACCGGCAAGCCGGCATCGACCTGCAGACATGTCAGCAATGCTTCCAGCTCCTCCTCATTCAGGGGGTGACCGACAGGATCGGTCAGGCAATGCCCATGTTCTCCGTAAAGTATTTTGAGCACCGGATGCATCGGGACTTTTCTGGGAGAAAAGCCGTGTACGGACAAAAATTCCTGCTCAAGATCGATATCGCTGGGCTGCAAGCTGGCAATCTCACCCAGCGTGAGGCCATTCAACAGCAAGGCGAGCAGTTGCTTCTCCCTGACATTTGCGTTCTGAAACAGCTCACTGATCTGTTCGCGGGTCAGCTCCTCTATCTGAGGCTGCTCAAGCGCCTGCAAGGGAGGTTTTCGTGGCAGGCTGGACTGTGACGGCAAATTATCGGGCAGCGTATCAAGAGGATGATGCGGCAAGTTTTCCTTGTTGTGCAGGTGGATGCCGGAAAGGTGGATAGCCAATTTCTCTTGCTCCTTGCGCGTCAGAAACTCGAATATCCACACAACGCTCAACCCTAGCAGCAGGGATGCCAGCACGGCAATGATGGCATCCGTTTGATAATCCGGCCTGATCGGGTGATGTGGCAGGAATGCGCGTTCGATAACATCGACATAAGGGTATTTGCCGGTATGACGGGTTTCGATCTGTACCAATCGTTCTTGCGTTTCTCTTAGCAGTTGCTCCAACCCTTCAAGATCCGTCTTGAGGGCATCATGCTCGGTAAAGCGCGCGGTAAATTCGGCTGCTTTCTGCCGGTGTAGATCGAGTTGCGTCTGGATGGACTGAGTCGTTTGTCTGGCAGCAGCATATTCCTGTTCCGCTTCATGTAGGACCAAGGTTTGCCCACCCTGACGCATGCGTAAAATTTCTGCTTCCAGCGCGGCAAGCTTGTCTGGAATTACTTTCAGAGATGGGGACAGCGCCATAAATTCACGTGTGTAGTGACGATCCAGTTCTTCTAGCTCCTCCCGCAATTCCTGGGCGCGCTGTTCGAGCACACTCAGCGTACGCGTGTCTTCCTTGGGAACAACGGCCTGTCCTCTGGCAATAGATTTCTTGATCGAATCGAGCCGTGCCTTGGCCTTGACCTCCGCCTCACTGGCAGTATTGAGCGAATCATTCAGGCCTTTTAGCCGTGCCAGTGCCTCGTTTTCCTCCCTTCCTGTCGAAATGATGTCGTTGTGTTTTCTGAAGTGCTCTAGCTCTTGCCGCTTTTGTTCGATTTTCTCTTTCAGGGAGATCAGCTCGTCTTGCAATTTCTGTATTGTTTCGCCCTTGGCGTTGGCGATTTCTTCGGCCCTTGCATCCAAATAAACATCGATCCAGGTATTGATAAGTGCTGGCAGCAGAGAGGGTTCATGGCCTTCGGCTACCATTTCTACGAGGTTGGTATCTACCACAGGCCGTACATCCAACAGTGCGCGAATTTCTGCAGGCGTCAAACTGGCTTCGGACTGAAAATCGTAAATATTTTCCAAGCGGTTTGCTGTTTCGGTTAACAGCTCTGAACCCAGCAATACCTGCTTCTGGATAGCGACATGTTGGATATCCGCCTCTTTGCTTGTCTGATCGATCGCTGTTCTGGCTACGGTTAGCAAAGTGGCATAACTCGAATAGACTGCAGGCCGCAGGAAAACATAGCTGAGCGATACCAGTGCGCAGAACAAAAAGACGGTGCTGAAAATCTTCAGCCTGGTTGGTTTAAGCCAGGCCGATTTGCTGAAAGTAGAATGGTGCTCGTTCCCAGTCGGGGTGGCATTTTCCAATTGCTTAATTTTTTTCATGCAGCCTCCTGTTAGCAATAGCTGGATCAAGCAACCCATCAAATTTGCTTTTCATAACAACATATCAGCTATTAAAGTGTAGCCAATGAATGACTTCAGGATAGATGCCTCAGCCGCTGTTTCTAAGTCCCGTCGCGACACCGTTGATCGTCAAATGAATGGCGCGGCGCACGGTATCGTCATCGTCACCCGAACGGTAGCGGCGCAGCAGCTCAATTTGCAAATGATTCAATGGATCGATATAAGGCGTTCGGATGCGTATGCTGCGTGCCAGGGTCGGATTTTCCTGCAACAGTTCTGTGTGACCGGTAATTGCGAACAGCCATTTGATACAACGCTTCCATTCTGCCTGGATGCGTGTAAATATCTGTTGGCGCAATTCGGCATCGGTCACGAGCTCAGCATAGCGCGATGCAATGCCCAGATCGCTTTTTGCGAGCACCATATCCATATTGGAAAGCAGCGTCTGCATGAAAGGCCAAGTACGATACATTTCCTGCAGCAACGCCAGTGCTTCTTGCTCCTGAGGCGCTTGCTGGATAAAGTTTTCCACCGCGGTACCGAATCCATACCAGCCAGGTATCATCGTGCGGTTAAGGCTCCAGCTGAATACCCATGGAATAGCACGCAAATCCTCAATTTTGTCGGAAGGCTTGCGTGAAGTTGGACGACTGCCGATGTGCAATCCAGCAATTTCCCGGATGGGCGTGGATTCCTGGAAAAATTGCTTGAAGCCCGGTGTTTCATAAACCAGATTGCGATAAGTTGCATAAGCACTGGACGACAAATGCTCCAGGGCCTCGTAGTACTGTGGCGCATGATGATTGATTGCATCATGGCTGAGTAGAGTGGCCTCGATGGTTGCGGCCACCAGCGTTTCCAGGTTGCGCCGACCAATCTCCGGATCGGTATATTTGCTGGCCACTACCTCACCTTGCTCTGTCAGCCTAATCTGGCCATTGACGCTTCCCGGTGGTTGCGCGAGTACCCCTTGGTAGCTAGGACCACCGCCTCTACCCACTGTGCCACCCCGGCCATGAAACAAGCGTAACCGGATCTTGTGGCGATCAAAAACCTTGGTCAACTCGATTTCAGCCTTATAGATTTCCCAGTTGGAAGTCACAAATCCTCCATCTTTGTTGCTGTCGGAATAGCCCAGCATGACTTCCTGCAATCCCCCTCGCGACTGTAACAGCTTGCGATAGTAGGGGAGTGAGAACAATTCTTCCATGATGGCAGTGCAGCCGCGCAAATCCTCGATAGTTTCGAATAACGGAATAATGTTCAGCCCTAGGCGAGGGTTGTCACCTGCCTGCAACAGTCCGACTTCCTTCAACAGTAGCGCAACTTCCAGAACATTGATCACACTGGTTGTCATGGAAATGATGTAGTTGGGCAGCGCCGCATGCCCAAACCGGCGCTGAATCTCCGCTGCCATGTGTAATATGCGCAGCTCTCCCTGGGTCGTGTCGGAATAATTGCAGTAAGGCGAAACCAGAGGGCGTACGCTACTGATTTCCGAAAGCAACCATTCGAGGCGCTCCGCATGAGATAGCTCAAGATAGTTACGCGCATCCTGCGCCCCTTTTTCAAACAACTCCGCCACTACCTGCTCATGCACTTTACTGTGCTGACGCATGTCCAACGGCGCGAGATGAAAACCAAAGACATCGGCAGTACGACGCAAGTCACGCAGGGCGCCTCGAGCAAGCCAGTCCGATCGATGTTGCTTGAGCGAATGAATAATGATATCGAGATCATGCACAAACTCGGCGCTGTCGGCATAGGGTTCAGCAATTTCCTCCGGACACGGGGCATTGACAGGTAACCCGAGGTGCTTGCTGGTCGCAATCAAGCGGGCATAAATGCCCAGAAAAGCGCGCCGGTAGGGCTCGTCGATTCTGCTGGCCGGCAAATCAGGAGCAACAGAAGCCAACCCTTCCAATTCGTTGGTCACCTTGATCAGGCGCTCGGTCAGACTCATGGTTTGACCGATTTTGCCAACTTCGGTGATGTAATGGTCCAGTATCAAGCCAGCATGTCGCTCGGCTGCGTGCAGCATAATTTGGTGGGTCACAAAGGGATTGCCATCCCGGTCGCCCCCTATCCAGCTGCCAATGCGCAGGAAAGACGCGATACGCGGCGCTGCTTTATCCAAATGTTGTTCCAGCAGGTCTTCGATCTTGGCGTAGATATAAGGCAGCTGGCTCAAGAAAGTGTAGTGATAATAAATCAGCCCGTTTTCAATTTCATCCTGCACGGTGAGTCTCACGGAGCGCAGCATCCGTGTTTGCCAGAGCGTTTGAATAGCTGCGCGCAGGCCATTTTCGTTATGCCGCAGTTCGTTGGGTGTGAGCTGAGTCCGGTCCCTGTCTTTGAGAAAACGCTGAATCGTCAGCTGATAGTCGAGAATACTGCGGCGTTGCACCTCCGTGGGATGTGCGGTCAATACCGGGGAGATGAGTGCCTTGGCGAAGAAATCTTCCAATTCCTTGCCGCCGATCCCTTTTTCGAAGACGCGTTTCAGTGCCAAAGTCACGCTGCCGGCCTGGGGCGGAGAACCCGCGCGTAAATGCGCGCGGCGGCGGCGGTTATGGTGCAAATCTTCGGCAATGTTCGACAACAGGGAGAAATAGCTGAAAGCGCGCACCACCGCGATGGTTTCCTTATGGCTCAAATGGGCTAGAATTGTATCCAGTTCATGCCGCGCTTCCTGTTCTTGTTCACGGTGGAAGCGGACCGCTGTTTGGCGGATGGTTTCGACCAGATCGAACATCGATTCTCCTTCCAGTTCGCGTATGGTGTCGCCCAGCATGCGCCCAAGCAAACGTATATCCTCCCGCAAAGGGTGATCCTTCTCGTTGGGTATATTTTTATCGGAAGCTGCAATTGCATGGATGTTCAAACTCATTGATACCTGTCTCCTGTAATCATGGAACTCGGGGTGCTGCAGAGATAACTTTGCGGTGATAGGCGATGATCCGCTCAGAGGCCAGCCGTGCTAGAATTTGCCATTGTTTCAAAATCAAACTCTTTCTTATGCATAGTCCTGAAAAAATCATCATCGCCTCGCGCGAAAGCCAGCTTGCCATGTGGCAAGCACACTTCATACAAAACCGATTGCTCGAATTATACCCGCAAACTGAAATTACTATACTCGGCATGACCACCAAGGGCGATCAAATTCTGGATGTTTCCCTGTCAAAAATCGGTGGCAAGGGTCTGTTCATTAAAGAGCTCGAGCAGGCTTTGGAAGATGGCCGCGCTGATATTGCCGTCCATTCCATGAAGGATGTACCAATGAATATGCCACCCGGCTTTATGCTGGCCGCCATTACAGAACGTGAGGATCCGTGTGATGCGTTTGTATCCAACAATTACGCCAGCCTGGAAGAATTGCCGGCGGGCAGCATAGTGGGAACCTCCAGCCTGCGGCGTGAATCCCAGGTGCGGGCGCGTTTTCCTCACCTCCAGGTTCGTCCATTGCGCGGCAATGTGCAGACACGCTTACGCAAGCTGGACGAGGAAGAGTACAGCGCGATCATTCTGGCGGCAGCCGGACTGAAGCGGCTGGAGCTGGCCTATCGCATTCGGTCGCTATTGACGCCGGAGCTCAGTCTGCCGGCCGTCGGGCAAGGCGCTTTGGGCATCGAATGCCGCGAAGATCGCCCGGAATTGGTGCAATGGCTGGCGCCGCTCCATCATGCCGCAACCGCTCATTGTGTGGAAGCCGAGCGCGCGATGAGTCGCGTCCTGGGTGGCAGCTGTCAAGTACCGCTGGGGGGGTTTGCCGAAATTTCAGAAGATGTCTTGACTTTGCGCGGCTTTGTTGCCACGCCAGATGGCACCAAAATGATTGCCGATAAATTACACGGCAAACCAGAGGGCAGGGAATTGATCGGCCAGCAATTGGCGCAAAATCTAAAATCCCAGGGGGCGGATGAGATTCTCGCTGCACTGGAATTCCATCATGACTGAGGCAAGTACTTGTTTGACAACCGGCGTTTGACGGGCATCGGGGTATTGATCACGCGCCCCGCCCATCAAGCGGGCACTTTGGCAGCGCGCGTCAAGGAGCTGGGTGGATTACCCTGGCTGTTTCCGGTGCTGGAAATAAGCGATGTTGAAAACAAGCAGCCTTTGCTCGATTTGCTTTCACGCCTTGACAACTTTGACTGGGCCATTTTTGTCAGCCCAAACGCAGTAGAGAAAGTGCTGCCGCTGATTCAGGCACAGCGTACTTGGCCCGGACATTTGAACGTAGCCACTGTCGGCATGGGCAGCGCGCGCTTGCTCAAGCAGTACGGTATCTCAAACATTGCCGTTCCGGACGATGGCACCGATAGCGAGGCACTGTTGCGCATGCCGCAGTCACAACAGATGCAAGGTAAGCGAGTCGTGATTTTTCGGGGCAATGATGGACGTAAGCTGCTCGGCGACACCCTGCGCCAACGTGGCGCCGAAGTGGAATATGCCGCATGCTACCGCCGAACCAAACCAGATACGGATCCTGGCCAGTTGCTCAAGTGTTGGCATGCGAACAAGATACATGCGGTGATTGTGACCAGCAGCGAAGGGCTGGATAATTTGATTGACATAATTGGTGAAACCGGCCAACAATTGCTCCGGTCGACCGTTTTATTTACGGCGCATGACCGGATTGTGCAGAAAGCACAGGCACTTGGGATTGTAAAAGTATACCGCACATCAGTTGGGGACGAAGGTACAGTTCAAGGATTGCTGGACTATTTCAACGATATACAAGCACATGAAGTCACCTGATCAGATAAATAGGGATAAGCGGTCTACAGCGTCAAAATCGGCACGTCGTCTGGCGCTTCTGATCTTGTTGCTGCTGGTGATGGCGATAGCCGCCATGACATGGAAGTGGGCGGAAGATCGTGGCTATATCGCCAATTTCGAGCATGCCTTGACGCGGTACCTGACCGAGGCGGATGTTTTCAGTAGCCGGACACGCACACTTGTTGCAGAGGTCGAGTCAAGAAAGTCGGAAACCGAGCAGCAACTGAATCAACTGGCGGCAAATTTACTGGCGATTGACAACCAACGTTCAGCCACCGAGAAACTCGATCAAGTGTTCACTGGCAACGACACTTCGGATGGCCGGATACTGAGTGCAGTCAAACGTCTGATCATGTTCTCGGATCAGTATCTGCAACTGACGGGAGATGTTCAGGCCGCACTTGCTTCTCTCGAGCAAGCCTCAGAACTGCTGCAAGCAAGTGAGACACTCAGGACATCCGGATTAAGCGATGCGCTGTCTCGAGATATCGATAAAACCAGGGCGGCGGCCACCATCGATATTACTGGCATTTACCAACGAATTGAAACGCTTACCGCGCAGGTAGCGCATCTGCCATTGGCGATGGACAGCCATTTGATTCCGGTCGACATTGCGGGCGGCCTGCCGGACTCAGCGGCATCGAGCCTGTGGCAGCGTTACCTGAATGAGGTTCTACAGGATTTCTTTCGGCTCATCAAGGTAGAAAAAGTAGCGGACCCGAATGTGCCGTTGCTTTCGAATTCCCAATCGTATTTGTTACGCGAGCATATCCGACTGCAACTGACATTGACGCGCCTTGCCTTGCTTACCCGGGATGAAAGTAATTTCCGGTCCAGTTTGAAAACAGCGATAGACTGGATGGACCGCTATTTTGATACAGATGCGCAGTCAGTTGAAAATACATTAAAAGAGTTAGAACAAATATCCGCAATCAATATTAGCGTACGCTTGCCAGACTTTAGGGAGAGTCTGGAGGCCGTAGATCATGAACAACTCATGCTTAAAGGGGAGGATGAATGAAACTGGTGCTATGGGTTCTGGCATTATTCGCTGCAGCTGCAGCGGTCGTATTCACGGCTTATCATAATAAGGGAACGGTTCTGCTTACCGCGCCACCTTACACGCTGGAGTTGGCACTCAACACGTTCATTCTGCTGGAATTGTTTGCCTTCGTTATATTTTATATGCTTGTGCGAGCATTATTCGGATTGTTCGGAATGCGCAAACAATTACGCCATGAGCGATCTGATCGTGCCATGTTATCGGGACTGAAAGCATTTTTTGAGGAACGTTATGAGGATGCGGAAAAGGCCGCACGGAAGGCTTTCAAACTGGCCAACGCACAAACCATTAAAGCGCTCAATGCTGTTATCGCGGCACGTTCTGCCCATCAGCAAGGTGACTACGCAACAAGAGACCAGATTTTGAGCATAGCTAAAGAACAGGCGCCCGAGGAGAGGGCGTTGAGATTGGTAACCGAAGCAGAATTGATGCTGGATGAAGGGCGTCATACCGACGCGCTGGCCGCTTTGCAGGCACTTTACTCGACTGGCGGGCTGCAAAGCACTGCAGTCCTCCAGCTTGAACTTAAAGCGCATCAAATGGCCCAAAATTGGGATGCCGTGCTGGAGTTGACCAAAATATTGGCCAAACGATATCCCGTCAACAAGGGGCTGGTCGATAAATTGCGCCATCGCGCCCATTTGGAGAATATCGCGAAAAATGCTTCAGATCCGGCTTTGCTCAAAAAATATTGGCATGATTTATCCTGGCAGGAGAAGCTGGACGGAAAACTGGCTGTCACGGCTGCGCGCGCATTCATGGCGCTGAGCGATAATGCAAGCGCTCAGAAAATCATCGAAAACAGCTTGGATGTGCAACTAGATACTGAGTTGATTGCATTGTATGCGGATTGTTTGAGTGGCAGCGTAAGCTGGCAAATTCAGCACGCGGAGAATTGGCTCAGGAAATACCCTAACAACGCCAATTTGCTGCTGACGCTGGGACGGCTATGTGCCTATGGCGAGTTATGGGGTAAGGCGCAAAGTTATCTGGAAGCCAGCCTGTCGATTGAGCCAGACTATCCTGCACATCTTGCGCTGGCCCAATTATTTGAAAAGCTGGGCAAGCAGGAAGCGGCAAGCGAGCATTACCGCAAAGGACTGGAGTTTGCCTTGAAGCAGATCAGCGCCTGATCCTGCAGCCGCTATTTGATGGCTGTCGAGGGCGTGAATGCATCGGAAAAGAAGTTTTTATCTTGCAGGGAGCGCTGCCTGGTAAAGTCATCATAAGCTGCCTGAACCATGGCGGGCGCACCACAGGCATATATTTGATAACCAGACAGATTGTCGATATCTTGCATCACTGCCTGATGCACCAGCCCTGTGCGCCCTTGCCACACGTCGGTAGGCAAGGGCTCGGACAGGACTGGCACATATTTGAAATTGTCATTGTCCTGCTCCCATTGCTTTGCCAAATCATGCAGGTATAAATCAGCTTTCGTTCGCGCACCCCAGTACAAAATCATTTTGCTATGGGCAAAACGTGAATTCCCTGTCTGGAAAATATGTTCCAGCATGCTTTTGACGGGAGCAAACCCCGTTCCACCGGCCAGAAAGATAATCGGCGCATTATCGGGCGGCGGCTCATGCAGGAAAAATGCGCCCAATGGACCTTCAAAGCGCAAGATATCCTTTTCTTTCATGCGAGAGAAAACATACTCTGAAAATACGCCGCCGCTGTAGTTACGCGCATGCAATTGCAGGAATTCATCATCCTGTGGTGCATTGGCCAGTGAAAAGCTGCGTCGCTGTCCATCCTTCATCAGAATATCGATATACTGGCCGGGAAGAAACTGTAAGCGCTCATTGGCAGGTAATTTGAGGTAGATGATCATGACATCCGAAGCAATGTGCTCGAGCTTATGAACCCGGCAGGGCATAGTACGGATCTTGATATCCTTGATCGCATCAATCTCGTGACATTCAATTTCCAGATCGGATAAAGGTGTGGCGCAACAAAACAATGCCATGCCCACCTGTTTTTCCTGCGCAGTCAACACTTCCTCGTCATAAGCACCATATTCGACCATCCCTTGTATAATCTTGCCCTTACATGTGCCGCATGAACCATTACGACATCCATAAGGCAACGATAATCCCTGCCTCAACGCTGCTTCAAGAATTGTTTCTGCTGGTTCAACTGTAAAAATATGGCCACTAGGCTTGAGAGTGATCTGATAGGACTTCATTGGGAAGAAATGATTGACAATAAACTCTGTTATGAAAAATAAACTATTGATCGTAGGGTGTGGCGATATTGCAATGAGGACAGCCGATTTGCTTAGAAAGCGCTACCATCTGCTCGGCTTGTGCCGTAAAGCTGAGAATTTCGATACCTTGCGCAGACATGGCATCCAACCGATAGCGGGTGATCTGGACCAACCCGCGAGCCTAGCAAAACTGGCCGGCCTGGCGCATACCATTGTGCATCTTGCTCCGCCGCCTGCCCGCGGCCGGCGCGATACGCGCACGACCCATTTGCTAGCGGCACTTTCCCGACGTTCAAATATGCCAAGGGGGATACTACCACATCGGCTGGTCTATATCAGTACCAGTGGGGTCTATGGCAATTGTGACGGGGATTGGGTAGATGAGAAACATGCAATCAATCCCTATAACGAGCGCGCCTGGCGAAGGGTGGATGCAGAGCGTCAAATCAGAAACTGGGGTAAACGTCACGGTATCGCAGTGTCTATTTTGCGAGTGCCCGGAATCTATGCGATGGACCGCCTGCCTCTCGCACGCTTGCGGCAGGGCACCCCAGCCTTGCTGGCTGATGAGGATAGCTATACCAATCATATACATGCCGATGACCTTGCGCGCATCATTGTCGCCACCCTGCGTTTCGGCAAACCAGGTCGGATATATCATGCCAGCGATGATTCGCACCTGAAAATGGCTGATTACTTTGACCTGGTCGCAGACCATTTCAATCTGCCGTGCCCACCAAGATTAGGCCGTCAACAGGCGCAAGCGCTCATCACACCAGGCATGTGGTCCTTCATGCAAGAGTCGAGGAGATTGACAAACCAGAGGATGAAACAAGAACTGCATGTCAGGTTACGCTACCCGACCGTTGCTGCTTTTCTAGGAGGCTGTCCGAGAATAGCGAAGTAATCTACTGCGGACGAACCTGCCAGGCTGGATTTTCCGATCCTTTTCGTTGAATAGAACCACTATTCGCCTCAAATGATCGGAAAATCCCGCTCAGCCAGCTTCGCCCTCGCTACGATCGCTATTCTCGGACTGCCTCCTATCCCATATTTAACACACCACTTTAAAAAACACTAATAATCATATAATTACGATTATAGAAAACAGCGTAAGGCACTACAAATGCCTCAGGCAAGATAATGATGGTCACACCACGGTCTTTTGCACCCCTCCTGGTAACGGATCAATATTGAGCGCCTGATAGATGGCAGCAAGTGCCGACTCAGGGCGCGTGGCCTTGCGGACATGCAAGGCGCCGCCATCGGCGCGCCGGAATGATGCAGTCAGGCGCCGTTGAACGGACAATATCTCGCGTAAGCTGCTCCAGCGGCCTTGAATACCGTGATCTTGCAGGGTTCGCCGAATGATCTGAACGAATTGATAGGCCAGTACGGTAATGAACAAATGCCCATCGACGCGCAGCTTTTTATGATGGTAGACCGGGCGCAGGCCAAGTTCGGATTTGAGACTGCGAAATACCGCCTCGAGATCGGTGAGCATGATATAGGTGCGCCATAACCGTTCGCTATCCCAACCGGTTTCATTGCTGCGCAGGCAATAGACACCGGGATGGGTGAGCCGGGTACCGGCTCGTGGTTGTTTTGTCCAGCGCAATGCGGCCACTTTTTCGCCGGACGCGTCAGGCAGCAGTTCAATATCATAGTGCTGCGCAATCCCCTGGCTGTTGGCCTTGAGACGGCCGATTCGTTCATGCAGCTTGACCAGCCGCTTCTCGGTACGAGGCTTGGTCAGGCCATCCGCTATTTTTTGCAGCGCGGCCTCAAAGCGCTGGCATAGATGTTGATTGATCGCGGCTTCTTTTTGCTCGCGTTGCGCGGAATAACAATATAGCCGGACCTCCTGGTTATCCTCATCGTCAACACGCTGAATGGATACCGTCTTTCCGGCAGCGTTCTCGATTGGCAGGGCGGATGCCGCCTCGAATTGCCGGGCGCGTTCACGGCTGACCACAAGGTAGCGGTAGCCCTGTTCCCGTAACCAGCGCAAATTGTCCTCGGTCGCGATGCCCGCATCCATCACCACCAACGCGCCAGCCTCCGCATCCAAGCCTTTGAGCATCACTTCCAGTGTCTTGCCCTCTGATACGTTCCCTTCGAACACCTCGGAGCGGCGCACAAAACCGCTGCCATCCAGCACCAGCCCCAACGTCACCAATGGGCAGTCGCTGCGCTTTTCCTTTGAGCGGCCTCGCTTGGCTTCAGGATTGGCACCTGCCACGCCTTCGAAGTAAGTGTTCGTCAAATCAAACAGCGTAACCGTCGTATCCAGTCCAAATAGATTGTGCACCCGATTAAATAAAGTACGCTCAATGCGATCCTTGTGCTTCATCAACGCATCTTGAGCGCGATAGAGCGTCATCAAGGGCATGCGGCCAAAATCAATGTCCAGCAACTCACCCAGCCCGCTGCACTGGTCCAGCCAGTGGTGGGCGGCCAGCTCTGAACCTGGTGCTGCCATGCGTCCAATAATGGCGCCCAGAATAGCGGCCCGTATCGGTCCGGACAAGCCCAGCTCGATCAGTAAATCTGTAAACCCCACCTGCGACATCGCCCATAAACCGGTATGCTCAACCCCCACCGAGCGTGGGCGCACCAACTCAAGTGAGTTGACATCGACTGCCTGGATATCGACTTCATCGGCCGGTGCCGTTTCCGCTTGGGTTGCTGATGCGGATGCTACCGGCACCCTATGCATCTGCAACTGCGCCACAATACGTTCCGCTTCCACCGCGGCGGCCGTGGGCAGGTTAACTTCAAAGAAGCTCGCCTGACCGGCCATGAGGGCTTCGATGCGCGCGCACAAGGCAGGCCAGAGCGGCCGGTCTACCGGAAAGTGCCGCCCAAGATTAAGCAATGTCACCTGTTTGACCTTGCCCCCCATGCGTTCTGAGCGCACCAGGCGGTAGCTGAAATAGTGTTCTCCAGTGGCGTTGCTGCGGGTTCGTGCGCGTCGGATATACATGGCCGCGACGTTACTACAAAATTGCGGGCAAGGCAATACCAATGCACAATATTATGTCACTACAACGAGTTTTTTGGCATATCAATAAACATGATCCACAAACTATCAATCACTTATAGGTCGACGGATGAAGAAATATTGGGATTTTTGGCTGGCTGGTGTTAAATATGGGCTAGAGCTTGCTGCAAAGTCATCAGCCGGCTAAACAATTTTGCAGCTGCTGCCGTATTAGCCATGACCCAAACCTTAATCGGGGAGCGAGGAATCGGTATGGCGGCTGCTGTAAAACCTGGCAAAAAATCAAGAGAATGCAACTACCAGTGGGAAGGAAAAGACAGATCTGGCAAGACAGTAAAAGGCGAAATGCGCGCGGCAGGCGCGCTTGTGGTCACTTCCACCCTGCGCCGGCAAGGGATCAAGGCTACGAAAGTGGCCAAAATCCGGCTCAATGGGCATATCACGGATAAGGACATCACTTTATTTACACGGCAACTTGCCACCCTGATAAAAGCGGGGGTGCCTTTATTGCAGGCATTCGATGTGATCGGCAAGGGCCATAACAATCGCGCGCTCAGAAAACTGCTGCTGGCAGATATCAAAAGAGATGTGGAAACTGGCAGCAGCCTGGCAAATGCATTCCGGAAACAGCCCCGGTATTTCGATGCGCTATTTTGCAATCTGGTCGCGGCAGGGGAAACTGCAGGCACTCTGGATATCTTGCTTGAAAGATTGGCGGCCTATAGAGAAAAAATACAGCGCATCAAACGTAAAATCAAGTCCGCCATGTACTATCCCATCTCGATCATTGTAGTTGCCTGCATCATTACCGCAGTGATATTGATATATGTGATTCCCGCATTCAAGGCGCTTTTTCATGGATACGGGGTGGATCTTCCCATTCCGACCCTGGTGGTCATGGCAATTTCCGATTGCCTGGTAGACTATGGGTGGGCGATCTTCGGGGGTATTGGGTTAGGGCTTTATGCCTTGTTCCACTTCTGGAAGCGTTCTAGAGGGCTGCAAAATCAGGCAGACCGGCTGATCTTAAGATTACCACTTGTGGGAGAGGTGTTACGCAAAGCCACCATTTCTCGCTGGTCACGCACTTTATCCACCCTATTTGCGGCGGGTGTGCCATTGGTCGAAGCGCTTGATTCTGTCGCGGGGGCCGCCGGTAATCAAGTGTATTATGATGCGACCAAGAATATCCAGAGTAGCATCAATACCGGCAGCAGCCTGACAGATGCCATGGCCGCAACGCATGCTTTCCCGGGCATGGTGCTACAAATGATTGCAATCGGTGAGGAGTCGGGCACGCTCGATGCCATGCTCAGCAAGATCGCAGACTTCTTTGAAGCGGAAGTCGATGATGCGGTCACTGGGCTTTCCAGTCTGATTGAGCCGCTCATCATGGTCGTTCTGGGCACACTGATTGGTGGAATAGTTGTTGCGATGTATCTGCCGATTTTTACAATGGGACAGGTCGTTGGCTAATTCAGGCATACCCGGCAGAATCCCGCATTTTCTCTAATTGACATGGCATTTATCAATTCTCTCCAGACTTCTGCTGATTTTTTCATTCTATTTTCTACAGTGCTGGGCTTAATACTGGGCAGCTTCCTGAATGTGGTTATCTATCGTCTCCCCATTATGATGGAACGGGAGTGGCATCAGCAATGCGCAGAATTGCGTGGTGAGCCGATAGAAAACGCGCCCACATTCAATCTGGCCACACCACGCTCTATTTGTCCGCATTGCGGTCATAAAATCCCCTTCTTCCAGAATATTCCAATTCTCGGCTACCTGTTGCTGCGGGGGCGTTGCGCCCACTGCCATGCGCATATTTCCTTGCGTTATCCGCTGGTCGAAGCGCTCACCGGAGCGCTCAGTGGATTTGTAGCCTGGTATTTTGGTTTTGGTGGCATGGCATTTGCCGCATTGATTTTTCTGTGGTCATTAATTGCGCTGACGTTTATCGATCTGAATACTCAACTATTACCGGACAGCATCACGCAACCCTTATTATGGGCAGGCCTGATCTTGAACCTGCATGGTGTTTTCACCGATATTTATTCATCGCTCATGGGCGCCGTGGTTGGCTATCTTACATTGTGGGGAGTTTACTGGTTATTTAAGTTGGTCACAGGCAAAGAGGGCATGGGATATGGTGATTTTAAATTGCTGGCTGCAATCGGCGCTTGGCTGGGTTGGCAATTGTTGCCGCTGGTGATCTTGCTTTCATCCCTGATGGGCGCTACGGTTGGCATCATATTGATGGTGGTCAGAAATCATTTCAAGGACACGGCAATTCCCTTTGGTCCCTACCTGGCAGGAGGAGGGCTGATTGCTCTTTTTTGGGACAAACAGGTCAACCAGACTTATCTGGCTTTATTTCAGTAACCATAATGATTTTTTATCTCAAATGAACAAGGCAGTTGCTTTTAAATCAATTCTGGCAGGCAACCCATGCCTCTGATGGTCGGACTGACTGGGGGAGTGGGCTGCGGCAAAACCAGCGCCGCTGTTATTTTCACGGCATTGGGTATAGATATTATCGATACCGATCAAGTCGCACATGAGTTGACCGGACCTGCAGGCAAAGCGATCGGCATGATTCGTGATCGGTTTGGCGATGATTTCATCAGTGAAGATGGCTCACTCGATCGTGTTGCCATGCGGGCGCTTGTATTCTCCGACCAGCATTCACGACAAAAACTTGAGTCGATCCTGCATCCTCTGATATTGCAGGAAGTGAAACGTCGTATTCCGTTAATTCGTTCCGAATATGGTATTCTGGTTGTGCCTTTATTGCTGGAAACAGGAAGCTATCTTGAGCTGATTGATCGCATCCTTGTGATTGATTGTCCTGAATCTATGCAAGTTGCGCGAACCATTGCGCGCAGTAAACTGAGTGAAGCAAGCGTGCACGCGATTATGGCGGCACAATGTTCACGAAGCGAACGTCTGGCAAAAGCTGATGACGTGATCGTCAATGAACTGGAGAGACAATATTTGCAGCAACAAGTACAGGCATTGCACGAGAAATATCTTTCCATCGCCCGATGTGGCAGTTGAACCACCTTAAAAACATGTGATTACCGTGATTTGTTACGAACTTCCCCTTAATGAGAGAATACGCATACTGCTGCGGCTTGAGGATCTATTCGACAAAATTGATTTTTTCTCTGCCAAGAAAACTTCATTCGAACACCATGCCGCCTTGGTTGCCTTGTTCGAGATTCTCGATATCACCAGCCGCTCCGATCTGAAATCGGACCTGTTGCAGGAGTTGGATAAGCAGCGCGCATTGCTGGACGGCCTGCGCAAGAATCCGGAAGTCTCTGAAGAAGCATTAAGCCGCATCCTGCTCGATATCGGAACCACTTTCAGGGGGTTGCTCGAAATCCCGGGCAGGATTGGCGGTCATTTGCGCGATGACGAATGGCTGATGAGTATCAAGCAGCGCATGAGTATCCCGGGCGGGGCATGTGAATTTGATTTGCCTACCTACCATTATTGGCTGCACATGGATCCTGAAGCGCGCCAAACCGATCTCAGAAGCTGGATCATGCCACTTTCCCCGATACGGGATGGTATCAATATTGTGCTCAATCTGCTCAGGAACAGTGGCAAAAGCTTCCATCACACCGCCGTGCAAGGGGTATTCCAGCAGGCTGGAGCAGAACACCAGGCGCATCTTTTGCAACTACAGATCGATAACGAGCTGCCATGTGTGCCGGAAATTAGTGCCAATAAATATGCACTCAACATACGCTTCATTTCCATGCAGCCGGATCACAAAGCCAGTATTTATGAGGAAGATATTCCATTCAAACTGACTTTCTGCAGTTTGTAAGGGCTCGTTAATGAATAACTTGGGCGCATAGGTTGTTACGAATTCGGGAAAGACGCAAAGCGCAAGGCGAAGCCGAATGGTCGTTCCATTCGCAAGCCTCGCAACGCCGCAGATGCCCGAGTACGCAGTAACCCTTCGGGCTGGGGTCGCTTTTGGCGCATACCGGCGTTGCAAGCCACTGTTGTGAATGACACAACGGCGTGTCCTGCGCCTTGGTCTGCGCTAAAATCGCCCCCAGCGTATGCTCAAATTATTCATTAACGAGCCCTAAGTGTCAGGCATAAATAAATTGGAGAAACACTTGAGGAAGCCACCTATCGTTAATTGCCCACAATGCGGTGAGATCGTTGAATGGACAGATTCAAATCACTTTCGCCCGTTTTGCTCGGAACGCTGCAAAACTGTAGATCTAGGGCAATGGGCAACAGATGCTTACCGTATTCCAGATCTTGCCCCCAATGCAGAGGACGATCACGAACCCTATTAAGGGAGCGACTATCGCAGGGCGCATAACAGCGCACAAACCAAGGAATCGGTTGAATCAACCGGGCTGGGTCAATGCAGTGAATATTTTTAAAGCTGCATGATTTCGTATAATTGATATTATGTTAAATAACATCTCGGTATGTTTTGAACCAGGAGAAAAGCTTTGGATTTAATTCTATGGCGCCACGCCGAAGCCAGAGATGGCTTTCCCGATGCTTCACGCGAGCTGACCGAAAAAGGATTAAAGCAATCGCAAAAAATTGCACGGTGGCTCAAACCAAGATTGCCAACAAATACTCGTATTGTGGTCAGCCCTGCCAAGCGCACCCAGCAAACGGTGCAAGCATTAACCTTCGAATTTGAAACTCTTGATCAAGTTGGAACAGGTGCAATGCCTCACGCTGTTTTGACAGCAATCAACTGGCCATACGATGACAACACAACTATAGTTGTCGGGCATCAACCCACACTCGGGAAAATCGCATCTTTTCTGCTCTATGGCGATGATGCCGGTTTGAGTGTTAGAAAAGGTTCGATTTGGTGGTTTGGTTGCAGGCATCGAAATGGGCAAGAAAATATTGTTTTACGCGCGGTATTGACCCCGGAGGTAATATGACGAAAAACATACTTATTCCCCACTAGTAAAGATATACGCTGTGTGATAATCCACTTGCACTTAGTTTGTATTAGTAGATCCTTTTCCTTTCTTACTCACTCCCTAATTTCTCATGTCGATACGCGAACAAGCCCTCAGTGGGCTCAAGTGGACAGCCGGCGGTAAATTGGTTGCGCAAATTATCACCTGGGCCATCACTCTGGTTGTTATACGCCTGCTGACACCTGAAGATTATGGCTTATTGGCAATGGCATCGGTATTTGTGGCATTCATGCTGATGATGTCTGAAGCAGGACTGGCGCCAGCCTTGATACAAAAACAGGATCTTTCTGAAACCTCTCTACGTAATGTATTCGCCATCGTCATTGTTATCAATTTGGGCTTAATGCTCCTGCTCAATTTGCTTGCGCCGGCGATGGCCAATTTCTTTGATGAAGATCGATTAATTCCAATTTTGCAGGTTTTATCGCTGCGATTTCTGTTATCAATTTTTGGCACACTGCCAAGCGTCAGGTTGTACCGGGATTTGAAATTCAAGCATCTCTCACTGATGCATCTGGCCGCGACGATCCTGGGCAGCATATTGACACTGATATTGGCTTTCGTCGGGCTTGGCGTCTGGGCATTGGTCCTAGGCAATCTTTTAACGAGTCTTTTCAATGTGGTCACGCTGAATGTGATTGCACCCATTCGCCTGCTACCCAATTTCTCGCTGCAGGGCATGCGTAGCCTGCTTGTATTCGGAGGGAACATCACCCTATCGCGTTTGCTTTGGTTCTTTTTTACCCAGATCGATGTAATCATCGTGGGTAAATTACTCGGTAAGGAGATGCTTGGTTTCTATTCAGTCTCAATGCAACTTGCTTCCCTCCCTGTTCAACGAGTCTCATCGATTGTCAATCAGGTGGCTTTCCCGGTTTTTTCCAGAATACAAAGCAATCTCGACCAGTTTCGTCAGTTCGTACTTAAAGCAATCCGCATTTTAAGTCTGATTGCATTTCCAGTGCTATGGGGGATTTCCAGTGTTGCCAATGAAATGGTATTGCTGCTGTTAGGAGAGAAATGGGAAACCGCGATATTACCATTGCAACTTCTAGCATTGATGATGCCTTTTCGCATGATAGCCAATTTCCTTCCATCGGCAACAGATGCATTGGGCCGACCGGATATAGGGATGAAAAATGTATTGTTGGCTACGACAATTATGCCGGTTGCACTAATAATTGGGGTTCAGGATGGAATTGTTGGAGTGGCTGTAACTTGGGCAACGATATATCCATTCATTTTATTTATCAACTATCAACGATCTTTAAAAGTACTAGAGCTGAAATTTAGTGATTTTCTTTATGCCATTCTACCTGCTATTGGATCAGCATTAGGGATGTATATTGCGGTCCGCATGCTAAGTTTATTTCTAGTCGGTTATAATTTAAATCAGTTGACCGCTTTATTAATTATGATTGCTTCAGGTGTGTTCGTATACTTTAGTTTTACCTTACTTATTAACCAAAATAGTTACAAGGAAGCTGTAGGTTTGCTTCAAGTAAGGCGCCCGTGAGCCATTATGCATACTGCTAAGGCGCAGCTAGCACCGAATATTGCATGAATGAAGGGGCAATTCCTGCTAAATCTTTTATAATTCAGTTATCTATGCTGAATAAAAGAGAGGAATTGCCAGTGACAAATTGTACCCAGAGATCATTCAATTTTCCAGAAGTAAAAAAGCGTGTTGTTGAAGTAAATTTTGCAGGTGGAGACATCACCTCTGATGGAGGGGTAATGTTACTGCGACAGGTGGATCGGCAGATTGGGTTAAGCAAAGCAGTCGCGAGCGTGTTGGAAGACACCCGCAGACAGGCCACAGTTGCAAGCACGATGGATTGAGCCTGTTACGGCAGAGGATTTATGGCCTGGCATCAGGCTATGAAGATTTGAACGATCATCAAAAGCTGCGTCATGATTGTGCGATACAAACGGCGGTTGAACGAACGGAAACACTGGCGAGCAGTTCCACATTGTGCCGCTGGGAAAATCGATCGGCATGGCGTATTCACGAAGTGATGGTCGAATAATTCATTGCCTCGTTCGACGATACACCCAGTGAATTGATTCTGGATTTCGATGCGACCGATGATGTGGTATATGACAAACAGGAAGGCCGCTTCTTTCACGGCTACTATGATCACTATTGTTTTCTACCGCTATACGTTTTCTGCGGTGATCAATTGCTGGACAGTTACCTGCGGTCGAGTAAACAGGATGCCGCCCGGCATGCCTGGGCGATACTTTCATTGTCTGGGCGATACAATCAATTCCGGTTGCTCATGTCTTCCCTGGCTTACATCCTGCTGGAAACAATACGCCGTGTTGCGCTCAAAGATACAGAACTCGCGCAGGCTTACGTGAACACACTGCGCCTGAAATTAATTAGAGCTTACTCAGAAATCCAGCACCCACTTCTGCGCAGCCAGGTAAAAATTCCGCTTTGAGGTCAATTGACAGGAATAGGCAAACGGAATTTTTCCGGGCATGCAGTTTTTTGTCGCCCATATTGCCATTTTGGCAATAAATTTCTTCAGGCGAATAAAAACCCGCACCAGTACAAGCAGGTTCATGACCAGGAAGATG
>NZ_FNOY01000089.1 GCF_900107165.1 Nitrosomonas halophila
TCAATGAAACCTTGGCAAAGTCGTTTCGCTGGACTTATATTGGCAAACCTTTGCTCGTATAGGTTATCGGATATATTTCGGATGCTGGGTACTAGCCTGAATACCGGCAGGAGCTTGTCCAGCATGCCCCCATCACCCAGCACCACACCCGTCCGGATGCTGACCCGGCGCACCCCTTTGACCTCGATGCCGGCGGCCTCCGTCTCCCAGTCACGGCAAAGGGTTTGCATGAAACCGGCCTCGGCCGGCACAACATAGGACTCGTCATAGCTCTCGTCGCCCGTGCCCGGATAAATACCGATGGCCGAGCCGCAAACCAGCCCTTCCAGGCTGGCGGGCGCTGCAGCAACCAGTTTGCGCGTGCTGACAATGCGGGATTCATACATCTCGCGCTTGCGTTTCGCGGTCCAGCGGCCCGTGCCCAGATTCTCACCCATCAATTGAATGATGATCTGCACGTCTTCCAATGCCGCAGGCGGCACTTCTTCTTGAGCATAATGCCAGTCATAGGCTGGCACACCCAGCTTCCGGCCCGCGCGCGCAGCATCGCGGCTCAACACTTTGACCGCATGGCCAGCCTGTTTCAGCTGCGCCACCAAATGATGTCCAATAAATCCCGTTGCCCCAGTGACAAGTATGTTCATATGCGATGATACCCCCTTCCGGTCGATTGTCTATCGGAACAAGATACGCCGATTCGGCGGAGATGGGAATATGCCCTGAAAGACCCGGCCAGTCGCAGGGACTGATCGTTCCCGCAGGCCTGCGCAGTCATCTGGGCCACACTATCGGGCGTGATGCGACAGCTATCAGCCCTCGCTACGGCCCGCGCTTTGCCTGCTGTCGGCATTGGCCAGGGTACGAGACGTCAGCCCGCGCCGGGCATGACCGCTGACCTTGCCACGCGGCGCAGCCTCCCTACGGCCAGCAGCACCCTGTGGCGCCCCGGCTGGCGACTTCTGTCCGCCAGCCGGCTTATGCTGGCGCGCAGGCGTGGCGCCACGTTTGGCAGCCGCTGCCGGCCGGCCTCGTCCGTTACGTCCGCGACCCTCCCCTTGTTCTGTCCGGCTGCGCCCGCCCTGTACCTTCTCGCCGCCCCCTCGTGGGCTACGCCGTTGAATGGGCTGTGGCTCGGCATCACGATCCGGCTCAAACCCGGGCAGGACATGTTGTTCGATATCTCGTTTGATCAAGCGCTCGATGTCCTGCAGCAGTTTGAATTCATCCACACACACCAGCGAGACCGCAGCGCCTGTCGCGCCGGCACGGCCGGTGCGGCCAATGCGGTGCACATACGCTTCGGAAACATCAGGCAGCTCGTAATTCACCACATATGGCAGCTGGTCGATATCCAGGCCACGGGCGGCGATATCGGTTGCCACCAGTACCTGCACACTGCCTGCCTTGAATTCGGCCAGGGCATTGGTTCTGGCATTCTGGCTTTTATTGCCATGAATCGCGAGCGCGGAAATGTCCGCTTTCGTCAATTTGCCAACCAGGGCATTTGCGCCATGCTTGGTCCGGGTAAACACCAATACCTGCGACCAGTCATGTGTTGTAATCAAATGCACCAAGGCATCCCGCTTTTTATCGCGGTCAACGATATAGACCCGCTGCGAGACCGTTTCTGTTGTGGTATTGCGCCGGGCGACCTCCACGTAGGCGGGCGCATTCAGCAGGCCATCGGCCAACGCTTTGATTTCATCCGAACAGGTCGCGGAAAACAACAGGTTTTGGCGTTGTTTGGGCAACAATGCAAGCACGCGCCGGATATCGCGGATAAAGCCCATATCGAGCATGCGATCGGCTTCGTCCAGCACCAGAATTTCGATTTGCGACAAATCCACCGTGCCCTGGCTCACATGGTCGAGCAAACGGCCCGGTGTTGCCACCAGAATATCGACACGGCCTTTCAGCGCCTTGATTTGTGGATTGATGCTGACACCACCAAACATCACCATTGAGTTCAATTTAAGATACTTGCCATAAGTGCGCACGCTTTCTTCCACCTGTGCGGCCAGCTCGCGCGTCGGCGTCAGCACCAGGGCACGAATCGGTGGGCGGCCTGCCGAAGGCCCTGGTCTGGCGCGATTTGCCAAACGGTGCAACAGCGGCAAAGTGAACCCGGCCGTTTTGCCGGTTCCGGTTTGCGCGCCGGCCAGCATGTCACGGCCTTCGAGCACCAGCGGAATGGCCTGCAATTGTATCGGGGTGGGGGTGGTATAACCTGCGTCTTGAATAGCGCGCAAAATATCGGCAGACAAGCCGAGTTCTGAAAATAACATAAGGGGTAACAACTCCTGGTCTGGCATCCAGCCTTGCATGCAGCCTTGAAAAATAAGGGCTGGAACCAGTCGAGGCTGATAGCTTTATTGGGGGGAAATATCAGGCGGAGGATGCTGAATCAGTAACCGGCCCGGCTGACGGCACGCTGACTGATGGGCGCGTACCTAGCATTTGAGGCGCCGAGTATACCACGGCTGACTTGCATCAGCGGGGATATCATTGACAATCTCGGCTCACACTGCATGAGACAAGGTCAAGCTGCAAAAAGTGCAACCACAGGGAGACAAACAAGAAAAAGCCTGTGCAGCATCGCTGCACAGGCCGAATGGCACGACAAGGAGATTGGATCGCTATCGTTTACCAGGCACCAGCGGACGGGCGTTGAGAAACCCCCAGATGAAATCGGTCTGCATGACCGCCATTTTGGGGCGGCTGTTGTTATCGTTGTAGAACCAGAAGGGATCGGGAATGCCGTAATGACTGCGGGCATAGCCAAAATCGCTCAGGCTGCGCTCGAATACCGAGAGCGCGAGAAAATTGGCCGAGCCATCGCTATTCACCGCCGCGCCGGCCCTGGCATGGCAGCTGATGCAACTGGAACCATCCATGAACCCTGCCTCGGTGATCGAATTCCCCAACAATGTCGCCTGGCCAATGGAATTGACGAATTCTACCTGTGAGCCCTTGAGACGGAAGTTGCGCCAGGCGGCGTCCTCCGGATCAGGCTCTACCTGGCTGGTGCTGTCACCGCTGCCAATATGCAGCGCAGCCAGCAACTGATCCCATTCCGGGCGGATCGTTTCCAACGGATAGCCCTTATCCGGGTTGAACACGATGCTCGGCGAATTCAAGCGATCGCTGCGCTGGTTGGGTTTGACATAATTATCCGCCGTCCCGTCCGGGCGCGCCTTGTCTGCGCTGGCATAACCATAGGCATCGTTGCAACCGGTGATATCACAGCGGCCGGGCAGGCTGATATGCTCGAAGGACGTCCAAACCCAGTTGGGAATGTCTTTGGAGGAGACGTGAAAAGCGACGAGATGATGGATGCCATCCAGGTGACAGCTTTGGGGGGATTTGCTGAGCCCGAGCGCCTGCAGATCGATTTGCGTCTGCAACACCTTGCTGATGTACTGCTTGGAATCGTCCGGCATTCCCAGCGCCACGGCCAGATCATGATGCAGCCAGTTGCTCTTGATCATGATCGCGTCCGGCGGCAAATCCACGCTATACAGCTTACCCGACTGGCCACCCTGTGAAGAATGGTTGACGCCATGGTAAGGGGCATCGCTTTGCAGATTCTGCTGATTGGCCTGGAACACGTCCACGACACCGTTGGCGTTATACAAATTGTTGGTGAATAGATAATCGTGAAATACCTGGTTACGGATGGTCAATTCGGCATTGGTCTGGCGTATCACCCGTCCGACACTTTCAGCATCGCCTGGATTGAAGCGCTTGACGATTTCCGCTACCAGATTCCGGGGCTTGCCATCTATTTTCACGCTGGTACAGGCAGGCGTAGCGGCTTCGTCAGCATTCGCTTTGGACGATTCAGGCATGCGCAAACGTCCCAGTGGCTTGAGCGTATGGTGGAATGGCAGACGGGTATCGCGCCGCAAGGCAAGATCACGCGCCATTTCATGCGCCTCGTCCGTCAACGCTTCGGTCAGGCGCTGCAGCTTGGCCGCATGGCGAGTAGCAGGATAAATCGGGCAATGCTTGGGGTCATTGTCCGCCGAGCCAGGCTGGCAACAGGCGTTCTTGTCCGGCGACTGGCCGGCCTGACATAATACATGTGGCCGAGAGGGCCAGTTGTCGTTCTCATCCGCCCAGTTCGACCAGAATCTGTCCCGCACGACTTCAGCAAACAGCTTCCAGGAAAACATATCCGGACAAGTCATGGCTGCATTGCTCATCGGCTTGCCAGTCAGTTTGTTGATCGCCACCAGCTCGCCATCTTTAACCACCATCGAACAGTATTCACGATCCTTGACGGCTGCCTGGAAATACAAAGTGGCGTCGATATTCGTGGGCTTGTAGGAATCGGCCTGAACGGCAGACAGGCCACTCAAGAAAATAGCCATGAAAGTGGCAAGATATATAGCAATACGTAAGATCACAGCGCTTCCTTCTGGTTGAGAGGGTATGGAGATAAACCTGCTTTTCGATCCTACAACGGATAACGCCACGCCTTACTCCAGAAATAACACATGAAATGGGCCTAATTGTGGCCGAGCCATACCGCAGAATTTGCGTTCTGGGCCAATGATCTTTAGTCGCCACTGCACTGAAGTGGACCAGTGCCGGCCTGCAGGGCATTGATGAACCAGCGCAGCGCCTTGCCTCGCCGGCCGCGCCGCCAGGCCATATAAAGCGGCGTATGGGTCTCAACACCTTCCACCTGCAATGCGACCAGCTCACCACTGGCGAGCGCCTGTTCAATCAAATGCACGGGCAAATAGCCGATGCCAAGACCGGCCTTTTGCGCCGCCACTTTGTCATGCACCGATGGCACTTTCAACGCCGGTTGGCGGCTGAACAACCGATATGTGCTGGCCACGCCATGACGCGTACTGTCGCGCGCGACGACCGCCCGGTAACCGGCGATTTCCTCGGGTTTGAGGCTGCGCTCAAGCCTGGCCAGGGGGTGCGCCTGGCTGACTGCAAACACCCATGGCAACAGGCAATACTGACGGCAGACAAAATCCCGGTGAATGGCCGGCTTGCCAGGCAGGCCGATAGCAAGGTCAGCGCGGTTTTCCTGCAACGCTTCCCAGCCACCGCTCAATACCTCCTGATGCAAATTGATCTCGATATCCGGCTTGAGTGCAAAAAACTCGGTCAACAGCGGATAAACATGCTCAACACCAAGCGAGGCATCCAACACGATCGAAAGCGAAGACTCCCAGCCGCTGTCTACCTGCCTGGCCATTTCCTCCAGCTGCCGGGTTGCATCCAGAATATGCCGCCCCTGTTCCAGCAAAACTCTGCCTGCCGGCGTCAGCACCGATTTGCGCCCCTCGCGCGCAAACAGGATCACACCCAGATCCTGTTCCAGTTTCTGTATGCTGTAGCTGATAGCCAATGGCACTCGGTGCAATGCCTCCGCTGCAGCCGCAAAAGAACCGCGCCGGTCGATCATGTCCAGCACCATCAGGGCATCGAGGGTAATCGCTTGTGCCGCGCTCATAAATGTTCAGATTTTTTGAATAGAACCATTCAATTATTCCGCTTTTTTAATTTTTACAAAACCCTATACTGATAACATATTAAATATAAAGAGGAGGCAAACCATGAAAACATCAGCAATTTTAAACACTCAGGGCAAAACCGATCTCGCCATGCTGTTGTTACGCGTGACTGTTGGCAGCATTTTCATTGCCCATGGCGCCCAGAAACTGTTCGGCTGGTTCGGCGGCTATGGGCTTGAAGCCACGGGCGAGTGGATGGCCTCGATCAACCTCACACCCGGTTACTTGATGGCATGGCTGGCGGGCGCCGCCGAGTTCTTCGGCGGGCTGGCGTTGCTGCTGGGATTGCTGACACGCCCTGCCGCGCTGATCACTGCCCTCACCATGCTGGTGGCACTGTTTGCTGCCCACTGGACAAATGGCTTTTTCCTCAGCAACAATGGCTACGAGTATGCGCTAACATTGCTGGTCGCCAGCCTGGCGCTGCTGTTGCAAGGCGCAGGCAAATATTCACTCGACCGCAAACTCCAGAACGCCCTTTAATCAACTACGGAGGACACAATACATGGGAATCTTGATCGATGGACAGTGGCATGATCAGTGGTACAAAACCCGGGATGGCGAGTTCATCCGCGAAGATGCCCAATACCGCCACTGGATCACCCAGGATGGACGCGCCGGACCGACTGGCGATGACGGTTTCACGGCAGAATCCGGCCGCTACCATCTGTTCGTATCACTGGCCTGCCCATGGGCACATCGCACCCTGATTTTCCGGAATCTGAAAAGCTTGCAGGCACATATCGGCGTAACCGTGGTCGACCCCAAAATGCTGGCACATGGCTGGGTCTTCAGCGAGGTCTCGCAGGACAACCCCTTCCCGGCACTGCGTTACCTGCACCAGCTGTATACCCGCGTCAAACCGGATTATACGGGCCGGGTCACGGTGCCGGTATTATGGGACAAGCAGCGCGGCACCATCGTCAGCAACGAGTCGGCCGACATCATCCGCATGCTCAACCGCGCGTTCAACGACATCACACGCAACTATCGGGATTTCTATCCCGAGGCCCTGCGCGGCAGGATTGATGCCGTCAATGAAGTGGTCTATCACGGCATCAACAATGGCGTCTACAAGGCCGGCTTCGCCACCACCCAGCAAGCTTATGAAAAAGGCTACGACAATCTTTTCAAGACATTGGACGAGATCGAAGCCATTCTGGGCAAGCACCGTTTCCTGGTCGACGACCAACTGACCGAAGCCGACTGGCGCCTGTTTACCACCCTGCTGCGCTTCGACGCCGTCTATTACAGCCACTTCAAGGCCAACAAACGGCGCATCGAGGACTATCCGCACCTATCCAATTACCTGCGCGACCTCTATCAGCAGCCAGGTATCGCGGAAACGGTCGATTTTGGTCATATCAAAACCCATTACTACTACAGCCACCCGAGCATCAACCCGACCCGCATCATCCCCAAGGGGCCGGAGATCGACTACACCCGGCCACACAACCGCGCGCAACTGTTTGCATGAACATGCCCTGAGACCTGAGCCCTCTTCATCTACCGGCTGGGCAGAACCCATGACCAGACAAGCCTACACATACTGCCCGGCCACATACCCCGAGGACCAGGCCCACTGGAAATTGAATCCGCCCAGGTGACCGGTGACATCCACCACTTCGCCGATAAAGAACAGGCCAGATTGTCTGCTCGCCCCCATCGTCTGCGAGGACAGTTCGCGCGTATCCACCCCGCCCCGGGTCACTTCGGCTGTCCGGTAGCCTTCCGTGCCGACCGGTTTGACATGCCAATCATTGACGGCACTGGCCAGCGCCGCCAACCGGGCATCGGACAAGTTGGCCAATGGCCCGCTGTCGTTCTGTTCATCGCAAATGCTTTGCGCAAGCCGCCTGGGCAGGATCTCCGCCAATGCATTGTTGATATGCAACCGGGGCTGGCTCTGCTTCCACGCTTTTAAACATGCAAGCACATCCGTGCCCGGCGCCAGATTGATGACGATCGGCTCCCCCTCCTCCCAATACGACGAGATTTGCAAAATAGAAGGGCCGCTCAATCCCCGGTGGGTAAAAAGCAACCCCTCGGCAAACAGCTGCTTCCTGAAACGCACATCCGCCTCGACCGAAAGGCCGCTCAGTGCCTGGCAGCGTGCCAGCAATGCCCCATCAAAAACCAACGGCACCAGCGCCGCGCGCGGCTGGATCACATTCAGCCCAAATTGTTTGGCCACCTCATAGCCAAATGGAGTCGCCCCGATCTTGGGAATCGAAAGACCACCGGTCGCAATCACCAGCGAAGCGCAAGTCTGCTCGCCCTGGCTGGTCTTGAGGCGATAGCCGCCCGCAACCGCTTCGATGGCGCGCACCTGCACCGAAGTATCGAGCTGCACACCCGCCTGGCGCGCTTCCGTCAACAGCATGGTGATGATCTGTTTGGCGGAATCATCGCAAAACAACTGCCCCAGCTTCTTTTCATGAAAAGCGATGCCATGCTTGCGCACCAGCGCGATGAAATCCTGCGGCGTATAGCGCCTGAGCGCGGACTTGCAGAAATGCGGATTCTGCGACAGGTAGCACTGCGGCTGGGTATGCAGATTGGTGAAATTGCAGCGCCCACCACCGGAAATGCGGATTTTCTCGGCAATCTTGGCCCTATGATCGATCAACCACACCCTGCGGCCGCGCCCGCCGGCCTCGATCGCACACATCAGCCCAGCCGCGCCAGCGCCGATGATGATCACATCAAAAGAATGAGCCATGGTTGATTGCTTCGGTTATGCATAGATGAGACGAGCAAGCAGCGTGCTCAAAAAAACAGACAAACCCGGCATTCTACAAAAATTGGCGGAAGTTCGATTGCAAAAGCAGCTGGATTTGCTGCGAATTCAGGAAAGGCAACAGCGCCAGGTCAATCATCTTTTGCTTCATCGGCGAGCAGCACTCGCAAAAAAAATCGTATCACCGCAATCCATTTGCCGCTCCCGATCATCCAATAATTTCATTAATTTTCTACTTTATTCTCCGTGAGCTATCCTGCCTGACAGTACCAATGGCGTCCGTTTCATGAACGCTGTCTCCGATAATCCTGTATTGCTTTTTACTGTCACCAATCTTTGTTCCGATACTATCGGTTGGCAGAATCCGGCCATCCTTCTCAAGGACAAAGTGCGGATTATTGGCATCGATGGTGCCGATGGAATCGGCTGGATAGATCCTGGTTTCACTTTTTTCTCTATCAGCCGAGCTTGCTGGAATCACACCAAGCATCAAAGCAGCAAATAACACAGTTTTATGCATTCAGGATTTCCCTAAAAATTAACAGGCCAGTTTTCTGATAATGACTGCTAATGGTTACAACAGCCTGCTGCCTTTAAACCATGACCACCTGGCTGACCGATAGCTATCCGAATTCCTCGAAATCATGAATATTCACCATAATGCGGCAACGACCGGCGGTTAGATTATTATGGCGAATGGTATGAAAAAATTGTACGGAAGTACATGGAATCTATGGCTCCTCGGCAGAATTTGTGGGTAACCGAAAGCGCCTTTTGTAAGACCATGGCCGGTGATAGTGGAGCACCCCGCCCAATCTCTGAGAAGATG
>NZ_FNOY01000143.1 GCF_900107165.1 Nitrosomonas halophila
AATCTGTGCACCAAATCCATGCCAATCAATTGCACCAGATGTCAGCATGTGTTGCATAGCCTGGTGATCAACCTCGTTTACTTCGCCCATGCGCAGCATGGTCGCCCGATCGGATTGAAACAGTCCACGCAGATAACCATAAAACGTCGCTGTTGCATCGCGCGTCGAGGAGACGAAAAATGATGAAAATGAAGATAAATGCGCGCCAAGCGCTTCTGGGAGCCCCTGTAGGGCAGATTTGAGAGACTGTTTAGTATTTTCACGACATGATCGTGATTAACATATATAAAACAATGACTTATTATACATCAACTGGATGCCTCATTGGAATTATTTGAATCTGACAAAGTAGAACTAAAAATTGCTGTTTGTTTGACTTCCCCAGCTTGGAAGATCCTGTCTTTGTCAAAAAGACAGAATACGCAAAAATTCTATCGTGGATAATTTTAGATTGCGAGTGTGAAACGGTGCGCTTTTGTGCTTTTTTTGGCCGGATTTTTCAAATGTGCGCAACTAGAATCCCATGATCAGACATTTAGGCGAGGTCATCATGGCAAGCGACAAATCCACCAAAAGCCGCCCTTATGTAGTGCAAAGTCTCAAGCTGCAATCCTTTCATGCGCAACAGGTATTCCGGCGAGGATTCGATTTGTATACCGATGCGATCTATTCACTCTCCGTGGTGTTGCGCGCGGTCGGTACTGAAGATCAAGTGCGCGCTATGGAAGAATTGATCGATGATCGGCTCAACAGAGCCCAAAACGATATTCGCAACGAGATTGCCCGCCTCGAAAAAGTGGTTGAAGACAACGGTATCACGCTCGATCGCGTCAATTACTCCGAGCCGCTCGTCATGGAAGCCAAGATATCCTCCCATCGCTCCGCACGTTATGCAGGCATCTTGCATGAGTTCGACGGATTGATCGCAAAGCTCGATGCACTTTGGCTGTCAGGCATGATTCCCGACAATGAATATTCGCGAATCCTGTATGAGTGGAAGCGCAGAATTCTCAAAATTGCCAGTAGCGCCAGAGGCACTGTGCGACAGGCGATGATTGATTCCAGAAAGCAGGCGCAACAAGAGAGCTCTAATCAGAACGTGCAGAACAAAACCGCCGGCCAGACATTTTCTGGTGGTACTGAGCCCGTCATCAACGGTGAATCTGGTATCGATGAAGTACCGGATGTCAAAAGTAAAACGCCGAAGAACAGTTCCGGCCTGTTCGGATGGATTTAGACATGGCTGATTTGAAACCTGGCTATTTGATGGTTTCACTCACGCTGTCATAGAAATTTCGGCTCGTCAGCAGAATCTGTGGGCGACATCCGGTTCAGGTAGCGCGCCAAGTGCATGATATAATGCGATTTCTGCGCCATGAAAGGTTCG
>NZ_FNOY01000034.1 GCF_900107165.1 Nitrosomonas halophila
CCCCTACTTTTAGCATCATGGTACGTCCAAAATTTTAAAAGATAAATCTTACCGCCTTAAAGGCGGTGGTTTTAACCTTACTTCGGACTAATAAATATAGCCCGCATGCGGAACAATGAGCGCCTTTGGCGTTAATACAGGCTGCGGCGCATCCGCCAGCAGACACTGAACATCTTGCGCCAGTTCACGCGGGTCGGCAGGATAGAAGAGACCCGCACAAGCAGGTGGGCGAATAGCGTGCATATAAAATTTCCTCCTGGTCTAAGGAGTCGCTCATAAATAACTGTAACACTTATTCCTTCACGGCTCCTTAGGGCTCGTTAATGAACCCTTGGTTTGTACCCGGTGCATCCCATATGGAGGCAATTGTGACAGAGTCAAGAGAACCGGGTAAATACGTGCGAATACGTGCAAATACGATATTTTAAAAATCAGCATCAAGATAGGATTAGAATAATCCTCATCCGAGAATTCTCAGTGACTAATCACACAAAGGGTGCTGAGCATGCATCATCCGCATTGGGAACATTTTCCGCATGAAGCCGATATCGGCATCCGTGGCTTCGGTCACACACTAGGTGAAGCCTTCGAACAAGCAGCCCTGGCAATGACGGCTGCCATCACAGATCCCCAACAGGTCAAAGCGCTGGAAATGGTGAACATCATCTGCCAGGCCCCGGATGATGAATTGCTCCTGATCGATTGGCTCAACGCACTGGTTTATGAAATGGCAACGCGCAAGCTGCTTTTCAGCCACTTTGAGATCCAGATACAGGATCACTCCATCAGCGCCCGCGCATTTGGCGAAGCGATGAACAAATCCAGGCATCACATGGCAGTGGAAGTCAAGGGCGCAACCTATACAGCCTTGCATGTGGGACAAACATCCGACGGAGAGTGGGTCGCACAATGCGTCATCGATGTCTAGCCAAATATCTTCAAATCAGCGGATTAATGCGCGAGGCGAAGCAAATGCACTGCAACAAGAGGATGAATCCATCTAAGGAGCCGTGAAGGAATAAGTGTGACAATTGGGCGCGTCTGGCGGGATGCAATGCAAGGCGAGAGGAGGAGTCATAGCGAGAGCTATGGCGACGACGAGCAACGCCGCAGTGCGCCCGCCAGATGCGATCCAAGTGTTACAGTTATTTATGAGCGACTCCTAACTGCATCATTGCGAGCGCATTGACGGTGGAGTGATTCACCGCTTGCAGGCGCTTGCCTTTTCTGACGGAGGGCACCATCTATGGACGAGACATATTTTTCCCGCCACACTGAATTCGCCTGGGAGATCGCTCCCCATGGTGCAATGCGCGTGCCAGCAATCATCTATGCCGATGCTGCGCTGATTCGCGCAATGGACGACAAGGTCTACGAGCAAATCTGCAATGTCGCCACACTGCCCGGCATCGTCAAGGCTGCCTATGCCATGCCGGACGCACATTGGGGCTATGGCTTCCCGATTGGCGGGGTCGCCGCATTCGATCCGGAAGAAGGCGGAGTGGTCTCTGCTGGCGGGGTAGGCTTCGATGTTTCCTGTGGCGTGCGATGCTTGCATACCGGCCTGAAAACAGAAGATATACTGGCGGTCCAGGAAATACTGGCCGACAGCCTGTTCAATCAAATTCCAGCCGGTCTGGGCAGCACCGGTGCCATCCACCTGAATTCAGCTGAAATGGATGCAATGCTCCTGGGCGGCGCCGACTGGGCGGTCAACCAGGGCTATGGCAATGCCGCCGATCTTGAACGCATCGAAGAAGGCGGCCAAATGCGCGGCGCATGTCCCGACTGTGTCTCGGCACATGCGAAACAGCGCCAGCATGACGAAATGGGCACACTCGGCTCAGGCAATCATTACCTTGAAGTTCAGAAGGTTGCGCAGATCTTTGACACCCCAACCGCACAGGCTTTTGGGATACAGGAGCAGGATGTCGTAATCAGCATTCATTGCGGCTCACGCGGCCTCGGTCATCAGATCGGAACCGAATTTCTCAGAAAAATGGTGACTGCCGCCCCGCAGTATGGCATCACCCTGCCGGATCGGGAGCTTGCCTGTGCGCCGATCAATTCCCCATTGGGACAAGAATATCTCGGCGCCATGCGTGCGGCCATCAATTGCGCACTCGCCAATCGGCAGATTCTGACCCATCTGACACGCCAGGCATTTTCTCACTTCTTCCCAGACGCGCAGCTATCGCTGCTCTATGACGTTTCTCACAATACCTGCAAGGTAGAAACGCATCTCGTGGACGGTAACACGCGCGAGCTTTACGTACATCGCAAAGGGGCCACCCGCGCCTTCGGCCCCGGTCATCCGGACCTGACTGCCACCCTGCGCGCTGCTGGCCAGCCGGTCTTGATCGGCGGCTCGATGGGCACCTGCTCCTATATTCTGGCTGGCACAGAACAAAGGGAAGCACTGGCGTTCAGCTCAGCCTGTCATGGCGCGGGCCGTGCCATGAGCCGGCATCAGGCCAAAAAAAACTGGCGAGGCCGTAAAATCATGGATGATCTGGCGGCCAGAGGCATACTGATACGCAGTCCGTCATTACGGGGAGTGGCTGAAGAAGCTCCGGACGCATACAAAAACGTATCCAGCGTAGTGAATACGGCCGATCAGGCGGGATTGGCGCGCAAGATCACATGCCTAGAACCGCTGATTTGCATCAAAGGATAGCGCCCGCCCATGCCTATATCGGCACCAGCGGCTGGCATTATGCCGCTTGGCGGAAACGCTTCTATCATGGTCTACCCGAACAACAATGGCTAGGCTTTTATTGCCGCCATTTCAACAGCGTTGAAATCAATGCCAGCTTCTACCGCCTGCAAAGCCGGGAGACCTATCGTCGCTGGCATGATACAACCCCGCCCGATTTCCGCTTCAGCCTCAAGGGCAACCGCTACCTGACCCACTACAAAAAACTCATGAACCCACAGCCAGGCATTCGCCTTGAACGCGAACGCGCCCAGGGGTTGGGCGCCAAATTGCGGGTTGTACTCTGGCAGTTGCCATTCTCTCTGACCATAGATCTGGCTCGTTTGGGCGAATTTGCCCAGGCCCTCACCGCTTGGCCGGAAGCACGGCATGCAATCGAGTTCCGCCATCCTTCCTGGTTCAATCAACAAGTCGCAACCTGCCTGCATACCCATGGAATAGCCGTGTGCCAGTCGGATGCCGCCGATTGGCCCATGTGGCAGGCCATCACCACCGATCTGGTCTATATGCGCCTGCATGGCCATGACGCCACTTATGCCTCGTCCTACCCCGCTCAGGCGCTTCAGTGCTGGGCGCAACATATAAATGGCTGGCTGGCAGAAAACAGGGAAGTTCATGTCTATTTCGATAATGACGCCCATGGCGCGGCGCCACTGAATGCCCGCACGCTGGCCAGCCTCGTGCTTGCCAAATGATTGGCGACTGTCATTTCAATTGAAAGAAAAGGCTGATATGCGCGGTTCTAAAGCCACAGCGCAAAGCGCCCCACGCACGCTGCCGACTGCCACTGAAATACATATAGGGTCCTATGCACCATACTGAGACTGACAATAAATAGTTCAGAGGTATAACTGGCAATCAGCCGCCAGATTGCGGTGCTGCTTCAAGGACCTTTGGCACCAGTTTGATCAGCTTGCCGTTCACCTCATCCGTCAGCAGATACAGCGCACCATCCGGGCCCTGCTCGACATCGCGAATGCGTGCATAATTTTTCAGTAATTGTTCTTCTTGAACGATGCGCTCGCCATCGGTCACCAATCTGACCAATTGCTTGCCTGCCAAAGCACCGACAAACAAGTTGCCGCGCCAGGCGGGAAATAGCTCCCCTGTATAAAAGGCCATGCCGGAAGGCGCGATGGAAGGTGTCCAGTAGTAGATCGGCTCTTCAAATCCCTGTTCTGCATGTTCATCCTTGATGGGCGCCATCCAGTAGTGCGTGCCATAGCTGGCTTCCGGCCAGCCATAATTTTTGCCAGGTTTGGGTATATTGATTTCATCCCCACCGCGTGGACCATGCTCATGAATCCAGACCGCACCGGTCTTGGGATGGCGCGCGGCCCCCTGGATATTGCGGTGACCATAGGACCAGATTTCCGGTTTGGCTTGAGGGTTTTTGACAAAGGGATTGTCATCGGGAACCGTTCCATCTGGACGGATGCGGACCAATGTACCAAGATGATTTTCTATCCGCTCGGCTTCCCGCATATATTCTGCACGGTCTCCCAGTGTTATAAATAAATTACCATCCGGTGCAAACACCAGGCGGGAACCAAAATGCTGTGCGCCCCGCGTTTTTGGCTGCTGGCGGAAAATCACCTGCAAGTTCTTCAGTGCCAGTCCCACAAGCTCTGCTCGAGCAACCGCCGTACCTGCCAGCCTACCCTGTCTTTCTGCGTAAGACAGGTAGATTGTACGATTACGAGCAAAGTCGGGATCAATCGCAACATCCAGCAAGCCACCCTGCTTCTCGCTGTACACAGCAGGCACACCCAGCAACGGGTCAGAAACGCTACCGTCTGGCGAAACAATACGTAATCGGCCGACACGCTCCGTGACCAACAAACGGCCATCGGGCAGGAACGCCATCCCCCATGGAAAGTTCAGACCGGTTGCAACCGTTTTAACCTCAAATTCTGCCGAGGCCGGCTGAGCAAATACCGGGAAGTGCGCACCCAGCCAAAGGCTTAAGATGACAACCAAGATTGCTTGAAAATTACGCAGCATAAATCTATCCTCCTTGGTCTCATTTGCTGATCGACGCTAGCGTACATCACGACACCCGCCCCACCTGTTATTGCATATAGGCTTCTAAACTATTATCGGACAGGTGGATGCATAGCCACGGTCCATCGTATCACCTATCGGGTTGACACTGGAAGCAGTAATGGAACGCGCAATGAATCCTGATTCATTCTGATTTTCAAATGGTCATTCTTGCATCGCCGCGCCGTAGCACGGTACATGAAATGCGCCCTGCGCTTCAGTGGCCGAGGCTGCCCTCTGCAGCATAAGGGCTCGTTAATGAAACGCGCGATAGATTCTGGTTACATCGCCATTGGCAGCAGAGAATATGGAACAGTGCGTCCGCGTTTTCCTGCTTTGATGCCCATTAAAAAACCAGCAGCCGGACACGGATGCCTCCAAAGACATTGCGCGGCGGCCCGGGCTCGAAGTACCGGCCGGCTGCGGCATTGATACGCACATTCGCGTTATAACGCGCGTCAAATAAATTATCGATCCCGGCAAATAACGATCCCTCTATATCGTTGTGCTTGATCTCCCACCCAAAGAGCAGTTGGCCCAGGAGATAGGCAGGATTGGTCACTGTATTCGCGTTGTCCGCAAAAAAACCGCCTACTCGTTGCAAGTACAATTGTCCAAACAAACCCGATGGGTGGGTATAACGGATGTTTCCATCCCATCGATGAGCCGGTATGCCCGGTAGTGCATTGCCCTGCAAGTTATTGGCATCGCTGTCAAATCTCTGGAAAGTGAAATCGGAGTAACTATAAGCCACTTGTGCCCGCCAGCCTTTCCATACAGGAGTCGACAGACTGCCTTCAAACCCTAGCCGGCGGGACCTGCCGACATTCCGGAAAAACGCGCGTCCCGGGAATGCGGCCAGCTCGAACGGCAGAATTTCATCTCGTGAGCTGATTAAAAACCCTGTTGCTTCATAGCCCAGACCGGCCAATTCGCCGCGTACACCCAATTCCCGGCTCAAGGAAAGTTGCGCATCCAGATCGGGATTGAATCCGCCCGCACCAGCCGGATTATTGATCAACTCGGTCGTAGTCGGCGCTTCGAATACCGATGCGGCATTGGCATAAAACTGATGGCGATCGGCCAAACGATACACGAATCCAACGGTACCGCTGGCCTGAGATAATATCCGGCTACCGGATTGATCGCCATCAGCCCGGAATTTGTCCTTGACCTGGTAATGCAACCAATCCCAGCGCCCACCCAGTGTAACAGCCAGCCTGTCGCTGACTTCCCATTCATTGCGGAAGAATGGTCCAATGCTTTGCACCCGCTCGATCTGATTCAAGGCAAGCGCCCCGCGTGCACCGAAATCATTGTGGTAGCGTTGGCGGTCATCATTTTGAATGCCGTAATCGAATCCTGCCAGGAAACGGTTGGGCCGTTGCAGCAGGGTGTGATCACTGACATATTGCAGGCTCACGCCCCCCACCCAGCGCGCGAATGATACCTGCCCACCCGCGACGAACGGCAAGCGATTCCGGAAATCGCGGTGCAAGCCATGGACGGTCACAGTCAACTCACGGGCAGCGGAAATGGCCTTGCGATACCGCAGTGCGAATTGTTCCTGATCGATACGCTCACCCGCATTGAAACGCAGATTGCCCGGAGATGCCTGCCGGCGGTCCGCACGCAGCTCGGCCAGCGTCAGTCCACCGGGATCCAGGGTTTCCGGAGAATAAAACTTGCGGAACACCAGCATCCAGTCCGCATCGTCCCCGCTGAGATAATTCAGCTTGAGTTGAGAAAATAGATTTTCCGTCTCACTGTGATCGCGCCAGCCACGCTGTCGCAGATAAGAACCGAACCAGCCATAGTCGAGCAACTGGCTTCGCCCACCGGTGTAGATTTCCGATTTGAATTGACCAAACTGACCGAATACCTGGCGCGGCGCAATGACCCATCCCGCATGCGGAGGGGTCCGTGTGGTCATGCTGATCATGCCACCCGAGGCATTGCCGAACAAAGCAGCTGAAGGGCCGCGCAAAATCTCCATGCGCTCTATCAGGGAGGGGTCGATACCATCAAGCTGGGTCTGGCCATCGGGCAGGGTCAATGGAACGCCATCCACATGCATCTGGATCCCGCGCACACCAAATGCGGAGCGCGCGCCGAAACCCCGGATGGCGATACGCAAATCCTGCGCAAAGTTGAACTGATTTTGAAAAAAGACACCCGGTGTGCCACGCCCAAATTCATCCAACGTCCTGCCAGGCAGATAGTCATGCTGCTGCGCCCGCGAAATGAGTGAGATAGCGCCAGGAATTTGTGAAAGCTGCCGCGGGCTGCGTGTAGCGGTTACCTGAATGGGATCAAGCATGATCGGTGCGGTATCGGCCGGGGGCTGTGCCCAGGCAAGCGTAGCAGGCAACCAGCTCCCGATTTGCCACACACGCCTTACCTCTGATCGCTTCAGACCCCACCACATGGCGCACCCCTTGTTCCCTGTATCCACTGAACGAAATGCAAAGAGACAGCACGCTTAAACCTGGAATTCTCAGTTGATTGTGATTTTCCTATTCACCCAACCGGTGACAGCATGATCAAGTAACTTGACACATTCAGGAATAGAATCGCCATGCAGCAAGTCGTGCCCTGCGCTGTGGTTTGAGAGCCGCATGTCTCACCCTGCTCAACTGAAATTTTCAGATTAAATACTGCACACAGGGAATTATAAAATCATTGGCGGGGGATTTGCCAGCCAGATGGTCAGAATAAGATCTTGACCATCTGGCCGATTGAGGAGAAGGGACTGGTTACTCACCAGCAGAAAAAAAACAGATGACTGATACCTGCCGTTTAGGGCTCGTTAATGAATAACTTGAGCATACGCTGGGGTCGCTTTTAGCGCAGACCAAGGCGCAAGACACGCCGTTGTGTCATTCACAACAAGTGGCTTGCAACGCCGGTATGCGCAAAAAGCGACCCCAGCCCAAAGGGTTGTTGCGTATTCGGGCATCTGCTGCGTTGCGAGGCTTGCGAATGGAACAACCATTCGACTTCGCCTCGCGCCTTGCATCTTTCCCGAATACGTAACAACGTATGCCCAAGTTATTCATTAACGAGCCCTTACTCGCCGGTCGGGTCGGTCACAAACCCGATACGGGTGAGCCCTGCCTGGGCGGCAGCACTCATGATCTTGGCCACAAGCTCATAATGCGCGTCCCGGTCAGCGCGGATATGCAATTCCGTTTTGGAGGATTTCTCCGCTGCATCCGCGAAACGTGGCGGCAATTGTTCAAGCGTAACTTGTTCACCGCTCCAGAAAAAACTGCCATCTGACCGAATGGCGAACTCAATATGCTCAGGCTGCGTCACATTGGGATTACTTGAAGCCTTGGGCAAATCCACCTTGACCGAATGGGTCAGCAAAGGTGCCGTGATGATGAAAATGATCAGCAACACCAGCATCACGTCCACCAACGGCACCACGTTGATTTCCGACATCGCGGCTTTACTCTGATAGCGAGTTGAATCACCGAATGCCATTAGTGTTTTTCTCCTGCCAAGCTGGCCGCAGCCGCACCCGCCAGGCCGGTTGCGGGCATGGATGGCGCTGCCATGTGTTCCTGAGCCTTCTCATGCTTTTCGCTGACTTTGCTGCCAACCGTCAGAATCGTGTAGAGATCATGCGCGAATCCATCCAGTTGCGCCAGCCATACACGGTTGCGCCGGACAAAACCATTGTAGGCCAATACAGCTGGAATGGCGACCGCCAGTCCCAAAGCGGTCATGATCAGCGCCTCTCCCACTGGACCGGCTACTTTGTCCAGCGTACCCTGGCCGGAAAGACCAATTTGAATCAGCGCATGATAGATTCCCCATACCGTCCCGAACAAGCCAATATAGGGTGCGGCAGACCCTGCCGAAGCAATGACGGTCAGACCATTCTCGACCCGCGCCGACTCCTGATCCAGGCTGTTACGCAATGCACGGGTCAGCAATTCCCCACTCCCGCCTGCTGCGGCAAGCTTCTCCATCCCGTATTGGCGCGAATCCGTCGTCACGGCCAGCGCCGTTTTAGCCAGCTGAATAAAGGCATGATCAGCCGCTTCATTTTTGACTTCTGCTTCGAGGCGAGACAGGGAATCAATCTGCCAGAAACGCTCGAGAAAGGCATTGGCACGTTTGGAAGCGAGCAGATTGCCGATACTCTTGGTAATGATCAAGTACCAGCTAGCAACCGACAAGGTCAGCAGCAAAACCAGCACACTCATCCCAACATGGTCAATCTGAGCAAGAAAATTAGAAAAACCGAGCGTTTTTTCCATACATCAATTTCCTTCAATGACAAAATTAAACGGCTGCAGGGCAACTGATCGCACAGGCTGACCATCCTGCATTGCCGGACGGCAGCGCCAGGTTTTAACAGCCGAAAGCGCCGCGTTATCCAGTCTGGCATAACCACTGCTCTCGACGATTTGGGTTTTGCTGATACGGCCCGATTCGTCCAGTTCCACTTGCAGCATTAACTTGCCCTCTTCACCCAGCCGCCGGGACAATGCAGGATAAGCCGGCCGGGTCAACTCCGGGCAAGATACCGACAATTCGGCAGACAATGTCACCGGGCCTGTCGGCATCTGCGCAGGCTTCGACACGGCTGCCACGGGTTCGACAACCTCTTGCTCCTGTGGTTCATGCTTGGGTTCTTCCATGGGCGGAGGCGGCGCCACAAAATTTTCCTGGGTACGAGCAGGCGCATTGGCGACCAGCTGACGCTTGGGTTGCTGCTGCACGCGCTTGACAGGCGGCTTGGGTTTTTCCGGAGGCGGCATAGGCTCCGCTTTTAATTCCACTTTGGGCGCCTGGGTCGCTTCCGCTTTCTCTGAAGGTGTAATAAATTCAGCATAAAGCGTGACCGTATGCGTGGTCGATGTACTGAAACGGTGCTGCCACATGCCGTAGAGGAAAGCCGCATGCACCGCCAGTACGCCCAGCAAACTGAGGAGAGATATGCTGGTAAAAACCGGTTTACGATGTGGTTTGATCATACACGTAAAGATATTTTTTGCCTGATATGCCCAGTCTGGCACGGCAGTGCTCATGAAACCCAGATGCTGGGAATGATTTTCGGATACTATCTGCAGATATTAGCGAAAATGATAACGATTATCAATCTTTATTTCGGCCAATCTCATCACCTAGCAACCCGCTTCCAGTCAACATGCGAAAATTCAAAGGCTATTCTTATAAATTTGGCCATCTTTCATGATGACAACAAAATTCTGCTCAGGGTTCTCGATGAGCACCAGATTTTCCAGCGGACTGCCATCCACCAGCAGCAAATCGGCCAGGGCTCCTTCAACAACTATGCCGAGTTTACCTGGATAAGGGTTGCGAGCTCCCGATAGTGCAAGCAGCTCCGCATTGACACTGGTCGCCATCCTTAATACTTCGGTGGGCTCAAACCAGCGTGACATAACTGACAATTGCGCACCTTGCGCTCTTGCCTTGGCCGGATTGAACAGGATATCCGCCCCCCAGGCAATTTTCACACCATGTTTTCTGGCCAGCGCTATCGTATTATTTGTGCCAGCAGCTACCTGAAGTTGTTTGATACGATGCGGGGAACCTTCAGGAAAACGTGGATCAGGTTCACCGAGAAACGGCTGAATACTCAGCCAGACATTATTCTCGGCCATCATCTCGATTGATTCTTCATCGGCCAGTTGTCCATGCTCAATACATTTGACACCCGCACGGACAGCCGACTGTATGGCATTCGCCGTGTAAGCATGGACCATGACATAGGTTCCCCAAGCCGATGCTGCTTGAACAGCGGCATGCAGCTCAGCTTCGGTATATTGACTGACATCCAGCGGATCATATTGCGAACTCACCCCGCCACCCGCTACCAGTTTGATCTGGCTGGCACCCTGCATGAGCTGCTCGCGCACTCGCCTCAGCACAGCAGATTCACCGTCAGCGATAGCAGCATACCCCAAGCGCTCTGAAAAATGCAGCTCGCCATCCGCACGTGGCAAATCATGAATCGAACGAAAATCACCATGTCCAGAAGTCTGTGAAATCAGGGCACCCGACGGCCAAATGCGTGGCCCCGGGATATGCCCTTCATCGATTGCGCGCTTGAGTCCAAATACGGGTCCACCGGCATCGCGAACAGAAGCAAAGCCACGCATCAACATCTCACCAGCAGCCTTACCGGAGAGTAACGTGGTATAGTTAGCGCCCCGGGTCACCAGCACCAACTCTGTAATCGTACCCATAGCCAAGTGAGTATGGACATCAATCAGCCCTGGCATGAGTGTGCGGCCAGCACCGTCGATGATTTCCGCAGATGCATCTCCCTCAACTGAAATCGGATCGGCTGAAATCCGTTCAATCATACTTCCTCTTACCAGCACATGGCGTGGCGGTGTCAGCGCCGCACCCGTGCCATCAAAGATGCGCACATTCTGAAATATGGTAATGGATTCAGATGAGCTGGCAACCTGTGGAACTGCCAGACAAGCTGTCAGGCACAAGTAAAACATTGCAGTAATCCGGTTCATGATTGCGGCTCCTTCTGAGATGTTGCCCGGAAATTCAAACGGTCAGTAATGATACTGGAACATGGATCAAACCTATCTCCAACCGGATATCAATCTATATGCCATGGCAAGCAGTTAGGTCATCCCGGCCGCCGCCACGAATCAAGTCTCTCATCCAGAATGTTTAAATCAGCACCACATCGTACTGCTCTTGAGTATAGGAAGCGCCGACCTGCAGGCTGATCGGTTTTGCGATGAAATCGCCCAATTGCGCCAAACTCTGGGACTCTTCGTCCAGGAACAGGTCGATCACTTGCTGGGAAGCGAGAATCCGAAACTCCTTGGCGTCGAACTGCCTGGATTCACGCAACAGCTCGCGCAATATTTCATAGCAGATTGTTTTGGCAGTTCTGATTTCTCCGCGACCCTCACAAGTAGGGCAGGTTTCACACAGTATCTGAGCGAGGCTCTCACGCGTACGCTTGCGCGTCATTTCGACCAATCCCAGAGCGGTAAAGCCATTGACTGTCATCTTAGTCCGATCTTTCGACAATGCCTTGTTGAATTCAGCCAGGACCGCAGCGCGGTGCTCTTCCCTGTCCATATCGATGAAATCGATAATGATGATGCCCCCCAGGTTGCGTAGTCGAAGTTGGCGTGCAATGACTTGAGCCGCTTCGAGATTGGTTTTGAAAATAGTGTCATCAAAATTGCGCACACCGACAAAACCACCTGTATTGACATCCATGGTCGTTAACGCCTCGGTCTGATCTATGATGACATACCCGCCCGACTTCAGATCCACTCTTCTCGCCAAAGATTTCTCAATCTCCTGCTCAACACCGTACAAATCGAACAGTGGCCGCTCACCCGTGTAGTGACTGATCTTCTCCGCATCATTCACCATGTATTCCTGTGCAAACCCGACCATTTTCAGGAATGTCTCGCGCGAATCGACCAGGATACGATAAGTGACATCATCAACGAAATCACGCAAGACCCGCAGGCTGAGGTCGAGATCCTGGTACAGCAGTGTAGGGGGACGCATGGTTGTGGATTTTTTTTGAATATCGAACCAGAGCTTGTGCAGGTAGTCGATATCCGCCCGCAATTCCGACTCTTCAGCTGTCTCGGCCATGGTGCGGATGATGTATCCGCCTGGCACATCGGATGGCAGGAGGCGCTGCAATTTCTGACGCAGCGAATCACGTTCGGCGTTGTCTTCGATACGCTGCGATACGCCGATGTGGGATTCCTGCGGCAAATAGACCAGCAGTCGCCCGGCAAGGCTGATTTGTGTGGAGAGCCTTGCACCCTTGACGCCTATGGCGTCCTTGGCAACCTGCACCAGCACATTGCTGCCCTCTGCCAGGAGTTGTTCGATGGGCTTGTTCTGGCTGCTGCTGTGACCGAACTCATGGATATCCGCCACATGCAAAAAGGCAGCACGTTCGAGGCCGATATCGATAAATGCCGATTGCATGCCAGGCAATACACGGCTGACACGTCCGTTATAAATATTGCCTACGATCCCCCGGCTGCTGGTACGTTCGATGTGCAATTCCTGCGCGATCCCCTGCTCGATGATCGCAACCCGTATTTCCTGCGGCGTGACATTGACAAGGATTTCGTTACTCATGGAGAAAACCGCTCGGGGCCGGGGTTAAATGCACTGAGGGCTCGTTAATGAATAACTTGAGCATACACTGGGGTCGCTTTTGGCGCAGACCAAGGCGCAAGGCACGCCGTTGTGTCATTCACAACAAGTGACTTGCAACGCCGGTATGCGCCAAAAGCAACCCCAGCCCGGAGGGTTGTTGCGTATTCGGGCATCTGCTGCGTTGCGAGGCTTGCGAATGGAACAACCATTCGGCTTCGCCTCGCGCCTTGCATCTTTCCCGAATACGTAACAACGTATGCCCAAGTTATTCATTAACAAGCCCTGACTCAAAAAAATATGGATATCCCGGCCTCTTCCAGCAATTGCGCTGTCTCGAATAATGGCAAACCCATGACGCCGCTATAACTGCCACAAATCTCAATGATGAATGCAGCCGCCAACCCCTGGATGGCATAGGCGCCGGCTTTGTCATGCGATTCTCCGCTGGCAATGCAGGCCTTGATTTCTCTCTGGCTGATATCCCGGAATCGAACTATGGTGGTTGACAGCCGCAGCTTGATTTCTCCTTGGACTGCCAGCCCAATTGCGGTCAGCACCTGATGTTTCCGGCCGGACAGCGCGCGCAACATTTCCTCGGCATGCTCGGTATCCCTGGGTTTCCCAAGAATGCATCCATCCAGCACAACGACGGTGTCCGCAGCCAGCACCGGTGAAAGCGGTAGCTTACGCTGTCTCAGGCGCAACCAGCCTGCTTCTGCCTTGGCATGGGTGATCCGGTAAACATAATCAGTCGGGGATTCCTCGGCCAACGGCGTTTCATCCACATCCACCGGCCGCGTCAAGGTTTCGCGCATAAGCAACACGTTATGCCTGATTCCGATTTGCTTGAGCAATTCGCGTCTGCGCGCGCTACGCGATGCGAGATAAATATAGTCCTTGGCTGAAACCATTGTCCAAAATTTGAGAGTTAACAAACCTTATCGAGGCGCCTAGTGACGGCCCTGCCATCCAAACCATTAAGAACGGCACTTGTGGCGGAAGTTTAGAATCAGGCACGATGATAAGGGTGCTGCCGCATGATCGCAACAGCACGGTAAAGCTGTTCTGCCAGTAGAACCCGGACCAGCCCATGCGGAAGAGTCAGCGCGGACAGCGCCAGTTTCTCGTGCGCCATCGACTTGATGGCTGGATGCAGCCCATCAGCCCCGCCGATAACAAATGCAATATCCCGTCCGCAAGCCATCCACTCCGTCAGTCTGTCTGCCAACCTCATGGTGGTGATCTGCTGGCCGCGCTCATCCATCGCAATCACATGACAGCCGGAAGGCAGTGCTGCATGTATCCGTTCACTTTCGGTGCGGAGCAATTGTTCGATTTTTTTTCCGCTCCGCTTCTCTGGTTTGATTTCAACCAAATGAATAGCGGTTTCTCGCGGCATACGCTGGCTATATTCCTTGAAACCCGCCTCGATCCACGCCGGCATCTTGCTTCCGACCGCCAACACAAAAAGCTTCACGATGCTTTCCGGCCAGCAATAGACAGGTAGCCAGCACCGTAATTGCACCAAGAGAATAATGCCAGAAATTTCAACAACTGACCGATTTTCCTGCAATATGTCTAGCGAACATCCGCAAAACTGGCTTGGAAGAATACCAGACCGTTATGCAGCAGAACCTGCTTTGGACGGTCTCCAGACCGATTCTGCCCACAGCCCCTCAAGGTCGTAGTACTCGCGGATGGCGGGCTGCATGATATGCACCACCACATCGCCCAGATCGACCAGCAGCCATTCCCCGGTCTGCTCACCTTCGACCCCATAAACTGTCCCGCCAGCCGCCTTCACTTCCTCTCGCACGTGATTCGCCAGTGCCTTTGTTTGGCGCGTGGATTCAGCACTGGCAATTATCATAGTGTTGAATAGCGAAGTAAAATGCCCGACCTCAATCACCTCGATATCCTTGGCCTTGAGATCTTCCAGTGCGGCAATGGCTATCTTTTGCAGTTCTTCAGACTTCATTTTCCTCCAGCATAGAAATTATGCATGTTGATATAATCGAGCACCCTCTCGGGCAATAGATAACGGGCGCTTTTTCCTGATGCCATCAATGTCCTGATTCTAGTCGAAGAAATATTAAGCAGCGTCGTTGGTGCAACATAGACAAGCCCGGAAGATATTTTCTTGAGCGCATCTGCATGAGCTGCCCAACGCTCCTGGCAGATATTTCTCAGCGCCAGAGGCAAGCAGGACGGGTCAGAGAGTAAAGCATGCCCTGGTCTATTGACCACAACAAGATGGCATAATTCAAACAGCTCGCGCCAGCAATACCAGTCCGGCAGCTTCACAAAAGCATCAGCGCCCAGGATGAAACACAGCGCAAGCGTTTCATGCTCGCCATACGCCTGCCTCAATTCACGCAGCGATTCGACGCTATAGGTTTCTCCCGGCCGCTTGAGCTCCCGCTCATCCATTGAAAACCTGACATTGCCATGGATGGCCTGGCGCAGCATGGCAACACGATGGTGGCTGGCCACAACCGGCGCATTGCGCAGACGTGGATGATGCGCGGGCAGAAAACGCAAGTGGTCCAGCTGCAAAACTTCCACGAGCTCTTCGGCCACCCTCAGATGGCCGTAATGCACGGGGTCAAATGTGCCGCCGTAGATTCCTATCAGCGAGAAGCCGTTAGCTTCGATCATTTACCATTTACTGAAATACGCATATATCAAGGAACCGGCACAATTTGGCATCCTCAGAACAACGCCAGCCGCATATCCGCCAGGATATTGGCGAGATGTGTGGTAAACCGGGCAGCTGAAGCGCCATCGATCACGCGATGGTCGTACGACAGCGACAAAGGCAGCATCAGGCGCGGGACGAATTCATCGTCGCGATATACTGGTTTCAGACTTGCCCGCGAAACACCCAATATGGCCACCTCCGGTGCATTGATGATAGGTGTAAAGCCCGTCCCGCCAATACCCCCCAGGCTGGATATGGTGAAACTCGCGCCCTGCATGTCGGCGGGCTTCAATTTACCATCGCGAGCCAGCGACGACTTTACGCCGAGTTCCTCGGCGATCCCCATCACACCCTTCTGATCAGCGTCACGAATCACCGGCACGACCAGCCCATTGGGTGTATCCACCGCAAAACCGATATGATAGTAGCGCTTGATGATTAGCTGGCTTTCTTCCGCGCCATTATCGAGTGAAGCGTTGAATTCTGGAAATTTCTTGAGAGCGGCTGTCACAGCCTTTATCAGAAAGGCAAGTATGGTCAATTTGATACCACCTTCCTGATTCGTATCATTATGCGACTTTCTAAGTGATTCCAGATCCGTCACATCTGCTTCGTCAAATTGTGTGACATGCGGGATCATGACCCAGTTGCGATGAAGATTCGCGCCAGAAAGCCGCTGAATGCGCGCCAACGGCTTCAATTCAATGGGCCCAAACTTGGCAAAATCCACTTGTGGCCAGGGCAATAGATTCAGTCCTCCACCGGCTGTCCCGCCCTGCTCTCCAGCCATTACCTGCTTGACATAGGCTTGGACATCTTCTTTCAGAATACGCAGCTTGGGGCCCGTTCCGGTTACCCGGCTCAGATCCACCCCGAGTTCCCGGGCGAATCGCCGCACAGCAGGGCCCGCGTGAGGCTTCGCATCCGCATCGTGTCCGGCCATCTCTTCCATCTGCACAGGGGGACGAGAGGGCTCAGCCGGTTTCCTTTCGGCAACGGCCTGTGACTGTACCGCCTTGGTTGCCTCGGCGCTCTCTTCGACTGACTGGCTGGCTGGTGCTTCAGGCGCCCTGGTTTCGGATTGCGCCGGACTGGAAGCTTCAGCTTCACTGTCTTCGGCAGTCACCTCCATGGTCAGAATCTCAGCGCCTTCCGACACCTTGGCACCGGTTTTGACCTTGATCTGTTTGATAATCCCAGCATACGGCGAAGGCACTTCGACCGTAGCCTTGTCCGACTCCAGAACGATCAAAGGATCTTCCACCTGGACGACATCCCCCGTTTTGACCATGATTTCGATCACTGGGATATTATCGAAATCCCCAATATCTGGAACCAATACTTTTTTGATTTCAGCCACGCGCACTCCCCGATTTGCTGCCATAACGATCAGCAAGACGAACTGACATGATAACTCGACTCATTGGCATCCCACTCATACGTTAACCGGCTCCGGTTTATCCGGGTCAATCGCATAAGCCTGGATTGCCTCAGCGACCTGCGCCGCCGGAATTTTACCTTCCTCTGCCAGCGTATTGAGCGCTGCCACGGTAATGTAATGCCGGTCAACCTCAAAGAATCGCCGCAACCGTTCTCGGGTATCGGAACGACCGAACCCATCCGTTCCCAGCACACAGTAGCGTCCTGGCACAAATTCCCGGATCTGGTCCGCGACGATCTTCATATAATCGGTGGCAGCAACCACCGGACCATCACGATCCTTGAGACAGGTTTGCACATACGAAAGTCTGTTTGACTCCGTCGGATGAAGCAGATTCCAGCGAGCGGCAGTGAGCGCTTCTCGCCGCAGCTGGTTGAAACTAGTCACACTCCAGATATCGGCCACGACGTTATGGTTCTTCTCCAGCAACTCCGCCGCCGCGATTACTTCCCGCAAGATGGTTCCCGAGCCCAATAACTGCACGCGCGGCTTTCTGGAACGCTTGCTCCCTTCACGCAGCAGATACATACCTTTCAAAATGCCCTGCTCCGCACCTTTCGGCATATCCGGATGAGAATAATTTTCATTCATCACGGTGATGTAATAAAACACATCCTCTTGTTCCTGATACATGCGACGCAGGCCATCCTGAATGATGACCGCCAACTCATAAGCATAGGCGGGATCATAAGCGACACAATTGGGAATCGTGGAAGCCAGAATATGGCTATGCCCATCCTCATGCTGCAGCCCCTCGCCATTGAGTGTCGTGCGCCCGGCCGTCCCACCTATCAGGAATCCCCGGCAACGCATATCGCCAGCCGCCCAGACAAGATCCCCGACACGCTGAAAACCGAACATTGAATAATAGATGAAGAAAGGGATCATCTGCACATTGTGTGTGCTGTAGGCAGTGGCGGCTGCGATCCAGGAGGACATGGCGCCCGCCTCATTGATGCCTTCCTGCAGAATCTGGCCATGCTTGTCCTCCTTGTAATACATCAACTGATCGGCATCCTGCGGGGTATAGAGCTGACCGACCGAGGACCAGATACCGAGCTGGCGAAACATACCCTCCATGCCGAAGGTGCGCGATTCATCCGCTACAATCGGCACAATATGCTTGCCGATATTTTTATCCTTGACCAACACATTGAGCGCGCGCACATATGCCATGGTGGTGGACGACTCCCGACCCTCGCCACTGCCTTTCAGCAAAGACTCGAATGCTTCCAATGGCGGCACCTGCAGGCTCTCCGCTTGTCGCCGGCGACGGTGCAGAAAGCCTCCCAGAACTTCGCGACGCCCATGCATATAAGCATATTCAGGGGAATCTTCATCAAGCTTGAGATAGGGCACGTCATCAATCTGGTCATCCGGCACAGGCACCCCGAAACGATCACGGAACGCTTGCAATGAGGTCGTTCCCATTTTCTTCTGCTGGTGCGTGATGTTTTGTGCTTCACCCGATTCTCCCATCCCATAACCCTTGATGGTTTTGGCCAGAATCACAGTGGGCTGCCCGCGGTGACGCAAAGCAGCTGTATAGGCCGCATAAACCTTATGCGGATCATGTCCGCCACGGTTCAGGCGCCAGATATCATCATCAGACATATTGGCCACCATTTCGCGCAGCTCAGGATATTTGCCGAAGAAATGCTCCCTGACGTAAGCGCCATCCCTGGACTTGAAGGTCTGATACTCACCGTCCACGCATTCCATCATGCGCTGCTGCAACAATCCTCTGGTATCTTTGGCCAGCAGCGGATCCCAATAAGAGCCCCAAATCACCTTGATCACATTCCAGCCAGCGCCACGGAAAGCCGCTTCCAGCTCCTGTATGATCTTGCCATTCCCTCTGACAGGCCCATCCAGACGCTGCAAGTTGCAGTTGACAACAAAAATCAGGTTATCCAGATTCTCGCGCGAAGCCAATGTAATGGCGCCCAGCGACTCCGGTTCGTCCATTTCACCATCGCCCATGAATGCCCACACTTTACGATCCTCGGTGTCGACCAGCCCCCGACTTCCCAAGTATTTCATGAAACGGGCCTGGTAAATGGCCATCAACGGCCCCAAACCCATCGAAACGGTGGGAAATTGCCAGAAATCCGGCATCAACCATGGATGTGGGTAGGAGGACAATCCATTCCCTCCGGTTTCCTGACGAAAATTATCGAGCTGCTCTTCCGTCAAGGCACCCAACAGATAGGCATAAGCATAGATACCGGGCGAGGAATGGCCCTGTACATAAACCAGATCGCCCCCATGCTTTTCGGTAGGCGCTCGCCAGAAATGGTTATAGCCCACATCATAAAGCGTTGCGGCCGAAGCGAAGCTGGAGATATGCCCACCCACATTGGTTTTACGGTTGGCGCGCAACACCATGGCCATTGCGTTCCACCTCACATAGGAGCGGATACGATGCTCAAGCGCATGATCACCCGGTGAGCGCTCTTCCTTGCCGGATGGAATCGTATTGATATAGGCCGTATTGGCGCTGTATGGCAGGTATGCACCGGAACGGCGTGCCTTCTCTACCAGCCGCTCCAGCAGATAGTGCGCGCGTTCGGCGCCTTCGTTTGCTAGCACCGTTTCCAGAGCGTCCAGCCACTCCTGTGTTTCCTGAGGATCAATATCCTGTGAATCCATATCGAATCGTTGCTCCCTTATTAAGCAATTCCAAGACTATTGCACCGGCCCACGCCGGGCAATAGATTGCATACCTGTTTTAGCACGTTCGGCTGCTTCAATGGTATTGTTCATCAGCATCATTATGGTCATGGGACCGACACCGCCGGGCACTGGCGTAATATGGCCGGCTTTTTCCTTGACTGCCGCGAACGCCACATCCCCGCACAACTTACCATCAGCCATACGATTGATGCCGACATCGATGACTGTCGCACCTTCCATGACCATTTCTGCTGTCAGCAAATTGGCCTTACCCGTCGCCATCACGACAATATCCGCATGGCGGGTGTGATGCACTAAGTCGCGGGTTTTGGAGGTGCAGATCGTAACGGTAGCACCTTTCTCTAGCAGCATCAGTGCCATGGGCTTGCCGACAATATTGCTGCGCCCGACAACGACAGCATGTTGCCCCTGAATGGGAATAGCGTATTCGGCCATCATTTTCATCACCCCAAACGGCGTGCAGGGCCGAAACAAGGCATGGCCGGTTACCAGCGCTCCCACATTGCAAGGATGAAATCCATCCACATCCTTCTCGATGGCGATCGCAGCGATCACCTCCTCAAGTTGAATGTGCCCAGGCAACGGCAACTGGACCAGGATGCCATGAATTTCAGGGTTTGCGTTCAGGTCCTGTATTTGCCGCAACAACATATCCTGAGAAATGTCGGAAGGAAAATTGAAGACCTCGGATCGAATGCCCAGCTCTCCGCATGTCTTGGCTTTGTTACGGACATACACGGAAGAAGCCGGGTCATTGCCAACCAGAATAACCGCCAGTCCTGGCTGTATCCAGGTTTCCGCCAGCAAGTCGGCGCGTAATTTCAATTCGGTACGAAGCTTGCGCGCGACAAGATTACCGTCGATGATATTTGCGCTCATAAACTCCAAGGTAATATCAAGTATGATGGGCAGTTACCCCACCAGCAGATTATTGAATGGGCAAAATTAATTACAAAAAACCTATTTTTTGCAAATACTCTGCTTCAGAAAGCATGGTTTGGTCGTGTTTGAACTTGCCTGATTCACCAACTCAAATGCTAGGAAGATGGCATATCAGAACGTTCGCCTTTCTTGATTTTGTAACGGTAAATCAACAGGCCGATCAGAGAAACCGGAATCATAAACAAGAACGCCATCAAAAGACCTACTGCGAGAATGACCATGTCGTCGCTTTCCGGCAAGAAAATCGTTACGAACCAGACCCCGATCATCGCGAAAAGCAGCCCACCCAGCAGCAGAATTTTCTTACCGTTATCATAATAGCGCCATAAACTGCCCGACACCCTGACATCGTCGAGGTATTGATCAAAAACTGCCGCAAGGCTGCGGTCGCCAGGCTTGGATTCATACCCTAACGCCGTCGCCAATGCCTCATCATCCTCGAGTTTGGAAACCTTCCTGATAAAGGCGACCTGTTTTTCCACGCGTTTGGGCTTAATCCCGTCTTTGGCCATTATGGCAGCCAGCGCACCATAGGCTTTTTCCAGCGCATTCTCGGCTGTCTCATAGCGCGTGTAAAACTTCCACATCACCCCAACCAGGTAAAGCTGGATGGTCATCTCCTTGAATTGCGGCGCGAAATCATACTTCTTTTTGTCCTTGATGTGCGGAAGCTGTTCTGCCAGGACCTCTGTCGCGTGTTGAATGCATTCATCGAGTATCGCTTCCTCAGATTTTTCCACTACTTCTTCCATTACCAGGACCCCTCGTCATTTTTAGAATCGGATTCAATAGAATATTGACACATTATATACTGGCTGATGCACACATGAAATCGGCAGGCTTCGAAATACACGAACACCCGGCCGGCATCAATCCCGCTACACCGTTGACAACAAACCAGATGCGCGCAGCAGGATCTGGGTGACAAAACCGCATACAGGTTTGCGTGCAAGCCGGTATAATGCGAGCTTGCTGAAACACAATTCCCAACATGGCCACAAGAATTATTCCCCCTAATTTCAAAGCGCATTGCATCCAGTTACTCGACCAGGCTGCAAGCAACTTGCTACCGCCCGAAACCAATATCCACGTTGAGCTGTCCCGGCCCAAGCAAGCCGGCCATGGCGATTACGCGAGCAATCTCGCCATGAAACTGGCCAAGCATTTGCGCCAAAATCCACGTGAATTAGCGCAGGCACTGATCAAAGCGTTACCCGAATCGCCCTGGCTAGAGAAGACCGAAGTTGCTGGCGGCGGCTTTATCAACCTGTTTCTAAAAAATACTGCTAAGCAACAGTTTCTGCATACTGTATTACAAACAGGCGAACTGTTTGGTCAAAGCTCGCTCGGCGCGGGAAAAACCGTTCAGGTTGAGTTTGTCTCTGCCAATCCGACCGGTCCCCTGCATGTTGGGCATGGGCGCGGCGCGGCATTTGGCGCTAGCTTGGCGAACATCCTCGCTGCTGCCGGCTATACGGTTGCACGCGAATTCTATGTCAATGACGCCGGCCGGCAAATGGATATTTTGACCTTATCCACCTGGCTGCGTTACCTGGAACTGAATAGCCTCTTTTTCCCATTCCCGGGCAGCGCTTATCAGGGCCAGTATGTCATCGACATGGCAACGGAAATATACCGCGCCCATGGGGATCGTTACGTGCATCGCTCCGACGCCATGATACAGAAACTGACTGAAGCCAGCTCGCTGGAAACAGGCGGCAGCGATGATGGATTACTGGACAGCCTCATCGCTACCGCAAAATCCATACTCGGGCAGGATTACGCCTATTTGCACAATTTAGTTCTGACAGAACAATTGGGCGACTGCCGGAATGACTTGATGGAATTCGGTGTGGAATTCGAGACCTGGTTCTCGGAACAATCCTTGTTTGACAGTGGCATGGTCGCCCATGCCGTGCACTTGCTGGAGGAAAAAAAGCTGCTGTACCGGCAAGATGGTGCCGTCTGGTTCCGTTCGACCGAGTTCGGTGACGAAAAGGATCGCGTGGTACAGCGGGAAAACGGCCAGTACACCTATTTTGCATCCGACATCGCCTATCATCTCAACAAATATGAGCGCGGCTTTGATCACATGATCAATATCTGGGGTGCGGATCATCATGGTTACATCCCGCGGGTAAAGGGCGCTATCGAAGCGCTCTCGCTGAACCCTGAAAAACTGGAAATCGCCCTGGTTCAATTTGCCGTTCTGTACCGGAATGGTCAGAAAGTTTCCATGTCGACCCGCTCCGGGGATTTTGTCACACTGCGGCAGTTACGCGAAGAAGTGGGCAACGATGCAGCGCGTTTTTTCTATGTCTTGCGCAAAAGCGACCAGCATCTGGATTTCGATCTGGATCTTGCCAAATCGCAAAGCAATGACAATCCTGTCTATTATGTGCAGTATGCACATGCCCGCATTTGCAGTGTACTCGCCCAATGGGATGGCACCCCGGCCATGTTTGCCACTGCCGATACCGCCTTGCTGAACGATCCGGCCGAATTGGCGTTGCTACAGAAAATGATCGATTTCCCGGATACTGTGGAAGCGGCAGCAAGGGAGCGCGCCCCGCATCTGATTGCGTTTTACCTGCGCGAGCTGGCCAGCGAGTTTCACAGCTATTACAATTCAACGCGCTTTCTCGTTTCCGAAGAAGCGCTCAAGATTGTCAGGCTGGCATTGATTTCAGCGATTCAACAAATCCTATCCAAGGGGCTGACGTTGCTCGGCGTAACGTCGCCCCGTGAAATGTAATTAAACCAGAGCACGGAATTATTCATGAGTCGGGATTACAAGCAAAGAAACGCCACCAGAAACCGCAAAGGCAGCGGCTCAATGATGCTTGGATTATTCATCGGCTACACTCTGGGCCTGGCCAGCGCCATAGGCGTATGGCTATACATCAGCCAAGCGCCCAGCCCTTACCTCACCGAGGAAAAAGTTGCCAAATCTGCGCCGCCGGAGAAATCCACGCCAAAATCAGCAAAGAAAGAAGCCACCTCTGATGCCAATCAGGCAAGCCTGAACAAACCACGCTTTGATTTCTATAATATATTGCCCGGCATCGATGAGCCGGCTGGCGAAGACTTGTTCGAACCACCACCCTCCCCTCGCCCGGCCCCTGTCGCCCCCGCACCTGCCACCCCTGCCCCGCCGGAAAAGAAAGCGCCCGCAGCTAGGGAACATTACTACATTCAGACCGGGTCCTTCAGAAACCCTGGCGATGCGGAAAGAATGAAAGCCGAACTTGCATTGCTGGGCGTAGTGGCCTCGGTCCAGGTCGGAAAATCAGCAGACAACATGGTATTGCACCGGGTACGCATCGGGCCTTTCAACAAGCTGGAAGAAGTCAACCAAGTTAGATCCTCTTTGCAGGCCAGCGGCATGGCAACCAGTCTCGTTCGCGCACCAGGCAATGGCCAGTAAATTCGGCAGATGCACCCTGGCCATGCCGAACCCCGAGGTTCGGCACCTAGTACTCAGTTTCGTCAATTAGCTTGCAAATGAAATCGATGGATTTACCTGTCAGGCTAGGCGCAAACCGCAGTCATAGCCGTAGCTATGGCGAGGATTCGCAACAACGCATGACAGGTGAAGGCGCGATTTCATGTAAGCGGTTTGGTGGAACGAAGTACTAGGGAACCCAGTTCAATTCGATGAAGAGGACATGTAAATGAATGCAAAAAAAATCACCCATTTTATTCTGAGCACCATTCTGGCAGGTTTGGCAGGCATTTCCATTGCCCATGCAGAAATTGTCGAGGGCAGGGACTACGCCCTGCTCCCCTCGCCACAACCCACCGAAAACGCGCAGCAGATCGAGGTCATTGAATTTTTCTGGTATGGCTGCCCACACTGCAATGATCTGCATCCCTATCTGGCGAAATGGCTGGAAAACAAGCCTGACGATGTAAGTTTCCGCTACGTGCCCGCGGTATTCCGCGCCAACTGGATGCCCGCCGCTAAAACTTTTTATGCCATCGAAAGCCTGGACATCACCACCGAGTGGCATGACAAGATCTACCATGCAATCCATCGCGAGAAAATCAATCTATTCAAAGAAAACGTGCTTTTCGATTGGGCCGAAAAACAGGGCATCGAGCGCAGCAAATTTGCCAACGCCTATAATTCATTCACCGTGCAGAACCAGGCGAACCGGTCCGCGCAATTGACCCGGCAATACAAGATCACGGGCGTACCCGCTCTGATAGTCGACGGAAAATATCTCGCCAGCGGCAAATTCGCCAGCACGCCGCAAGACACCATTGCCGTACTCGAACAACTGATCGAAAAAGTGCGTCAGGACAGAAAACAGCAATAAAAACCGTAATCTTTCATCCTGGAAAGGGAAGCGGGCTATCTAATCAGTCAACCAAGCTACCTGCCTGCAAAGCTTCCCTTATCCACTTCATCGCAATATTAGCCTGTTTTCACACCAGGCACCATTCACTGATGCCTGATGCGGCCAAGTTTCACGACCTCCTCGATATGCTTGAGACGACGCAATATTCGCGCCAGGTGACGGCGATCCCTGGTTTGCAGAACAAAGCGCATGGTCGCGTAATCCTTGTCATTTTCCAGCGCAATATCATCGATATTCGAGTCTGCCTTGGCAATCTCGGTGGTAACCCGCGCAAGCACCCCACTTTTGTTGACCACCACCATGAAGATACCGACCGGAAATGATCGATTGATATCCCGCCCCCAAACAACATCCAATTGACTGTCGGCATTCTTGTGATTCTTGGCCACTGCCAAGCAATCCTGGGTATGTATCACCAGCCCGCGGTCTTTCTTGATCAATCCGACAATCCCGTCCCCTGGAATGGGATAACAACACTTGGCAAATTTAACCGCCATACCCTCGGTGCCGAGTATGGTGATGGAACTCTTGCCCGGATGATCGGAAACCGACTCACCCGGCATAATCAAGCGTTTCGCGATAACGGCAGCCAGCTGTTTACCCAGCGCGATATCTGCCAGCAGTTCATCCTTTGATTTAACGCCGATATCTCTTACCAGCTTTTCCCACTGCGAGCTGCTGACAGTTTCTGGATCCAGCCCAAACGAACTCAGCGCCTGGTTCAGCAAGCGCTCTCCTAGCTTGACGGACTCATCGTATTGAATCGTTCTCAGAAAGTGCCGAATACTCGAACGTGCCCGGCCGGTCGCGACATAAGTCAACCAGGCCGGATTGGGCTTGGCGGCCGGAGCCGTCACAATTTCCACACGGTCCCCGCTTTTCAGCCGGGTGCGCAACGGTGCATTTTCACCATTGATTCGGGCAGCCACGCAACAATTTCCCACATCTGTATGCACGGCGTATGCAAAATCAACCGCTGTCGCGCCTCTCGGCAAAGCCAGAATCTTGCCCTGCGGCGTGAAGACATAGATCTCCCCTGGAAACAGATCAACCTTGATATGCTCGAGAAATTCCAGCGAATCAAACGAATCACTGAGTGTTTCCAACAAACCCTTCATCCATTGATTGGTTTTCAGATGCAGATCATCTACTTCGGCATCGCTGCTTTTATAGAGCCAGTGTGAGGCAACGCCAGTTTCTGCAATATGATGCATGTCACGGGTACGAATCTGTATTTCTATCGGCAATCCATAAGGGCCAAGCAACGTGCTGTGCAGCGACTGATAACCATTTGCCTTGGGAATGGCGATATAGTCCTTGAATTTCCCTGGAATGGGCCGATATAGGCCATGCAACGCTCCAAGCGCCACATAACAGGATGAAACATCCTTGACGACAACCCGGAAACCATAAATATCCAACACATTAGAGAAACTAAGCTGTTTCTCGACCATTTTTTTGTAAATGCTATACAAATGTTTCTCGCGCCCTGTGACAACCGCATCCAGTCCGACATCCCGCAAACGCTGCTTGATTGCCTCCAGTATTTTTCCAACCACTTCCCGCCGGTTCCCGCGAGCCGCTTTGGATGCTTTCACCAGAACCTTATAGCGGGTCGGATAGGAAAAACAAAAACCCAGCTCCTGCAGTTCGTGATAGATATTTTCCAGCCCCAGGCGATGCGCAATCGGCGCATAAATTTCCAGCGTCTCCTTTGCGATACGGCGCTGTTTCTCGGGGCGCATAACCCCGAGTGTGCGCATGTTATGCAAACGATCGGCCAGCTTGATCAGCATGACACGCACATCCTGCGCCATGGCCAGCAACATCTTGCGAAAATTTTCAGCCTGCATATCGGCTTTTGTTTGAAACTCGATCCGGTCGAGCTTGGAAACGCCGTCCACAAGCTCAGCCACAGAAGCGCCGAAGCGGTCACTGATCTCCTGCTTGGAAACACCGGTATCTTCCACGACATCGTGCAACAAGGCCGCAGACAACGTCACCGCATCCAGATGCAATTCACTGAGGATTCCCGCGACCGCGACCGGATGTGTAATATAGGGCTCGCCAGTTTTCCTGAATTGGCCAGCATGCGCACCCCGGCTGAAGACATAAGCATTCTTGAGTAACGCTATATCATCAGATTTGAGATACTTGGATACTTCATAAAAAAGCAGATCCGCTTCCGGCGTAGTGGCCTCGCAGTCAGCCAAAGAAGGTCTCGACATGGAATAATTCTCCAATTCTCGTGTTATATGCTGGCTGGATTAATATTCTGGATTGCCATTCACTGAGAAAATCAACAATCACCAGACTGGCAAAAAATCGGCATGATTAGAAAACACAAATATCTGAAATACCAGTAAAGATTCGCTCGCCTTTCCCAGCAATATAACATTTGTTGACCAATTTTTTCATCTGGAATGCAAACTCTGGCTAGCGAACTATCGGTATTAGTTGCCGTACGGCCCGATTTCGGTAATAATTGCGCACTCGCAGCAAAAAGCCGGGATGGCGGAATTGGTAGACGCACGGGACTCAAAATCCCGCGAAGGCAACTTCATGGGGGTTCGATTCCCCCTCCCGGCACCACTCAACATGTTCACACAACTGCATGCTCAGCAGTTTATCCTTACGAATCATCCTGTTATTCACATCACTCGGCTCAAAGAATGAGCGCATTTCGGCACACGCACTCCATATTCTTTATGCCATGAATTGCGCCGGACAACGCGTCGCCGCGATACAAACTTTACTTGGCACCGCGCAACTCAACGAGATACGGTATCGGCTATTCGCCCCCCCCATTTGATCACTAGCCACAGGTCATCGATTGAGTTGTCGGTCAGATGCAGAGTCCACTGACCGAGCACTGGAGGTAACGTATCGCCGAAGGAGCCTCCAAGAAGATTGCCAAAGGAACTCCCAAGGGCCTGCAGTGACGCTTGAATCTCCTCGGAACCATCCACTGGCAGCCTAACGGTGATTGGCCCAGACGGCTTCTCCGCCGGGGCCACATAGATCCAGACTTCTTGCAATGACTTATCTGAGACGGCGCGAGCCCAAAACGGGTAATGCTCCTCTTTGAGCGTGATGCTCAGGGTGGCTTCATTCTGTTCATCGCCCATTGGCGCCGCCTTGAACCGCGCCCACTCGGATGGAAAATCGTGGCGCATCGACAAGAAACGCACAGACCCGGCGGCTGCGGCTTTCTCGACCTGTTCCCCAACCCATGCTGCGGCAGCAGTACGCAACGCACCCCCACCCTCGCAGGCAGTGTAGCGCAGGTGCAGGATGACATCGCTGATGGTGTCGTAGTCGAACTGGCGATATTCATTCGGCAATTCCAGGCGCCACTCGCTGATCGCGCCGGCACCCTCGAAGGGCAGATAGCGCTCGTCGCGCAGGTTGGTTTCGAACAGGCCGCTGTCGTTCTGGGCCGAACTGGTGACAATGGATTGCAGGCTGCCGAAGTCGTCACGGAAGCGAGTGTCGTCTCCGTTCTCGTTTCGCTCGTAACCTCCACCAGGTGTCGCCGAGGTGCGCACGCGGCTCTTGAGCAGGGTCAGGGTGCAGTTGACGCTGGTGTAGGGACCGGTGACGCAGGGGATGCTGACGGCAACGGTCTTGATGCGCCGGAAGTAATGGCCGGGGCAGTCCATGTCGAACAGAGCCTCGGGTAGTGCAAAGGTGCAACGGCCGGTGGTGCGCAGCGCGATCAGCGCCAGCGGGTCGAGCTGCAACAGGCTGATGTGGCGGGTCAGCTCGTAATGGCGGCGGTTCTGGTCGAGATGCGCCTGTTCGAGGCGCTTGAGGTCATGGTGCAACTGTTCGCCGGCCAGCAAGCCCTGGCGCAGGCTGTCCCAGTAGCCGAACTTGATGTGGTTCGTGCTGGCCAGCCCGTGCTCGTAACGCAGCGCCTTTTCGGCGCGCTTGGCCTGATCGTAGGCCAGTTTGTAGGTCTGGAAGAAGATACCCGCGATTCGGCCCCTCATCCAGGCGTACAGCTCCTGGTTGGTGAACTTGTCGCGCAGAAACTCTTCCACGGCTGCGGCCTGCTCGATCTGCCGGTCGTGGGTGGCCAATTCCCGTTCGGCGAGCTGGATGCGGATCTCGGCGGCGGTGATCTGGGCGTCGATCTGCTCCAGTTCCTTCAATGCAAGCTGCTGCTGCAGTGCCCAGTCTTCGGCGCGGCGGGTCCATTGGCCGAGGATGCTGTCCTGATTTGAAGAAGTACTGTCTTGTGATGCATTGCCCCTAAAGCCGTGGGAAAAGAGGCTGAGTGCCGACATTAGGTTGCTGCTGCCCCAAGTTGTCTCGACCGTGGGCGAGACAACTGAGGAACCGACTGTGAAATTAGGCATATATCCAAGCAGACTGCCAATCATATCGACCATCAGAGCCTTTTCTAGCCAATCTTGCGCATCCTCCATAAGTTCGATTTGCCCGGTTTCCTCAGGCAAACTGAATCGCCCCGGGTTTTGAGGAGGCTCTAATTCTACTTTGTCAGATTCAAATAATTCCAATGAGGCATCCAGTTGATGTATAATAAGTCATTGTTTTATATATGTTAATCACGATAATGTCGTGAAAATACTAAACAGTCTCTCAAATCTGCCCTGCAGGGGCTCCCAGAAGCGCTTGGCGCGCATTTATCTTCATTTTCATCATTTTTCGTATCCTCGACGCGCGATGCAACAGCGACGTTTTATGGTTATCTGCGTGGGCTGTTTCAATCCGATCGGGCGACCATGTTGCGCATGGGCGAAGTAAACGAGGTTGATCACCAGGCTATGCAACACATGCTGACATCTGGTGCAATTGATTGGCATGGATTTGGTGCACAGATTGCGCGTGAAGCGGACGCGCTACTGGGTGGCGACAAAGCCACTTTGATCATTGATGAAAGTGGTTTTGCGAAGAAAGGTGAAGCCTCGGCAGGGATTGCGAGGCAATGGAACGGCCGTCTGGGGAAGGTAGACAATTGCCAGGTTGGCGTATTTGCCAACCTGTGCCGGGACAGCATGGCAAGT
>NZ_FNOY01000050.1 GCF_900107165.1 Nitrosomonas halophila
CCCCTACTTTTAGCATCATGGTACGTCCAAAATTTTAAAAGATAAATCTTACCGCCTTAAAGGCGGTGGTTTTAACCTTACTTCGGACTAATAAACCGTAGCACGTTTGGCTATCTCGCTCATCACATTCTCCAAATATCGTAATGCTGCGCGTTATAACGTCATAGCATCAATCATGGACGAGTAACGCTATTCTCATGACACTGATTGCCATAAAATAATCAAAACTGCACGGCTTCCAGACTGTCCGGCGAATCCGGATTCAAGTAAAAATAGACGGCGCCCCAGGTTGCCAAAACATCTCATTTTTCCGCACGCGCCACGGCCCGCTTGTGTCCAGGCTTTGGCTGCTGTGGCTGTTGCTGACAGGCCGCACGGTAAGCGCGCAAGGTCCGTTGGGCACGGCCCAGGACCGTATCCGGAGGATAATTGACCATGTCGTTCAATTCGGAATCTGCCGAGATCCCGCAAGGAAAATCAGTCAGCAATTCAATCCCGTCGCACATATGCTCGGCTGTGTAAATATGGAATTCTCCTCTAGCCACTGCTTCGATCACTGCGCTGTCCAGCATGAGATGGCGGCAGTTCCGGCCAGGAATCAGCACGCCCTGGGAGCCATCCAGCCCTGCTGTTTTGCAAACCTTGAAAAATCCCTCAATTTTTTCATTAATGCCCCCTACCGGCAAAATTTCTCCATACTGGTTGATGGCGCCAGTGACCGCGATACCTTGCTTGAGTGGCAATCCGGCCAAGGCCGACAGCAGCACATAGAGCTCGGCACAAGAAGCGGAGTCTCCCTCAATGCCATAGTATTCCTGCTCAAAAACAATAGAAGCATTGAGTGCCAGCGGCGCGTTGTGCGAAAACAAGGCGGATAACAAATGCTGCAGAATGAAGACGCCCTTATCGTGAATGGGGCCGGATAGCCCGACCTCGCGCTCGATATTCAGCAGACCATCCTCGCCCGCGAAGGCATGGGCTGTCACGCGCACCGGCATCCCGAAGCTTTGGTCGCCCATATCGATCAAACTCAGGCCATTGATTTGGCCGGTTCTTTGTCCGTGCACGGCAATCACCACATCGCCATCGGCAATGGCCTCCTGCGCGCATTGATCCGGATAGTTGTGCCGCATCATGCTGGCTCGCTGGGCCGAAATGACATCCTCCGCTTCGACTATCTGCCCATTCCGGGCTTTGCACTGCATGGCGCTTTCCACGACCAGCGTCTCGGTATGGCTAAAATTTGCACTCAGACGCGTTTGATCCTCCGCCACTCTATGGCAAGCCCCCAGCACCGCGGCGACTGCCCCCCTGGAAAAATGCGGCAAACAACCCTGCTGGCAAACATGCGCAATAAAAATCGAGAGTGCATGATAGGCTTGCGCGCTGGCTAGAAAGGAAGCGGCAAAATCAACTTTTACCCGGAAACGGCGTGCCAGTTCGGGATTGTTCTCCTGAATCGCATAATATTGCTCACGTGAACCGATCAGCACGATCTTCACCTGCAACGCGACAGCCTCTGGCTCGATTGAGACAACCGGTGTGGCTGCCGAGGCCGCCCACGGTTCTTCGATCTGCAGCATATGACTGCGCAGCAGACGGCAGATTTTTTCCCAGACCAGCCCGTCGGCCAGCAAATCATCCAGATGCAGCATCAGGAATCCGCCATGTGCCCGCAGCAAGCCGCCAGCGCGAATGCGGGTGTAATCGGTCATCAGCGCGCCTTCGACTGACTGATATTCGATGCTGCCTATCAATGATTTGAATGAGGGGTTATCCTCCACGACAACAGGCGCCCCAGACAGCTCCCGATTATCCACCACCAGGTTGATCTGGTAGCGTCCCAGCAAGCTGTTCATTCGTGCCTGGTATTTGTCCTCATCCATCCCCGATGTCCAAAAAATATCCAGGTTTTCTAGCACATCCTGCTGGATCTGGTCCAAATAGCGCCCAAGCTTGCCGCGATCGGCAAAAGGCTGCGCCAGCCCATCGAGAATGGCATTCAGGACTTGTGCCAGTAAAGGCTGAATCCGTTGCCGGTGCAAAGCTGCCAGCGCTTCATCGCGCTGACGTTCCAGTGGGCGAATTTTCTCGAGATAACTGGTGATTGCGCTGCGCAAGGTCTGCTCGGCCTGGTCGATTGCCTCCCGGCGCGCCTTTGGCAAGGCCAAAACTTCATTTTCCGTCAATACATTGCCGCTCTCATCCAGAAGTGTAAAAATAAGACGCCCCGACTCGCGCTGAATGACGAAATGCAGCGTCTCGGCCAGTGCATTGAGTTCGGCGTATGCCCTGGTTTCTTCCACTCTGAAACGCTTTTCGATGCGTTCGATTTCTGCCTTGAAATCCTCTTCGTTCAAGCGCTTGGGTATTTCCTGCTGTAAGTTTTTTGCAAACAGCGCTAACTGCTGCCGCAACCAACTGCCCTGGCCCGCCGGCAAACGCAGCGCCAATGGCCGCTCCGGCAGATCGAAGTTATGCACATAACACATATCGGGCGGCACCGGCCTGCTTGCCGCAACATGGGCCATCGCCTGGCGCAACAAGGAAGACCTGCCACTGCCGGTCTCGCCCAGTACAAACAGGTTATAGTCTGGCTGTCTCATTTCGAGTCCAAAAAAGGCAGCCTGCTGAGCGCGTTCCTGTCCAATCCAGGAAAGCGATTGATCGGTTAAAGCAGAAGTGTCCTGAAAATCCAGCGTATCGGGTTCGATGGCCAGGCTCAGTGCACAAGGTTCCAATCTGGTTATTGGCATTTTTTAAATTATCAAGATTGAGAAAAATTCCGGTTAGGCCCGGGAATCTCGGTTGGATGAGCTGAAATGCGCGGTATTCAAGTCACATAGTGGCGTCATGGCTTTCTGGAATGGCGCCAGCCAGCGGCGCCGCTCCCACAAAACCGCATGCACAGCCAACTTGGCCGACCAAGAAACAAGAAAGAGAACGGGTGCTATGCACAAGGCAGATCCCACTGGCTGGCAGCGGCCCCATGGCCATCATGCGAGCAGGACAGAATCAATTTGAGCCAGTATCTTTTTCCATCACCGGTTGATGGTGCGATGGTTGAGCAAGGTATTCCGGCACCCAGGTGGTCAAAGTCATTTTAACAGCTTCGTCACTTAACGCCTGCTGGTCAGAGAACCACTCCAGCAGGCTGCACAACCACTGTCCATTTGGCGGACAAGAATGTGTAATGCGCAGTTTCTCATGCGGTGTCGGCAATGTGCTTTCATTATCACCGGCCAGTTCTTCATGCAATTTCTCGCCCGGACGCAGGCCGGTAAAAACGATTTCAATATCATTCTCGTTCAAACCGGACAGTCGAATCATATCTTTTGCCAGATCAACGATTTTGACCGGATCGCCCATATCCATGATGAAAATCTCTCCACCAGTTGTCGTGCGATCCATGGCGCCTGCCTGCAGAACCAATTGTGCAGCTTCCTGGAGTGACATAAAGTAACGGCTGATAGCCGGATGGGTAACGGTAATGGGCCCGCCGCGCGCGATCTGCTCTCTGAATTTGGGAATGACGCTACCGGTACTTCCCAGAACATTCCCAAAACGTACGATGACAAAATCGGTGCGGGGCTTAGCAGCCACCTGTTGGCAGTCATTTTCAACCGACTGCTGGAGCGCCTGGCATACCATTTCAGCCAGCCGTTTGCTCGCCCCCATGATATTGGTGGGATTCACCGCCTTGTCAGTGGAAATCAACACAAACTTCTCAATGCCATATTTGATGGCAGTTTGTGCCAGATGATAGGTACCCAAGACATTGTTCTTCAGCGCCTGCCAGCTATTGGCATGCTCCATCAATGGCACATGCTTGTAGGCCGCAGCATGAAAAACGGCCGCAGGCCGATATTGATCGAATATTTGATCCAGTCTGGCGCTGTCCTTCACATCGCCGATCAGAAATGCCGCGGGAATCTCCGGAAAATTGGCGCGGCACTCTTCGGCAATGGTATACAGCGCATATTCGTTCAGTTCCAGCAGCACCAGCTGTCTGGGATTAAACGACAGGATTTGCCGGCACAACTCCGAGCCGATCGATCCACCCGCACCGGTAACCAGAATGACTTTTCCGGTCAATAATTCATGCAGGCCTTCCATATCCAGCACAACCGGAGCACGGCCCAGCAAATCATCCAGCTCCACGTTGCGTATTTGCGATACAGTCATCCTGCCGCTCACCAAATCGACATAGGAAGGAACAGTCATGGGCTTGATCCCAATCCGAGCGCAGATCTCCAGCGCGTGACGGCGTAAAGCCTGGGACGCCGAAGGCATGGCGATGATGACATGACCGACACTCAATTTTTCGACCCATTCGACCAAATCGTCAATCATTCCCAGCACTTTTACACCATGCAGATGCGTTCCCAATTTATTGGGATTGTCGGTCAGCAGGCCGGCCACATGCCAATCGCGGCTGCGCTCCAGCTCCTTGACAAGACTGACGGCAGTGCTGCCTGAACCCAACACAATCACCGGCTGGCGTTTTGCGTCGTCCAGGCTGTACAAACGCTGCTCTTTCCAGGATCGATAGACAATCCGGCTTCCCCCCATGATCAACATCAACAGCATGGGGGCTAGAAACAGCGCCGCGCGCGGCACCAGTACAGGCAATTGCAGCATGTACAAGACAAACGGCACGGCAATCGCACCCAGTGCCACTGTCAGAAAAATCTGCTTCAAATCGGGCAAACTGGCGTAACGCCACAATCCACGATAAAGACCGAACGAGTAAAATATGCTGGCTTGCAAGGGTACAATCCACAAGAGAATATACTTGAATGATTGCTGATACTCGCTGGGAATCTCAAAATTGAAACGAAACAGGTAGGCCAGCCACCAGGCAATGACTACCGCCAGAAAATCATGCGCGAATGCAATGAATGAGCGAATGCGGGGTTTAATTGCAATCATTCTGCCCATTACCGGAACGATTGCGCTGAAAATAGTCAAAAATCACCATCGTAATGAAATAAATACCCATCCATATACCCACCAACCATAATTGGGTAGCCGCATCCTGCCGGACCGACCATAAAGCGCTCCCACTTGCAATCAGCATCACTGCATAGCCGAGCAAGGCTGTATCGCGATGCCCCAACCCGCTTTGCACCAAACGTTGATAGTAATGCGCACGATGCGCCTGCCAGATCCGCTCACCCCGCCAGGCTCGTTTGGCCAGTGTCACTGTGGCATCGGCAATAAATGGCGAAAACACCAAGAATGGAAACCACAGAGACCACACCGCCTGCATCCAGCCCCAGATACCCAGCACGGCGGCCAGAAACCCCAGCGGGATCGATCCCACATCGCCCATAAAAATTCGGGCCGGATAAAAATTGAACAATAAAAAAGCCGCGGCCGCCGCCATGATACAAAAATTTATCGCGGCTAACAGATCATCGCCCATCAACCAGGCGCCCAAACCATAACAGCCAAAGCCGATCAATGCCATGCCGCCGGCAAGTCCATCCGATCCATCCATGAAATTATACAGATTGGTCATCCAAAGTATGGCCAATCCCGCGACGAATGTCAGCGCTCCACCATAAGAAGGATAAATCTGCCATATGGCAAATGCCATGGCAACCGATGCATGCACCAGTAAGCGCTGTAAAACGGGCAGTGTTTTCACATCATCGATGAAAGAAATGATGGCCAGCAGGCCAATGCTCGCCCATAACGCCAATGGAATGGCTGTTGCCAGCCATAGCCAGGCTGCCAGTATGCCGGCGATGATGCCAACCCCTCCGGTGCGGGGAATGGGTTTACGATGCAACGAGCGCGGATTGGGATAATCGAGCACTTTCAGAGCCGTGGGGCTATTGACCTGCCACAGGATCAGAAAATACGCAACGATGAAGGCCAGAAGTGGCGCTAGGATCAGTTGGACAGACATGGCGTACAAGAATGATGGATCGATTTTAACTCGGATTCCTCAATTGAACAGGCTGTTGTGTACGCTCTCCGAAGCGCCACGTAGAACACGACCTCCCTGCATGATAATGTCATTGCAGGGCACTGCCATCCCGTTCGGCACTTTTAATGCGCACACTTCATCACGCCCTCGGATTGCCACCAATTGGGCGGACATGCAATGCACAATAATAGGGTCGGCGATAAAGTATGGAGCCCTGTATCGCTGATACAGGGCTCCATTGCTGCATTCTATACGATAGGCGCCCACACTCTGCAATCAAATAATCAGTTCCTGTAGAAAAACTACATTCAACCAATCATTCAATACGGGGGCAGGAAAGGAAAAAAATGACAAGACAGACCAGGGGCGTTGCAGACTGCAGCGATCAGGGCGAGCAATGGGGGTTTTCACAGGGCCGGAACACTTGCGGAAATTCTCCCACCCTGACAGAGCGGGAGAATTTCAAAGTTTCAGCTAAATTCCGCGCTGACCAGCGGAGGGTTTATGCCGGCATCGGATTTGCCGCGTAATACTGATGAGCTGCTGTTGCAGCGGCTCCCCGCTCTACTTTCATGCCCAGATCTGCCAATACATGCTCCAGCGCATCCAGGCAGAAAATTACTTTCTCTATCTTGCTTGAATTACCCATTAAACCAAAGCGCCAGATCTTGCCTGCAAAATCACCCAGTCCGGCGCCAATCTCGAGATTGTAATCTGCCAACAGCCGGCGGCGCACTTCTTTCTCATCAATACCGGCAGGGACATGAACCGAGTTCAATTGCGGCAAACGGTAGGGTTCGGCCACGACATACTCGATACCCAGCGTTTTCAAACCGGCCTTCAATGCTTCGTGGTTACGGCGGTGCCTCGCCCAGGAATGCTCAAGTCCTTCCTCATACAGCATGACCAGCGATTCATGCAGGCCATATAAAGAATTGGTCGGCGCCGTATGATGATAGGTACGGGAAGAACCCCAATAGCCCAGTAACAGATTGATGTCCATAAACCAGCTGTGCACTTTCTCGGTACGGCCTTTGACCAGATTGGCCACGCGCTCGGAAAAACTGACTGGTGATAATCCCGGCGGGCAAGACAGACATTTCTGGCTGCCGGAATAAATGGCATCGACCCCCCACTCATCCATATAGATCGGCGTACCGCCCAGGGAAGTGACGGTATCCATAATCGTCAGACAACCATATTTTTTTGCAATCTCGCACAGCGTTTTTGCATCCGACTGCACACCGGTAGATGTTTCAGCATGCACAAATGCCACGATCTTCGTGTCCGGATTGCTTTTCAAGGCATCTTCCAGCTTCTGCGGGTCGACCGGTTCGCCCCATTTGTCTTCCACCACCACGGGAATGCCGCCACAGCGCTCGACATTCTCTATCATGCGTCCGCCAAATACGCCATTCCTGCATACGACGACTTTGTCTCCCGGCACGATCATATTGACAAAGCACATTTCCATACCGACAGAACCCGGACCGGAAACGGGGAAAGTCAATAAATTGGCTGTCTGAAACGCATATCTGAGCAATCCCTTCAATTCTTCCATCATGTCCGTAAAGACCGGATCAAGATGGCCCAGCGTAGGACGAGCCAGAGCGGCTAGCACACGAGGATGTGTATCCGAGGGCCCTGGACCCATCAGAATACGTTGTGGTGGATAGAATGTGGTTATTTTTTTTTCTGGACGAAAATCATCGGTGGTCATTGATATTCCTAAGGAGTGTATAGACGAAATTTTTATCTGAGGCTTCTCTAAGCATCCAATTTTCTTTGCTTGACTGCACTGCTTCCCAGCGCCTGGAAACTTGCGCGCCAGAGATCCCCTTTAGCAACTGAAGCGGGGATTTTATCAAGTGATCAGAAAATTTACTATCCGGTCCAAGCGGAAATTATCCTGCGAGTCTCCCACGCGGCCTCTCGTCAACCCATCTGGGCAAACGCAGGATTTCGATGGACAAAAAAACAGGGGGGTGGGGCACAACATGGATACACATACTGCAACCAGTCATCGCTTGGCATCACACCATGCCCGAGGGACTGCATGTTCGCTTTACCGGACCAGAATTAAAATCCGGTAAAGCTTGGGGTTTGGTTGTCAGTGTTTGATCGCAGCAGAGCCTGTCGCACCCTTTTCAGACACTGATGCCATCGCCTGGCTGGAAAGGGTTGATGGCAGCATTTCCGGCTTATACTCAAGCGCGATTTCCAGAACCTGATCGATCCATTTCACTGGCTGGATATTCAACCTGCTTTTTATGTTGACCGGAATCTCGCTCAAATCCTTGACATTATCCTCCGGAATGAGCACGGTGGTAATCCCACCGCGATGAGCGGCCAACAGTTTTTCCTTAAGTCCACCGATGGGCAATACCTCGCCTCTCAAGGTAATCTCACCGGTCATGGCGACCGCCGCCCGAACTGGAATGCCAGTCAATGCAGACACCATGGATAAGCAGATACCAATGCCCGCACTGGGTCCATCCTTGGGTGTAGCGCCCTCAGGTAAATGAATGTGAATATCGTTTTTCAGGTAAAAATCATCGGGAATCCCTAAAATTGTGGAACGGCTGCGGACAACAGACAGTGCAGCCTGAATCGATTCCTGCATGACTTCACCCAATTTCCCGGTGGTAATGGTCTTTCCCTTGCCGGGCAAGACCACCGCTTCGATTCTCAGCAACTCGCCACCGACTTCCGTCCAGGCAAGCCCGGTCACCTGTCCGACCTGATTCTTCTCCTCGGCCATTCCATAGACATAGCGCCGCACACCGAGATATTTGTCGAGATTGCGGGAGTTGACTGTAATTTTGCCCTTATTACCCTTGAGCAATAGCGCTTTGACCACCTTGCGGCAAATCCTGGAGACTTCCCTTTCCATCGATCGCACTCCGGCTTCCCGCGTGTAGTAACGGACAATATCACGCAAAGCCGATTCAGAAACGGTCAACTCCTCGTCCTTCAGCCCATGGTTCTTCATTTGCTTGGGAAGCAGATAACGTTTCGCGATATTCAGTTTTTCATCTTCGGTATACCCTGACAGGCGGATGACTTCCATCCGATCCAGCAAGGCTGGAGGGATGTTCAGGGTATTTGCTGTCGCCACGAACATGACGTCAGACAAATCATATTCGACCTCGATATAATGATCGACGAAGGTACTATTCTGTTCCGGATCAAGCACTTCCAGCAGCGCCGATGAGGGGTCACCACGAAAATCCATGCCCATTTTGTCGACTTCATCGAGCAAGAACAAAGGATTCTTGACACCGACTTTGGTCATGCTTTGCAGAATCTTTCCGGGCATCGAACCAATATAAGTGCGGCGATGGCCACGAATCTCGGCTTCATCCCGCACGCCTCCCAGCGACATACGGACAAATTTGCGGTTGGTCGCGCGCGCGATGGATCGCCCCAGCGAAGTTTTACCGACACCAGGCGGGCCAACCAGGCAAAGTATCGGCGCCTTGGATTTAGCCACACGCTGCTGTACAGCCAGATACTCGACGATTCGTTCTTTGACCTTCTCCAATCCATAATGGTCCTCGTCCAGAGTGGTCTCGGCTGTTTCCAGTTCTTTGCAGATTTTGGTCTTGTGTTTCCACGGCAACGCCACCAAGGTATCGATATAATTCCTGACAACCGTCGCTTCCGCCGACATCGGAGACATGAGACGCAGCTTCTTGAGTTCGGATTCGGCCTTGGCAAGCGCCTCTTTCGGCAGGGAGGCTGCTCTGATTTTGCGTTCGATTTCCTCGAGATCCGCACCCTCTTCGCCTTCGCCCAATTCTTTCTGAATCGCCTTCACCTGCTCGTTCAGATAGTAATCCCGCTGGCTTTTCTCCATCTGGCGCTTGACTCTGCCACGGATACGTTTTTCCACCTGCAGAATATCCAGTTCGGCTTCGAGCAGCCCAAGCAGTCGCTCCAGGCGTTGCTGAACATCGAAGATTTCCAGAATTTCCTGTTTCTGTTCCAGTCGCAAAGGCAGATAGGCGGCTATCGTATCCGCCAAGCGGCCCGCCTCATCAATACCGCTTAAAGATGCAAGAATTTCGGACGGAATTTTTTTGTTCAATTTGACATACTGATCAAACTGAGAAAGCAGCGCACGCCGCAATGCCTCTATTTCAGGCGTATTGACTTCATCGATCAAAATACGAGCGGCTTTGCCCGAAAATGCATTATCGGAATCTTCGAGTGCCTCAATTTTTGCGCGATAATTCCCTTCCACCAGAACTTTTACCGTACCATCCGGTAATTTCAGCATCTGCAGTATGCTGGAAACGCAGCATACTTTATATAAGTCCTGAGGGAGGGGATCGTCTTTAGCGGCCGATTTCTGGGCGACCAGCAAGATGTTCTTGCCGGCTTCAGTCGCAATTTCCAACGCCTTGATGGACTTGGGTCGTCCGACAAACAGCGGTATCACCATATGTGGAAAAACCACTACGTCGCGTAACGGCAACAAAGGCAAATCCAGTTCACTGGATTCAATATCGATGATGTCTGATGTCATATTTTACCCCTTGAGGGAATGCAGATAAATCAAGTTATGGTGCTGCTTTGATAAAAAACAAGCTTCCTAAGGGTTATTTCGAGTATGTCAAATCAGACCCTTTATGCCTGTTTCGAATTCCTTGCCAACTTGGGTTTTTCTGCATAAATTATAATCGGTTGAATATCCTCGCTATTGGAACCCGCTTCAATCACAACCTTGGAAACATTCTCGATTGACGGCAAGTCATACATGATATCCAACAGCGTTTCTTCCAGAATTGAACGCAGCCCGCGCGCACCGGTTTTCCGCGCCAACGCTTTCTTGGCGATGGCCGCAAGTGCCTGTTCCCGGAACTCCAATTCAACGCCGCCTTCCATGTTGAATAATTTGCAGTACTGCTTGACCAGCGCATTCTTGGGCTCGACCAGAATCTGAATCAATGCCGCCTCGTTCAACTCGCTCAAGGTCGCGACAACCGGTAAACGGCCGACGAATTCAGGGATCAGGCCATATCTAATCAGATCTTCCGGTTCAATGTCTTTAAGAATTGAGTTCAGTTCCTTGTGATCATCCCGGTTTACAACCTTCGCACCAAAACCTATGCCACCTTTTTCAGAGCGGGTCCGGATAATCCGGTCTATGCCATCAAACGCCCCGCCGCAAATAAACAGAATATTGGTGGTATCGATCTGGATAAATTCCTGATTGGGATGCTTGCGGCCGCCTTGCGGCGGAACCAGGGCGGTCGTCCCCTCGATCAATTTTAGCAGCGCCTGCTGCACCCCTTCCCCGGATACATCCCGAGTAATGGAGGGGTTGTCCGATTTTCGGGAAATTTTATCGATTTCATCGATATAGACGATACCCCGCTGCGCCTTCTCGACATCATGATTGCATTTCTGCAACAGCTTCTGAATGATGTTCTCGACGTCCTCACCCACATAACCCGCCTCGGTCAGGGTGGTCGCATCAGCGATCACAAACGGCACATCGAGCAATCTTGCCAACGTTTGCGCCAGCAAGGTTTTGCCGGAACCCGTCGGCCCGATCAGCAGAATATTGCTTTTGGCAAGTTCAACTTCATCCTTATCATTGGTTTTGGACAGACTTCTCAGGCGTTTGTAATGGTTATAGACAGCGACAGAAAGCGTCTTCTTCGCCGATTCTTGTCCGATGACATATTGATCCAAGGTCTGGCATATTTCACGTGGGGTCGGCAGACTTGATTTGGACAGCTTGGCTGTTTCACTCACCTGCATTTCCTCGCGAATGATGTCATTGCAAAGGTCGATGCATTCATCGCATATGAATACGGAGGGCCCAGCGATCAGTTTCCTGACCTCTCGCTGACTCTTTCCGCAAAAAGAACAATACAATAGTTTTTCGTCGTTTGTTTTTTCGGACATCACTCTACCCCGCGATCATCGCACGAATATGAATCGTTTAAAATTCCAGCCAGGGCGATCCCATATTATTTTTTCTTTTCATCCCTGCTGGTCAGCACTGTATCCACCAAACCGTATTTTACTGCTGCCTCGGCGCTGAGGAAGTTATCACGATCGGTATCTTTTTCAATCGTTTTCATGGTTTGACCAGTATGGTGCGCCATGATTTCATTCAATCTGTGCTTAAGATACAAAATTTCCTTGGCGTGTATCTCGATATCCGACGCCTGCCCCTGGAATCCGCCCATCGGCTGATGGATCATGACGCGCGAATTAGGCAGGCAGAAGCGCTTATCCTTGGTCCCTGCGGTCAGCAGCAATGCCCCCATACTCGCTGCCTGGCCCACACAGAGTGTGCTCACATCGGGTTTGATGAACTGCATCGTGTCGTAAACAGCCAAACCGGCTGTGACCAGTCCACCGGGAGAATTAATGTAAAGATAAATATCCTTATCTGAATTCTCGGATTCCAGGAATAGAAGCTGGGCGATAATCAAATTGGCGGATGCCTCCGTAACAGGGCCTACCAAGAAAATGATCCGCTCTCTGAGCAGCCGCGAATAAATATCGTAGGCGCGCTCGCCTCTCCCGCTGGTCTCGATCACCATCGGTATCAAACCCAACCCTGTCGGATTCAAGGCACTGTCCTTCTGTTCAAACATTGGCTGCATAGGGATGACCCATCAATTCTTCAAAAGTAATACTCTGATCAACAATATTGGCTCTCTCTAGTATCCATGATACGACATTATCCTCCAGCACAATGGGTTCGATATCTCGCAGCCGATCAGGAGAGGCGTAATGCCATTTGACTACTTCCTGTGGATTTTCATAACTCTGCGCATATTCTTCAACAAAGCGCCTGACTTGCTCCGGTTTGGCGCTCAGTTCATGGGTTTTGATCAGCTTGCCCAATATCAGACCAAGCTTGACGCGCCGTTCTGCTTTTTCCTGGAAAGCCTCCCGCGGAATATCCAGCTCCTTGTTGCGCAGGCCCCGCGCCGCCTGAGCATCGCGAATCTCTTCTATCAGCCGGTCGATTTCCTGCTGAATCAGTGCCTGGGGTGCCTGGATTGAAATCCTATCCAGCAAGGCCTGCATGATCTGCTCCTTGACTTTGGCATGAACGCGTTGTCCGGCCTCGCGCTGCAGATTGGCTCTGATTTCTTCTTGCATTTTAGTGACATCCCCATCCGGAACACCGAGCAACTTGGCGAAATCACTATCGATATCAGGCAATTTAGGCGCATCAACCCGGTTGAGCTTGACCGTGAAAGACACAGTCTTGCCAGCCACTTCCTTGCCGGGATAATCCGCGGGAAACGTCATATCAAATGTTTTTTCTTGTCCCGCACTCATACCCACGACAGGTGTTTCAAAATCCTTTAGGAGATTTCCTTCGCCGAGCACCACGCTATAGTCATCGGCCTGACCGCCGGCAAAATCCTGGCCATCCAGTTGGCCACGATAGTCGATATTGACACGATCACCCAGCTGCGCGGGACGATCCACTGTTTCAAAACTGGCCCGTTGCTTACGCAAAAGATCTACCGTTTTTTGAACTTCCGCCTCACCGATCTGCAGCACAGGCTTATTGACCGTAATCGCACTGAAGTCGCCCAATTCAAAATCGGGATAAACTTCAAAGTTCACGCTGAATTCATAATCGGCACCATTTTCCGCAAAATTCTTGGCCTCGAAATTCGGGGTGCCGGCAACCTGGAAACCTTCTTTCTTAACGGCTTCGCTGAATGCCTTTTGCAGCATTTCTCCCAGGACTTCCTGGTGAATTTGTAGACCATGCTGTTGCGCGACAATTTTCAACGGAACCTTTCCGGGGCGAAAGCCCTGAACTCTGACCTTTGGCGCAAGACGCTTCAGTCGATCATCCACTTCAGCCTGAACTTTATCTCGAGAAATCGAGAACTCAAGGCTGCGTTCCAGTGGATTGGAGGTTTCCACTTGTGTTTGCATCGAATCTTCCTAAACTGATATGTGATGAAAAAATAAGCAGCATGATGACTGCAAAACTATTTTTCAGGATTTCTCTGGTGCGAAAGGGGGGACTCGAACCCCCACACCTCATCGGCGCCAGAACCTAAATCTGGTGCGTCTACCAATTCCGCCACTTTCGCGTGATATCCTCTGAAAGGCATAGGACTTAAAACCCAAAGCTGCTGCCATCCATCTGATCTGTGAAAACAATCCACAGAATTTTGGCCGACAGCCTATCATATTCCTTCTTATCCTATGTCATTGATTATACCTTCTTCTTCTGGATACCGCAGCTTTCCTGCGCACCATGCATGGTTTATGCTTGACAAAGCAAGGTTTTGCCACTCAGGCCACGACTATCAGGCCCCATCAAATAGAGATAAGTCCGCATTAAATCTTCTGGCGGGCAGAGTGCGCGATTATTGCTGCCCGGATGCGTTTTGGTGCGCTGCGGCGTATTGACTGCACCCGGTATCAATGCGTTGATCCGCAGATTTGGAAACATCTCCCATTCCTCGGACTGAATTCTGACCAGCACTTCTATGCCTGATTTGGCTACTGCAAAAGCGCCCCAGTATGCAGCCGGTGCCTGGCCATGCGTATCGCCTGTCATGATCACGCTGGCGTCGGGAGAAGCCTTGAGCAACGGCAGGCAGGCCTGGGTCAGCGCAGCAGGCACCATCAAATTGACCTGCATGATGGTTTGCCAATGCTCAAGCTTGTGATACGCCAACGGCATCGCGCCGTAAGTCCAGGCCGCGTTGTGTAAAATGCCGTCCAAGCGGCCCATCTGGGAAGCAATCGCTTCGGCCAGCGCAGCAATATCCGCATCGACTGCTTTCTCAAAATCGAAAGGCAGAATGATTGCGGAAGCCTTGCCCAGCGCCTCGATTTCATCATAAACACGCTCGAGCTTTTCGACCCGGCGGCCATGCAAAATGACTGTAGCGCCATGGCTGGCATAAGTAATCGCGGCGGTACGCCCGATCCCCTGGCCGGCACCGGTAACCAGAACAACACGGCCTTCAAGCAAATCCTGGCCAGCTTGATAAGTTTTTTGAATATCCAATTTTTTAGCCTAGTGCGGCAGATTAAATTAAAAAACCACAACCAACCAGCAAGAAAGGCCGGTTGGTTGTGGTTTTACTGATAGCCTGGGAACGGGACGGATTACATATCCATGCCGCCCATACCGCCCATGCCACCCATGCCACCCATACCGCCCATACCCGCCGCGCCGGCAGATTCCTCTTTCGGCGCCTCTGCGACCATGGCGTCGGTCGTCAGAATAAGCCCGGCAACCGATGCAGCATTTTGCAGTGCGGAACGCGTCACCTTGGTCGGATCCAGCACACCCATCGCGACCAGATCGCCATATTCACCGGTCGCTGCATTGTAACCAAAGTTACCTTCGCCATCCTTGACTTTGTTGACCACCACAGAGGCTTCATCACCGCAATTGGTCACAATCTGACGCAGCGGTTCTTCCATGGCGCGCAGCACGATTTTGATGCCGGCGTCCTGATCATGGTTATCGCCCTTGACATTGCTCACGGCATTGGTTGTGCGCAATAACGCTACGCCACCGCCGGGAATGATGCCTTCTTCCACTGCAGCACGGGTGGCATGCAACGCGTCTTCCACACGTGCTTTCTTCTCTTTCATTTCCACTTCAGTCGCAGCGCCAACCTTGATCAGCGCGACCCCGCCAGCCAGTTTGGCAACACGTTCCTGCAATTTCTCACGATCATAGTCGCTCGAGGCATCCTCGATCAGTGCGCGGATCTGGCCAACGCGCCCCTCAATCGCGTTGGTATCGCCTGCGCCATCAATGATGGTCGTGTTTTCTTTGCCGACCTCGATACGTTTTGCTTGGCCCAAATCTTCGAGCGTCGCTTTTTCCAGCGACAGGCCGACTTCCTCAGCAATCACTGTACCACCGGTCAGAATGGCGATGTCTTCCAGCATGGCTTTGCGGCGGTCACCAAACCCAGGTGCTTTGACCGCACAGGTTTTAAGTATGCCACGAATATTGTTCACAACCAATGTTGCCAGCGCCTCGCCATCCACATCTTCGGCAATGATCAACAGAGGTTTGCCTGCCTTGGCAACTTGTTCCAAAATTGGCAACAGATCGCGGATATTGGATATTTTCTTGTCATGCAACAGGATAAAAGGGCTTTCAAGTGCGGCAATTTGCTTTTCCGCGCTGCTGATAAAATAGGGCGAGAGATAACCCCGGTCAAACTGCATGCCTTCCACCACATCCAGTTCATTTTGCAGGCCCGAACCGTCTTCGACCGTAATCACGCCTTCCTTGCCGACTTTATCCATGGCTTTGGCGATGATTTCACCGATCTCGGCATCGGAATTGGCGGAAATGCTGCCTACCTGGGCAATTTCCTTGTTGGTGGAACAAGGCTTGGAAAGTTTTTTCAGGTCTTCCACCGCTGCAGTCACAGCTTTATCAATGCCTCGCTTCAGATCCATCGGATTCATGCCGGCTGCAACGTAACGCATCCCTTCTTTGACGATGGCCTGCGCCAGAACGGTTGCGGTAGTGGTGCCATCACCAGCGGTATCAGAGGTTTTACTGGCGACTTCCTTGACCATTTGCGCGCCCATGTTCTCGAACTTGTCCTTCAGCTCGATTTCCTTGGCAACTGACACACCATCCTTGGTGATGGTCGGTGCACCATAGGAACGTTCCAGCACCACATTGCGCCCTTTGGGACCCAGCGTGACTTTCACTGCATCGGCCAGAACGTTGACCCCATTGATCATGGCATGACGCGCCACATCTCCAAATCTTACTTCTTTTGCTGCCATAATTTATTCTCCTGATTTCAGTTGGTTATTTTCAATATTTGACTATTGATTAGCCTTCGATCACGCCCATGATGTCTTCTTCGCGCATCACCAATAATTCTTCACCCTTGACTTTCACGGCTTGACCGGCGTATTTGCCAAACAGCACCTTGTCTCCAACCTTGACTTCCAGTGCACGCACATTGCCATCATCACCCACTTTTCCCTTGCCTACGGCAATGATTTCACCTTGATCAGGTTTCTCGGCAGCTGAATCGGGAATCACGATACCGGATGCAGTCTTGCGTTCCTCCTCTAACCGCTTGACAATTACACGGTCATGTAAGGGGCGAATATTCATAGCTCTTTCTCCTAAAATTGGTTAACAAGAATGATAAAAAATCCGATAGTTCGACTCGGCGAGTTATAGTGACTATCAGCGTTTAAAATTTTCAAGCCACTTGCTAGCACTCAACGCCAACGAGTGCTAATAATAGTGACTACCATAAGGAATTTCAAGTCAATGAACGATAAAAATTTATCTGCGCACAGCAATCAAGCAGTTTGGCACCCTTGCACCCAAATGAAACACCATGAAACATTCCCGCCCCTGTCAATTGTCAAGGGAACAGGCGCATGGTTATATGATGAGAGTGGCAAGCGCTATCTTGATACGATCAGCTCGTGGTGGGTCAATCTATTCGGTCATTGCAATCCGCGCATCAACGCGGCGCTGATCGATCAGCTTGGCAAACTGGAACATGTCATGCTGGCAGGATTTACGCATGAACCAGTGGTCAGGTTATCCGAAAAATTGTGCGCAATCTCGCCCGAACCCCTCGGCCATTGCTTTTACGCCAGCGATGGGGCCTCGGCTACCGAAATCGCTCTGAAAATGAGCTTCCACTATTGGCAGCAAAGCGGCCACCCCGCCAAAACGGTTTTTATCAATCTCCAGAATGGCTATCACGGGGAAACACTCGGTGCACTGTCGGTTACCGATGTCGCGCTTTTCAAACAAACCTACGCCCCGTTATTGCGGCCTTCTCCTTCGATGCCGACCCCTGACTGGCGCTTTGCCCGGGACGGTGAATCCCCCGAAGCTTGCGCACTCAGAGCGGCAGCGGAATTGGAAAACTACCTGGCGCAACACCATGCCACTATCGCCGCCCTGATTCTGGAACCACTCGTTCAGGGAGCGGCCGGCATGGGGATGTATCACCCCAGCTATCTCAAACGAGCGCGGGCAATTTGCGATGCCTACCAGGTCCATTTGATTGCGGATGAAATTGCGGTCGGTTTCGGCCGCACCGGCACGCTGTTCGCCTGCGAGCAGGCGGAAATCTCCCCTGATTTCCTGTGTCTCTCAAAGGGACTGAGCGGCGGCTATTTGCCGCTCTCGGTAGTCATGACCACCGATGACATCTACCAGGCATTTTATAGCAGCCAGACCAGCCAAGCCTTTCTCCACTCGCATTCCCATTCCGGCAATGCGCTGGCCTGCCGGGCAGCGCTGGCCACACTCGAGATCCTGGAACAGGACAACGTCATCGCCGGCAACCGTCACAAAGCAAGCTATCTCAATCAATGCCTGCAGCCGGTACAAGCGCATCCCAGAGTTGAAAATTTCCGCAATTGCGGCATGATCTGGGCATTCGAAGTCAGCGATCCGGCACCGGGCTTTACTCTGAAATTTGCGCATATGGGGCTGGATCAGCAACTGCTGATCCGCCCGCTCGGCAACACCGTCTACCTGATGCCACCCTATGTCATCAATGAAGAGGAAATGCATTTGATGGCGCAGGGCGTACTCCATATTCTCAACCACATCTAACAACCAATCATGCGAATAACATTTCTAGGCGGTGCCGGTGAAGTGACCGGATCCTGCTATCTGATCGAAACCGGCCAGATACGCTTCCTGATCGATTGCGGCATGTTCCAGGGCGGACGCGGTGCAGACCATAAAAACCGGGCGGCAATCAACTTCGATCCGGAATCCATCGATTTCGTATTGTTAACCCATGCCCATATCGATCACTCCGGCTTGTTGCCGCGCCTGAGCGTGCTCGGCTTCAGGGGCCGGGTCTACACCACCCATGCGACCGCCGACCTGCTCAGTGTGATGCTGAAAGACAGCGCCTACATACAGGAAAAAGAAGCCGAATGGCGCAACAAGGACGCACTGCGCAAAAAGCGCCAGCTCGATCATGACAACGCGCCCCTTTATACGGTCGCCCAGGCCGAAGCGCTTCTCAAGCAGATACACAGCGTCGATTACGATGAAACCGTCACGCCGCATGCCTCGCTCCGCTGCCGCTTCCGGGACGCCGGCCATATCCTCGGATCGGCCATCATCGAGGTTTGGGTAAAAACGGGCGGGCAACAAAAGAAACTGGTCTTTTCCGGCGATCTTGGCCAACCCGGCCATCCCATCGTGCGCGATCCCAGCTTTATAGAAGAAGCAGATTATCTGCTGCTCGAATCCACCTACGGCAACCGGCTTCATCGCAGCATGCAGGGCACCCGCGATGAACTGGTCACGGTCATTCAGGATACCCTGACGCAAAAACGCGGCAATATCATCGTGCCCGCTTTTACCGTCGGCCGTACCCAGGATCTGCTATTTCTACTCGCCGATCTCCAGCGCGAAGGCAGGCTGGGGCCCATGGACATTTATGTAGATTCCCCCATGGCCTTGGCGGCGACGGAAATCACGCTCAAACATCACAATCTGCTCGACCAGGAAACGACCGAGATTCTAGACTGGTTCAACCAACGCAGCAGGAATGTTCAGGTGCATTTTGTCCAGGAAGTCGAAGACTCGATCAAACTGAACAATACTCGGCATAGCGCGATCATCATTTCCGCCAGCGGCATGTGCGATGCCGGGCGCATCAAATATCATCTCAAATACAATTTGCCAAGGCCGGAATGCAGCATTCTGATCACCGGCTTCCAGGCAGCAGGCACACTGGGCCGCAGACTGGTCGATGGCGTCAAAAAAGTTCGAATTTTCGGCGAGGAAATCCCTGTACGCGCCTCCATCCACACCATAGGCGGACTTTCTGCCCATGCTGACCAACGAGATTTGATGAACTGGCTTAAAGGATTCAAGCATCCTCCCAGAAAAACCTTTGTCGTTCACGGCGAACCCAGCAATGCCGAAATACTCGCCGACGTGATCCGGGATCAACTGCACTGGAAGGTGAGCATCCCGCAACGCATGGAAAGTGAGCAACTGTAGCAGGGCATTGCCGCCAAGCACAGCTTGGTAAATGGAAAGCGCCCTGCGCAGGGCGCTAGGAGGCTGTCCGAGAATAGCGACTGATCTACTGCGGACGAACCTGCCAGGCTGGATTTTTCGATCCTTTTCGTTGAATAGAACAACAACTATTCGCCTCCAATGATCTAAAAATCCCGCTCAGCCAGCTTCGCCCTCGCTGCGATCGCTATTCTCGGACAGCCTCCTAGTACTCCGTTCCGTCAATTAGCTTACAAATGAAATCGATGGATTCGCCTGCCAGGCTAGGCGCAAACCGCAGTCATAGCCGTAGCTATGGCGAGGATTTGCAACAACGCATGACAGGCGAAGGCGCGATTTCATGTAAGTGGTTTGGCGGAACGGAGTACTAGGCATCAGCAACGATGCGAGAAATTCAGGTAGTTGGCCAGGAAAACTGGCCCAATTCCTTATTTGGTTTGGCTATTGGCCAGCACGAATTCAGCCAGGCGATCTGCCGCTTCACCCTGGATATTCGGGAAAGCAGTCATACGCAGACTGCCATTCTGCACTTTGGCAATGATCGCATCCTTGTTGGCCACGCTGGCACTCAATACCATGACACCCCCCGCCTCGGGCTTATGGCACTTGGTGCAGTTGGCGTAGAAAATATCTTCTCCGCTGGCGCTTGCCGGAGGGGTGTAGGTATCGGTCTTGGAACAGCCCACCAAACCTGTCAATGCCGAAACCGCTAATAATAAAACCATTTTTTTCATTGATACGCTCCGATTAAAAATATAAAAATTGCACGGCACCGGCAGCCCGGCATTCATCGTTGAAAAAACAGCATGCACAGTTTTCAAACCGCCCCAGAAATCAGTTGAACCGGGCTGCCGCGTGCAACAAATTCAGTTCACAGGATAAAGCATAGCGTTTTGCTAACAGCCTCCTAGCCACTCCAAATGGACTCAACCGGGAATTCCAGGCCTCAACAACGAAGGGAGAACATTATAACGCTGCTGGCGGTATCCTCTGGCAGAAGATGTTTGGTACAACAGTCACCGAGGAACATAGTCAATCAAGCCCCCGAACAACTTTCAGTTCGGCATCGTACAAAAAAATTTTGGCTCCTCGGCAGAATTTGTGGGTAACCGAAAGCGCCTTTTGTAAGACCATGGCCGGTGATAGTGGAGCACCCCGCCCAATCTCTGAGA
>NZ_FNOY01000093.1 GCF_900107165.1 Nitrosomonas halophila
TCTTCTCAGAGATTGGGCGGGGTGCTCCACTATCACCGGCCATGGTCTTACAAAAGGCGCTTTCGGTTACCCACAAATTCTGCCGAGGAGCCAAATATTATGATCTTACTGACGGCACCGTTTCCTCCTTTATTGCTGCATCCTGGACTCCGGTGCCATGTTCTGGGTCGATCTGCCAGGACTAGAATCTGAATTTCAATGTGCCCACGACTGTTCGTTCCAGTCCAGGGTATACTCGCCAGCCAGGATCGTTATAAGACAGATATTTGTTGTTGAATACGTTGCTGGCATTTACGATAAACATCCATGGCCCATTGTCGTAACGGAGCATGGCATCGAATAGCGTATAGGAAGGGGTTGTACTGGCATTCTCCAGGTCATTGAAAATTCTTCCCACATAACGTATGCCCCCACCTATCCCAAACCCACGCAGCCAATCAATACCCAAACTTGCCAGGGAATAATCCAGCCAGCCGGAGGCCATCGTTGTAGGCACCTGAATTGGCATTTTTCGCAGATCGATATTGGTACTTTTGGTTACGGTCACTTCGTGATAGGTAAATGTACCGATAAAATTCAAACCACGCAGCAACTCGGTTCTTGCTTCCAGTTCTACACCACGCGAGCCCACTTCGCCGGTTTGTCTATTACGAAAAAAAGGATCGTCGGGATCGGGCGTGAGAACATTGCTCTTGGTCAGGTCAAACAATGCCAGGGTATATAAGCTTCGCGCCCCCGCAGGTTGATATTTAACGCCGACCTCATATTGCGTTGCGCGGGTTGGTTTGTAAGCATTCATCCCGGAATCAAAGCCGGCTATTGGCAAGAATGATTGAGAATAGCTGACATAAGGTGCAATGCCATTGGAAAAGAGATAACTCAACCCTGCCCGGCCAGTATACGCATCGACTTTGGCTACATCCTTGAACGCAACCGATTTGGTTGATGTATCAACTCTGTCATAGCGGCCGCTCAATGTCAGAATCCAGTTATCACCATACCTGATCTGATCCTGAAGATAGACACCAAGCTGGTCTACTTCCTGTTTGGCATCCATCGTCAGCATATCCGGTTTAAGGATAGGTACGCCATACTGGGGATTGATCACATCGATACCAGGCGCATCTCCTGAAAAGGATTTCAGGGAAGCATTCGTTATGTTCCAATCAACGCCCAAGAGTGCCGTGTGATGCAGCGGACCGGTATTGAGCTTGGCCTGAATATGCGTATCGATCACTGTCTGAGTGGATCTCTCTTGTGTCGAGATCGCCCTGCGCCGCATCAAAGTAGCGATATCGGGGTCAAAGTCGGTACGAAACAGTTCATTGAAATCGCCATCCTGCTGCATATAACGGAAATTTTGCCGCGCTGTGAAAATTTCATTGAAATTGTGCTCGATCTGATAACCAAAGGAAGATTGATTGGTGGCATATTTGATGAATTTTGGATCCCCCTGCAACACATCGGTGCGCCTGCCATCCGGTGCAAGAAGAAAAAAGGGCGAGGCCTGCGCACGATTATTGAGCACCTCGCCCAGCAGCGTAACAGTGGTATCGGCAGTGGGTTGCCAAGTCAAGGAGGGCGCTATATAAAAACGTCTGAGTCCGGCCCGATCTCCGCCTGTATTTGGATAGCGGATTTGCGTATCAGAATCCAACCCAAGCGTAACCAGACGAAACATCAAAGTGCGATCGTTATTGGCAAAACCCAGATCGGCGGCAACCCGTTTGCGGTCGAAATTACCGTATTGCAATTCGATTTCCCGGTAGGGATCTGCATTCGGGCGCTTGGTGATACGGTTCACAATGCCGCCAGCGTCACCACGACCAAAAGTCACAGAAGTAGGACCACGCAACACATCGATGCGCTCCAGACCATAGGTTTCAGTAATGAATGAATTGAAATAAAGCTCCTGTGCAGCCATACTCAAGCCATCCCGAAAGAGAGACGTCGTGAGTCCCTGAAATCCGCGCATCAGCAGGTATTCGTAACCCCGTCCTTCAAATCCCCATTGATCGACAGCAACCCCGGAGGTATAACGCAGGGCTTCACTCATATCCTGGACACCCCTCGCATCGAGCTCATTGCGCGTCACAACGGAAATCGATTGTGGCACCTCCACCAATGGGGTATCGGTTTTGGTACCCGAACTGCTGCTTTTAGTCACATAACCGACGGATGCTCCCGTAATGGTCATGGCTGGCAACACGGAAACACCCGCTTGATTCGAGTCAGGCTCGCCGGATTCCGGCATGACCTGAGCTTGCTGACCTCTGGCATCCTCCGGATTGTTCGTCTGCTGTGATTGTGCGAAACCATCTATCGATGTCGCCAGTACAGCAAAATGCAAGCCCAATAACGACATCAACTTCTTGGGGTTGATTTTTGTCTTGTTATTAATAAGTATTTTCATGATCAAGGGGTTAATGATGGGAAAGAATGACGTTGATTAATATGCAAGTGCTGAAGGCATTGCGCGTTTAAGCTGTCCTGAAGCTGATTGATTGCTGGTGCTATGAATAAGGGCTTGGACGATTTCTTGAGTCCGCGTTGCTGTCACCGAAAGCAAGGTATCGCTCAAGCCATGACTCGATTCACAAGCACCTTGCAGGAAAACAGCCGGCTTGAACTGAGTTACGCTACGCAAACGGTACTGCCGGTCTACCCGCATATCTTCGAAATAAGGCAAAATCGGGGCCAGCAAGTATTTGTGATAATCACGGTTATAACCTGTTGCCAGCACCACGATGTCATAGGATTCGATGTAGTCCCGATCTGCACCTAAGTCATGCAGGACGAATTGAATGCCATCTTTTTGCGAAACCGCTTGCTTGACTTCATGGCGCCGTAAATAACGATGCTGCTCGATACCGGCAATTTTTTGCCGGTAAAATACGTTGAAAATCTGTTCGATTAAAACCAAATCTGGGGCAGCATAATTGGTATGCCAGAATTCGCTGAGGATCTCGGTGCGCTGTTGATCCGAGGAGTTGAAAACATGATCAGTAAAATCGGTGTTGAAGATCTCGTTGACGAAAGGACTATCATCCGAAGGTTTGATGGCCCGTGCACGCATGATCAAATCAACCTGAGCCGCAGTGTAGCGATGATGCAGGTCCATGAATATTTCAGCTGCACTTTGCCCTCCCCCCACCACTGCAATTCTTTTTGCATTCGGGTGGCGTTTGATTTCCTTCAGATAACTATTAGAGTGGAATACACGCGAATCTTCTTTCAGCGATCTAAAGCCATCAGGAATTCTCGGTTGGCCTCCGATACTGATCACCAGATTACGGGTCAATCGCTCATTGACCACTTGATCTTGATTACGCGAGCGGACACGTAACAACTCGACCTCGCTACCATGCTTCTCGGGTAGTATTTCGAGCACCTCTTCACCGTAAGCGCAACAGTGATCAAAATGTGATGCTGCCCATGTTAAATAGTCATTGAATTCATAACGGCTTGGAAAAAAAGTCTTGAGATTTATGAAATCCTGCAATCGATTTTTCTGATGCAGGTAATTGATAAATGTGAAATGACTCGATGGATTGCGCATCGTGGCAAGATCTTTCAGAAAAGAAACTTGCATGTGAGCGTTATCGAGCATCATATTGGCATGCCAAGCAAAATCAGGTTGTTTCTCGATGAAAAAAGACTCGATACCATAGCTTGCTTGTTTTTGCTCTTCCAGGGTAATGGCAAGCGCAATATTGGATGGACCGAAACCAATACCAATCAAATCGTAAATTTTCATGACGAAATCTTTAGAATTAAGAAACAGAGTGGAGAGAGGGCGCGCAACGTGGCACCCAGAACTGCTCGGAAAAAAAGCGCTCTCTTAGTAGCATGCCAAGCATGGCGCGCTTATGTGGAAAATCGAATTCCTTTAAATATGCGTAGCCACACTGGACTAAATTTTTGAGCATTTTGACGTTATCGATCCGAGGTTCGATAACGATGCGCTGAGTTCTGTCATCATCAAGAAAAAGATAGTGGGAAATTGACGGTAACCAGGCAGTTACAAAAGGCTTCCCACGGAAACGAGGTTCACCAATCAGAACATGCCAACCACGGTCAAAATCGTTGGCATCATAGTAAGATGAGATCCGATCCTCTTTCGCCCAATATATCTCGAAGTAGCCAAATGGTTCGTCATTCAGACAACTTATAAGGTTAATGACATGTGGATCGGCTTGGATTTCTGTCAAGTAATCTCGGTGTCTGGACAAATCACCCGCATCTTTCCAGAAAGCGGCTACAACAGGATCGTTCATCCAACGATTGAATCGAATCAAGTCAGAATCGATGTCGACTGTCCGAAACGACAAGGTACGCCCTAACCAGTCTATGGAACGCCGATAAACGGTGCCTGTTGGCTTTGGTGGGCGCAATGGGTGACGCTTACCATGGCTGATGACATAATGAAGCGGATAAGCCCCCGATCGGGCGGTGGTATGCCAAACCCTTGCTAGCTGCCAGAAAAGCTCAGCATAGGCAACGCAGCGACCATCCTCGGTTTTAACCAGTACACCCGAGTCAAACAATTCAGAATTCAGTGGTGAAGGTGTAGCGACATATACCCCAGCTTGATGTGGGTAATGAGTAAACGCTGCTTCCAGTGCAGCCAGCAATTCGGCAATTGAAGGATATTCCGGACGCATGGAATGTGTTTCTATCCATGCTAGCCATAATTCATTGGACTGCTGGAATAAATGCCAAATCGTTTTTCTGTCTGCTTGACCGCCTTGTATGCTTAATTGATTACCTGAATAAGTGATGCGGTAGCAAAGCTTGTCTGGGTACGAAAGTAGGCCTGTCGGCTCAGATAAGTGAGCACTCGGCAACGTACAGCGCTGGTCGCTTACACGATAGGATTCCATTTGTCTCCAAAAATTTTGGTTTTGGTAAATCTCTTTTGAAATAGAAGACGAATGAGAAATATTATTATTTATGATTCTTGAATCTAAGGTGCTTATAAATTATCCAATGTAATTGGCATATCAATAAGGCGTTGTCAAAACATTGATATAATTGGATTTATTCATAAATATGCGATAAAGCGGAGCGAGTGATTGGATGAAAGGGGATACATGCCAGAGTAAATTTTCACCCTTGCTATTCGTCACTATCATATATCTCAATTTATCGGACCGTTCATGCTGAAATACCTTATCAAACAATCCAGGCTGCTATTATTCAGTGCATCGTTTATAAGCATATTGCATGGTATGGGTAGCGTTTACTTACTGGCACAAATCAGTGCAGCATTGACGACTTCTGATTTCAATCGGGACGAAGCAGCGTTGATTTTTGTCGTGACCGCACTGTTAGTCATGCTTGGCTACATGATTGGAGCGATTCTTTTTGAACGTCTGGGTCAGTGCGCGCAATCCGATTTGCGTGGCTTGATTGCGCAAAGAGTCATTGAAGCAGATTATCGGCAGCTGGAACAGTTAGGCGCAGCGCGCATTCAATCCGCTTTATCTGAGCACTGTACGCGCGTAGCTGAGTTTTTTGTGAGTTTTCCCATCATTCTCACTAATTCGATTATCGTGATGGGCTGCTTGGCCTACCTGGCATACTTATCCTGGCAAGTATTTCTACTGGCTATACTGGTCATCGGCTTTGGTTCTTTTGGCTACCATCTCGCACACTTACGCGCCATACGGCACCTCGATATCGCCGCAAAAGAACAAGACAATTTATTCGCTTACTTTCGCTCACTCACAGATGGCGCCAAGGAATTGCGACTCAATCGAGACAAACGCAATGCTTTTTATGATGATGTACTGAAACGTTCAATTGAACGAGTGCGCAAGGAACGCACCTTTGGTATGTCTATTTTTGTGGCCTCGGCAAGCTGGGGCAATTTTCTGATCTACGCTTTCATTGGGTTGGTTCTGTTCCTGTTGATTGGCGATGTGCCGGATAGGACCCTGATCATGACTGGCTATGCTCTGGTTTTTGTTTATATGGTAGGGCCGCTCGAGGCACTGCTTTTGAATATTCCGCGCGCAAATCTGGCGCAGGTCTCAGCCAGACGAATCGAGGAGATCATGCATTCGATACACTCCTCCGAACCACAGGCAGAAATAAGAGAACTACCCCCCCTTCAATCTATCGTGCTCCAGGGCGTCCTGCACCGATATTATCATGAGCAGAAAGATGAAATGTTCACCCTGGGGCCGATTGACTTGGAGTTCCGCCCTGGGGAAATCACGTTCCTGGTGGGTGGAAATGGCAGCGGCAAAACAACTCTGGCAAAATTGTTGGTTGGACTCTACCCCCCTGAGGAAGGGCGCATTATGCTCAATAGCCAAGTGATCAACAATGCCAACCGTGATTACTATAGGCAGTTCTTTACCACGATTTTTTCTGATTTCCATCTTTTTGATCGATTGCTTGAAGTGAGTGACGGCAATATGCTGGATAAAAACGGTAATGAACTATTAACCAAACTGCATTTGCAGCACAAGGTCAAAGTCAGGAACGGTGCATTTAGCACACTTGCGCTGTCGCAAGGACAGCGCAAACGGCTGGCTCTAGTAGTTGCTTATTTAGAGAATCGACCTTTTCTGGTATTCGATGAGTGGGCAGCCGATCAAGATCCAGTCTTCAAGGAGATTTTCTATCGCGAGCTATTGCCGGAGCTGCGCACGATGGGTAAGACAGTGCTGATTATTTCGCATGATGATCGCTATTTCCACTTGGCTGATCGCCTTATTCGTATGGAAAACGGTCGAATATCCCTTGATTCCCCAAAATCACCTGCAACCTCAATTAATCAAACCGCATTACCCTTGGTTGTGGCAAATCATACCGCCTGACATTATGACAAAGCATAACGAAGCCAACATCCTCATAGACAGCGGGCAATTGGAAAAGCCATTACACAAATCCAGAGCAAGCCGTCAGGTGCTTGTGCTGCTGCATCGTTGGGCAGGTCTTTTATTGGCCGGGTTTCTGTTCATCGCTGGTTCAACGGGCGCGATCATCTCATGGGATCATGAGCTTGATGAGTGGCTGAACCCGCATCTATTCAAAAGGCAAAGTGGAGGGGACGAGACTATTCCCCCCCTAGTCCTTGCCAATCAGTTGGAAGCATCCGATCCCAGGCTTATTGTTACTTGGTTGCCCTTATCGCTGGAGCCTGATGAGAATCTGGGATTGGGAGTAAAAGGTCGCCTGGATCCATTAACAGGCAAGGCGTTTGATCTGTCTTTTAATCAAATCGCGCTCGACCCAGAGAACGGAGAAATCCGTGGGACACGGCTATGGGGTGATATTTCTTTAAGCCGTGAAAATTTCATTCCTTTTCTCTACAAACTGCACTACAGCCTGCATATCCCGGATGCATTCGGACTGGAACTGGGTATGCTGCTCATGGGGACTCTGGCTATCATCTGGACTATTGATTGCTTCATCGCATTGTGGATTTCCTTTCCTCGCTTTCGAACATGGCGCAAATCTTTTGTCTTCCGCTGGCGGCAAGGTGGCTACAAGCTGAATTTCGATCTGCACCGTTCAGGCGGCGTTTGGCTATGGGTACTGCTATTGATTCTGGCGACAACATCCATCTCGATGAACCTCAAACAAGAAGTTATGCGCCCTCTTGTTTCGGTTTTCTCCATCCTCACTCCCGACCCTTTTTCGCTGCGCATTCCCAATCCTCAGGACGAGCCGATTGAGCCTGCTATCACAAAACAGGAAATCATCCGGATCGCCAGCGCAGAAGCGCAAAAAAGAGAGTGGACCGCCCCGCCAGGCGGCTTGTTTTACGACACCCAACATGGCTTTTATGGCGTGACATTCCATGAACCGGGGCAAGACCATGTTGAATTCGGACTTGGCAACTCATGGCTGTATTTTGATGGGCAGAACGGTGCTTACTTGGGGGAGAGAATTCCTGGAAGCGGCAGCGCAGGTGATATTTTTCTGGAAGCACAATTCCCACTCCACTCGGGTCGCATCCTTGGTCTGCCAGGTCGCATTCTGATTTCTTTGCTTGGTGTTGCTGTAGCGATCTTGTCGGTAACAGGCATCATTATCTGGCAAAGGAAGCGCTGGGTGCGAATGCAATAAAAATTGTTACTTATCTTTGACTAAACAACCACCAGCTAAAGCTGGTGGGTTAGTGACAATGACTAAAGTCAGGATACGGGTCTTAAGACCCGTTTAGCTTTCGGTTCTGAAATTATCATCACCTTTAGGTTCAAAATGATGCTCCAAATAGTTTTGAATCATTTCTTCTGTCAGTTCTCCTGATGTTACACAAAAGTATCCTCGCGCCCAAAAATGGCGCCCCCAGTAGCGTTTTTTTAAGTC
>NZ_FNOY01000094.1 GCF_900107165.1 Nitrosomonas halophila
CCGACATGAATCCGCTGCCAGTGGGCGTAACGGGAGAGCTGTATCTCGGCGGGCGAGGGCTTGCGCGTGGCTACCTGAACCGACCCGGATTGACAGCGGAACGGTTTATCGCCGATCCGTTCGACAGCCAGGGCGGGCGGCTCTACCGCACTGGCGACCTGGCCAGATGGCGGGAGGATGGGCAGATCGAATATCTGGGGCGGGTGGATCACCAGGTCAAGATCAGGGGTTTTCGCATCGAACTGGGTGAAATCGAAACGCAACTGCTGCAGCAGCTCGCTGTGCGGGAAGCAGTGGTAGTGGCCAAGGAAGGAGCGAGCGGCACCCGGCTGGTGGCCTATGTTGCGCTGCATGCGGATCATGCGGTGACCACACATGCATTGCGGGACGCGCTTGCGCAGACCTTGCCGGATTACATGCTGCCCTCGGCGATCGTGGTGCTGGACAGCCTGCCCTTGAATGCAAACGGTAAGGTGGACCGCAGCCGTTTACCTGAACCGGAATTCGTCAGCGCAGGTGACTATGCCGCACCCGAAGGGGAAGTGGAGCCAGTTCTCGCCAACATCTGGGCGGAAGTGCTGGGTATGGGCCGGGTAGGGCGCAATGACAATTTCTTCGAATTGGGCGGCGATTCAATTCTCAGTCTGCAGATCGTCACCAAAGCACGCCGGGCCGGTTGGAAGATCACGCCACGGCAGTTGTTCGAACGACAAACGATCGCTGCGCTGGCTGGGGTTGCCAAACCCGTGGAAGAAGAGGGTGAAACCGTTTTTGCCAAGCAGATGGCAATCGACGTGGCGGCGCCTATCCCGCTGCTGCCGATCCAGCTCGAATTTTTCGAACAACCCATTCCTGCGCGGCATCACTGGAACCAAACCGTCTTGCTGACAAGCCGCCAACGACTACGAGCCGAGTGGCTTGACCGTGCCCTGCGAGCAATCGTACAACATCATCGGGCACTGCGCTTCTGTTACGAAGAGCAGGCCGATGGTCACTGGATACAGCGTGCAACGGCATCGGCGGTGCAAGAGCTGTTGTGGGAACGCAGAGCGGCTGACCATGAACAATTTCTTGCGCTTTGCAACGCAGCACAGCGCAGCCTCGATCTGCACGACGGGCCGTTGCTGCGCGCATTGCTGATCGACATGGCCGATGGCACCCAACGCTTCTTGCTGGCGGTGCATCATTTGGTGATCGATGGCGTCTCTTGGCGCATCCTGCTGGAGGATCTCAAAGCGGCTTACGACCAATCAACACGCAACGAAGCGATCGTATTACCCGAAGTGACAACCGACTATGCCATCTGGACGCAGCGGCTGCAGCATTTTCCGGTGACGCATGCGGAGGAATTTGATTACTGGCAGAGTCTGGCTGGTATTACCGCTTCGCTTCCCTGTGATTTTCCAGAAGGTTCAAAGAAGATTGCGCATCAATGCAGTCTGACCGTAAAGCTCGACCGCTTGACGACCCAGGCTTTGCTCAAGGAAGCACCCGTAGCTTACCGCACGCAAGTGAACGACCTACTGCTTACCGCCCTGGGAGGCGCGCTCTGTCGCTGGAGCGGGCATGAGCGGATTCTGATCGATCTGGAGGGTCATGGGCGGGAGGATCTTTATGCTGATGTCGATCTTTCCCGAACGATTGGCTGGTTCACATCTCTGTTCCCGGTCGCACTCGACCCAATGGGTAGCCTGGATGCGCGCATCAAGCGGATCAAAGAGGGTTTACGGCAGATTCCGCACAAAGGCTTGGGTTACGGCTTGTTCAAGTACTATGGAACGGAAGCGCAGCGGCGCATCCTGGCCAACTTGCCCGAAGCACAAGTGGTGTTCAATTATCTCGGACAATTCGATGGCAGTTTTGAACACGATACTCCGTGGCAACTGGCCGATGAGCCGATCGGCGATTTGCTGGATCAAGGCGCGCGGCAACAACATGACTTATCGATCAATGGTCATATTTTGGGTGGTGAGCTTTGTTTGGAAGTGAGCTACAGCAAGGCCCGTTATGCGCGCACGACTATCGAAGCGTTTATCCGTATTTTCTTCGTTGAACTCGAATCCGTCATCACGCATTGTCAGCAAGGTATTCGCGCGGTGACACCTTCTGATTTCCCATTGATACGCATCGCGCAGGATGAGTTGGATCGTTTGCCTATTCCTTTAGTTCAACTTGACGATCTCTATCCGCTGTCACCCATGCAAACAGGTATGCTGTTTCATAGCGTGTTCGATACGGATGCCAGCGCATACCTCAATCAACTGCGGGCGGATATCGATCATTTGTCGCTGGAGCGGTTCAAAGCTGCCTGGCAGGCCGCCATCGACCGCCACGAAATATTGCGTACCGGCTTTGTGCATGAAGGCACCACCCCTTTGCAGTGGGTCGCTAGAACAGCCGACCTTCCTTTCGTTGTCATCGACTGGCGTGATCGCATACTAGCTTCCTCAGCATCGTTGGAACATGCACTGGATGATCTTGCATGGTCGGAGCATGCGCAGGGTATCGATCTAAAAAATCCACCGCTGCTGCGTATTACCGTGGTGTGCCTGCCGGATGATCGTTATCACGTCATTATGACGATCCATCATTTGCTGTTGGATGGCTGGAGCACTTCCCAGTTGTTAGGCGAAATCTTGCGGCAGTATGGAGGGGGTACCCTCTCGTCGCCGCGTACGTGTTACCGGGATTTCATCGAATGGCTGCAACATCATGAACGCAAGGCAGCGGAAGCGTATTGGCGGACTTGGGTACGCCAATTCAACGCACCAACCAGACTGGCCAGGTCGATCGTTCCTCCATCAGCCAAGCTAGCTAAGGCAGCTAAAGTAGGTTATGGGGAAGTTGTGCGGCAGCTCGCCCCCATTCAGATTGAAACACTCATTGATTTTTCCCGACAGGAGCGGGTTACCGTCAACACCCTTGTGCAGGCAGCTTGGGCATTGTTACTTGGCCATTATACGGGCCAGTACACAGTGACATTTGGCGTGACCGTTGCCGGTCGACCGGCTGATTTGCCAGGCTCAGACCAGATGCTTGGGTTGTTCATCAACACCTTGCCTGTAAACGTTGAACTTAAACCCTCGCTTAGCGTGGGTGAGTGGCTGCGTGGATTGCAGGCGCAAAACCTGGCTTCGCGCGAACATGAACACACGCCGCTATACGAGATCCAGCGCTGGGCAGGTCAGCAGCGGCAGGCACTGTTCGACAGCATTTTGGTTTTTGAGAATTATCCTCTCGATGAAGCTTTCAAGCAGCATACGCCGGGCGGATTGGTTATCTCGGACGTGAAAGGACGTGAGGAAACGAATTATCCGATGACTGTTTCGGTCGTTGAGAATAATGGCTTTTATCTGCAGTACAGCTATGACGACAAGTGTTTCTCCGAATTGGCTGTCCATGACATTGCCACCCAAATCGAGAAACTGCTGCGTGAAATTTCGCAAAGCGCTACCAATCGGCTGGGCGATCTCATCTTTTTAGATGATGTGCAACAAGCAAAGCTCAAGGTCTGGGGCGTCAACGAGCAACGCTATGCTTCGGTGAAACCGGTACATAGTCTGATCGAAAAACGGGCGATAGCATGTCCGGAAGCGACAGCACTGATTTTTGGCGACACGGAACTCGGCTACGCGGAACTGAACCGGCGCGCGAACCGGCTGGCGCACCGGTTGATCGCATTGGGTATACAACCCGAAAGCCGGGTAGGGATCGCGGTCGAACGTTCGATCGATATGATCGTAGGGCTGCTCGCCATTCTCAAGGCAGGTGGCGCCTATGTGCCGCTTGACCCGGATTATCCACGTGAGCGGCTGCAGCATATGGTGACAGACAGCGGCATCGAATTGTTGCTGACGCAGCAGGCCATCGAAGCTCGTATTCCGCGTCCCGCCCATGGCAACGTACTGCTACTGGATGCCCTGGATGTGAACGGCTATTCCGACGCCAATCCGGGTATTGCCGTACACGGCGAACATCTTGCCTATATCATCTATACCTCCGGCTCCACCGGTCACCCCAAAGGCGTGGCGGTGGCGCACCATGCCCTGGTGGAACATGCGCGGATTGCTGTTGAATTCTTCAAACTGAACAGCGCCGATCGCATGCTGCAATTTTCCACCATCAATTTCGATGGCTTTATCGAGCAACTCTTCCCGCCCTTATGTATGGGCGCTGCGATCGTCCTGCGCGGCCCGGCGCTATGGGACAGCGAGACGTTCTACCAGGAACTGATCGCCAAACGCATCACGGTGGCCGATCTGACTACCGCCTATTGGTTCTTGCTGGTTCAGGATTTCGCCAGACAGGGGGCGCGCGGCTACGGTGCGTTACGCCAAGTACATGCTGGGGGCGAAGCCATGTCACCCGAAGGCATCAAGGCCTGGCGGCAGGCAGGCTTGTCAGGAGTGGCTTTGCTGAATACCTATGGACCGACCGAGGCGATCGTGACCGCAACGGTAGCCGTTTGTAGCGGAGAAGCGCAAGGTGATCAGCAGGAAGCGGACGTCACCATCGGCAGGCCGCTGCCCGCCCGCCGTATTTATCTGCTTGATCCCAATCTGATGCCGGTGGCAACAGGCATCGCAGGTGAACTGTATATCGGTGGCGAACTGCTCGCACGCGGGTACCTGAACCGACCCGGATTGACAGCGGAACGGTTTATCGCCGATCCGTTCGACAGCCAGGGCGGGCGGCTCTACCGCACTGGCGACCTGGCCAGATGGCGGGAGGATGGGCAGATCGAATATCTGGGGCGGGTGGATCACCAGGTCAAGATCAGGGGTTTTCGCATCGAACTGGGTGAAATCGAAACGCAACTGCTGCAGCAGCTCGCTGTGCGGGAAGCAGTGGTAGTGGCCAAGGAAGGAGCGAGCGGCACCCGGCTGGTGGCCTATGTTGCGCTGCATGCGGATCATGCGGTGACCACACATGCATTGCGGGACGCGCTTGCGCAGACCTTGCCGGATTACATGCTGCCCTCGGCGATCGTGGTGCTGGACAGCCTGCCCTTGAATGCAAACGGTAAGGTGGACCGCAGCCGTTTACCTGAACCGGAATTCGTCAGCGCAGGTGACTATGCCGCACCCGAAGGGGAAGTGGAGCCAGTTCTCGCCAACATCTGGGCGGAAGTGCTGGGTATGGGCCGGGTAGGGCGCAATGACAATTTCTTCGAATTGGGCGGCGATTCAATTCTCAGTCTGCAGATCGTCACCAAAGCACGCCGGGCCGGTTGGAAGATCACGCCACGGCAGTTGTTCGAACGACAAACGATCGCTGCGCTGGCTGGGGTTGCCAAACCCGTGGAAGAAGAGGGTGAAACCGTTTTTGCCAAGCAGATGGCAATCGACGTGGCGGCGCCTATCCCGCTGCTGCCGATCCAGCTCGAATTTTTCGAACAACCCATTCCTGCGCGGCATCACTGGAACCAAACCGTCTTGCTGACAAGCCGCCAACGACTACGAGCCGAGTGGCTTGACCGTGCCCTGCGAGCAATCGTACAACATCATCGGGCACTGCGCTTCTGTTACGAAGAGCAGGCCGATGGTCACTGGATACAGCGTGCAACGGCATCGGCGGTGCAAGAGCTGTTGTGGGAACGCAGAGCGGCTGACCATGAACAATTTCTTGCGCTTTGCAACGCAGCACAGCGCAGCCTCGATCTGCACGACGGGCCGTTGCTGCGCGCATTGCTGATCGACATGGCCGATGGCACCCAACGCTTCTTGCTGGCGGTGCATCATTTGGTGATCGATGGCGTCTCTTGGCGCATCCTGCTGGAGGATCTCAAAGCGGCTTACGACCAATCAACACGCAACGAAGCGATCGTATTACCCGAAGTGACAACCGACTATGCCATCTGGACGCAGCGGCTGCAGCATTTTCCGGTGACGCATGCGGAGGAATTTGATTACTGGCAGAGTCTGGCTGGTATTACCGCTTCGCTTCCCTGTGATTTTCCAGAAGGTTCAAAGAAGATTGCGCATCAATGCAGTCTGACCGTAAAGCTCGACCGCTTGACGACCCAGGCTTTGCTCAAGGAAGCACCCGTAGCTTACCGCACGCAAGTGAACGACCTACTGCTTACCGCCCTGGGAGGCGCGCTCTGTCGCTGGAGCGGGCATGAGCGGATTCTGATCGATCTGGAGGGTCATGGGCGGGAGGATCTTTATGCTGATGTCGATCTTTCCCGAATGATAGGCTGGTTTACCTCGCAGTTTCCGATCGCGCTGAGTTGGGCAGGAGAGATCGCGCAAACGATCAAGAACACCAAAGAGATGCTCAGACAGATTCCGCACAAGGGCCTGGGTTACGGTTTGTTCAAGCACTATGGAACGGAAGTGCAACGGCATATCCTGGCCAACTTGTCCAAACCGCAAGTGGTGTTCAACTATCTGGGGCAATTTGATACATGCTCCGAAGAAAATTCGTTGTGGACATTGAGAAACGAATCCCTCGGTGAGTCAATGGATGGAGAAGCGCTGGCCGAACATGATATTTCGATCAATTGCCATATTTACGACGGTGAATTTTGTGTGGCGATCGGTTATAGCGCAGCACGCTATGCGCAAGCGACGATCGAGACATTTGCGAACAGCTATCTCGCTGAACTCAAATCGGTGATCACGCATTGCAGCCGTAGTGATACCCAAGGCGTGACGCCATCGGATTTTCCTTTGATCCGGATTGCTCAGGAGGAACTGGATCGCCTACCCATTCCGGTCGACCAGTTGGCAGATCTTTATCCCCTCTCACCGATGCAAACTGGCATGTTGTTTCATAGCGTAGCTGAAACAGATGAGGATATTTATCTCAACCAATTCAGAATCGATATCGATGGATTGGAGGTGCGCCGCTTCAAAAATGCCTGGCAGGCAGCGATCAATCGTCATGAGATACTCAGAACAGGCTTTATCCAGGAAGCGGGCACACCGCTGCAATGGATTGCCAAATCAGCTGAATTGCCCATTATCGAATACGATTGGCGTGACCGGCAGCGTGCTGCTGCCGCGTCCATGCAACAAGATCTCGATGCGCTCGCACAAGCGGAACATGCGCTCGGTCTGGATTTTTCGAAACCGCCGCTCATGCGTTTGGTGCTGGTGCGTCTGGCTGACGAAAAATATCACTTCATTTGGACAGCTCACCATCTGCTGCTGGATGGCTGGAGCACTTCCCAATTGCTCAGCGAGATCCTGCATGAGTACGGTGGCGAGGTGCTACCCACCCCTCAGGGCCGCTTCCGGGATTTTATCGAATGGTTAGAAGGGCGCGATCAAACCGCTTCGCAAGCTTACTGGCTGGAACGGCTAAACCAGGTAAACGAGCCGACGCGGTTAGCCAGCGCGCTGCCTGAGGTACAGCATGGTGCAGGTTATGTTGTCCATACCAGCGAGCTCGACCAAAACTTGACGGATGAATTGGTTCGCTTTGCCAAGCGCGCACACGTGACGGTCAATACGTTAATGCAGGCTGCATGGGCGCTGTTACTCAAATCCTATACCGGCCAGCCTACTGTGACTTTTGGCGTAACAGTCGCGGGCCGTCCGGCTGATCTGCCAGGATCTGAGCAAATGCTGGGATTGTTTATCAATACCATCCCCGTTTGCATGACGCTACGACCTGAGCAGCCGATCGCTGACTGGCTGCGTGACGTCCAGGCACAAAATCTTGCTTCACGCGAGCATGAGCACACGCCCTTATATGAGATTCAACGCTGGGTAAAGCAGAGCGGCCAAGGGTTGTTTGACAGTATCCTGGTATTCGAGAATTATCCTATCGACGAGACGCTGCAGCAGTCGGCAACGCTTGGCCTGACTTTTTCGAGCAGCCAAAACTGGGAAATGTCAAACTATCCGATAGCGGTGGCCATATCGCACCAACGGACACTCAACCTACATTTCGGCTATGACTGCCAGTATTTCTCGGAAGAAACCGTGAACCGTCTTGCTTCACAGGTGAAAGCATTGTTGCACGCAATGAGCAGCAGCCAAACCCGACAGCTCTGTGATATCACGCTGCTGAGTGAAGCGGAGCAAGTCCAACTCAAAACCTGGGGCGTCAATGAGCAACGGTATGCTTCGGTGGAACCGGTGCATCATCTGATCGAACAGCAAGCGATAGCAAGACCGGATGCAACGGCCTTG
>NZ_FNOY01000014.1 GCF_900107165.1 Nitrosomonas halophila
TTCTGCTTCCGAGGCGCTTTCCCTGCTCTTCGCTGGGAAACTGCCTGATTTTATGTTGCAGAATGACTGAGAGAAAGAATACGCTGAATAGTTACCTTTTTTTTCTCATGACCGCACCCTGCCTTGCTCAGATATGCATTTGCAGAGTCAACCAGCGCATAGCCAGCGAGCGCCTTGCGGCCAAGCAATATAGGGTAATTGAGGGCGCGGCGGTCAATCAGGCTGAATTCAACTGACCGTACTTCATCGGCCAAGCAAATATCCATGCTGACCACGGGACGCTCCTGAGGAGGTCCGCTGTGCTGCTTGATTTTCACCAGACGGACCAACGGCTGTTCGATTTCAATCGAGCGCTCATCTTTAGCGGTTTTGAAATCGAATGTAAATTTGGCCCACCGTTTGCCGTTTTTCTTGAACACATGGATATCGCGCGCGCTCATGGAAGAAGTATTGGCGCCGGTATCCAGACGCGCCCGGGTTTTCAGTCCCCATGGCTCCAATCGGACAAACTCGACCCAACCAAGAATTTTCAAAGCATCGGGCGTGGCAACGATTTTATCGGCCGATGCCATGCCATACGGCATCAGCAACAGCAGGAGTGCAATCGCGGCAGACAGCACACGCTTGGCTAGACTAATCATTATCGGATTTCTGATTTGTTCAGTAATAGAGTTTAAAAATCGTTTACAGTCTGAATGGATCTTGTCAGGCCTAGGAGGCTGTCCGAAAATAGACCGATCTACTGCGAACGAGCCTGATTGGCCGGATTTTCCGATTATTTTCGTTAAATAGAACGACTATTCGCCTCAAATAATCGGAAAATCCTGCTCAATCAGCCTCGCTCTCGCTACAATCGCTATTCTCGGACAGCCTCCTAGCGTAGCAGACGCAAATACATTGAGCGGGTGAAGGGAATCGAACCCTCGTCTTAAGCTTGGGAAGCTTCTGCTCTACCATTGAGCTACACCCGCATGCTAGAATGGTCAGCTTATCATTAAAGTCTACCTTAACCACGGTATTTTTAATACTATGCAACTCACGATCAACGGTCAATTACAAAGTTTTGACGGCCAGATGAGTGTGCAACAGCTGATCGAGTGCCTGTCATTGCAAGACAAACGCATTGCCATCGAATGCAACGGGGAAATCATTCCCCGCAGCAAGTATCCTGAGCAAATTCTGGGTGAGGGCGACCAGCTGGAAATCATCGTGGCGGTCGGTGGCGGCTGATACGCCCAGGTGATTGCAACCCGCTCGCTCCAGGACAGTCTGGTAATTAAACCTAATCATTGAAATATTTATGGATCCACTCGTCATAGCTGGTACAAGTTACAGCTCTCGGCTATTGGTCGGGACAGGAAAATACAAGGATTTCACTGAAACCCGCGCCGCAGTCGAGGCAAGCGGCGCGCAAATCATTACGGTAGCGATACGCCGCACCAATATCGGCCAAAATCCGGATGAACCCAATCTGCTGGATGCCCTGCCCCCCTCCCAATTCACACTGCTTCCCAATACCGCCGGCTGCTATACCGCCAAAGATGCAGTGCGTACCTTGCGCCTGGCACGCGAACTGCTGGACGGACATTCCCTGGTCAAGCTGGAAGTGCTGGGGGATCAGCAAACCCTGTTTCCGGATGTCGTCGCCACGCTCGAAGCGGCAGAGATCCTGGTCAAGGAGGGTTTTCAGGTCATGGTCTATACCTCGGATGACCCGATCGTCGCCAAACGACTGGAAGAAATTGGCTGCGTTGCCATCATGCCGCTGGCCTCCCTGATCGGATCCGGCATGGGGATTCTCAACCCGTGGAATCTGCAAATCATCATAGACAATGCGCGGGTGCCCGTGCTGGTAGATGCCGGCGTCGGCACCGTTTCGGATGCGGCGATTGCGATGGAGCTTGGTTGCGATGGGATATTGACCAACACCGCCATTGCGGGTGCGCGCAATCCGGTGCAGATGGCCTCGGCCATGCGCAAGGCAGTGGAAGCCGGGCGCGAAGCTTATCTGGCCGGACGGATGGCCAAGAAAATTTATCAGGCCAGTCCAAGTTCACCGCTCGAAGGCATTATTACCAGCACCTCCAACACGATTGCAAACAACTAGGCGCCAGGTTGCTCTGGACGATTGATCGCTTTGTCCTCACCCCTCTCCCGCTCGATTCGCAGCTACGTGCTGCGCCAGGGGCATTTTTCGAATGCGCAGCGGCAAGCCTGCGAAACCCTGTTGCCAATCTACGGCATACCCTTTACTGAAAATACGATTGACCTCGACCAGATTTTCGGACGGTCGGCACCCCGGATTCTGGAAATCGGCTCAGGCATGGGGGAAACCACCGCTGCCATCGCCAGCCAGCAGCCCGATAAGGATTTTCTGGCGATCGAAGTACATCTGCCGGGTATTGGCAGCCTGCTCGAGCTGATCAGAAAGCTGCAGCTCACCAACCTGCGCATCATTTCGCATGACGCAGTCGCTGTCATACAACAGATGCTGCCCGGCCAATCACTGGATGGTGTCCATATTTTTTTCCCGGATCCATGGCCCAAGGCACGACACCACAAACGCCGCCTGATTCAACCGGATTTCATCGCATTGCTCTGCGAACGGATCAAGCCCGGTGGCTATCTGCATCTTGCCACCGACTGGCAACACTACGCCGAACATATGCTACAAGTATTGCGCGATGAACCACGCCTGACCAACACAGCGACCGACTACGCGCCCCGCCCCGCCTATCGTCCCTTGACCAAATTTGAGCAACGGGGCCTGCGGCTGGGTCACACCATCCGGGATCTGATATTCATCCGCAACTCGGCATGATTCAATAGAATCCTGCCTAGGAGGCTGCCCGAGAATAGACTGATCTACTGCGGACGAACCTGCCAGGCGGGATTTTTCGATCATTTTCGTTGAATAGAACAACTATTCGCCTCTTAGGGCTCGTTAATGATCGAAAAATCCCGCTCAGCCAGCTTCGCCCTCACTACGATCGCTATTCTCGGACAGCCTCCTCGTCCTCGCTCATGCGGAAGGCCATTCAGAGCGGCTGCAGCGACCAGGCCCCTGACGCTGGTTTTCTGACCGGGGCAAGAATATTTCCAGCAAGTCGTTGAGAAAACGCCTGCCCTGCAAAGTTGGGCGGATGCAGTCATGCCGCCATTCGATCAATCCTCGCTGCTCGGCTTCGGTCAGTTGCCGCTGAATCGCCGCTGTCGTCAGGCCAGTATGCGCCTGCAAAAGGCCAGGATCGAACCCGTTCGCGATACGCAGCGCATTCATCATGAATTCAAAAATGCGGTCCGGCGCATCCACTTCCTGTTCCACCGCGATCAGATCTTTTATATCGGCCTGGCTGGCCAGCGCCTGTTCCAGATATTGCCTGGGATGTTTATAGCGCATATGCCGCGCGATTCTATCCTGGAAGCTGATTTTGCTGTGCGCGCCTGCGCCAATGCCGAGATAATCGCCGTACTGCCAATAGTTCATATTATGCACGCAGTGCTGTCCAGGGCGGGCAAAAGCGGATACCTCATAATGCTGATAGCCGTTGTCTGCCAGCATGGTTTCGATCATGCCCTGCATATCTGCCGAAAGCTCTTCATCTGGCAACCGGGGCGGATTGCGGTAAAACGGCGTATTGGGCTCGATTGTCAAATGATAAGCTGAAATGTGGGGCGCACCCAGCATCACTGCACACTCGATATCCTGCCGCGCCTGGTCCAGTGACTGATGCGGCAATGCATACATCAGATCCAGATTGAGATTATCAAAATACTTCAGTGCCGTTTCTGCTGCCAGCCGTGCTTCCGCGCCATCATGAATCCGTCCCAATGCCTGCAGATGACGAGAGTTGAAGCTCTGTATACCGATCGAAAGCCGGTTGATGCCGGCCGCCTGAAAATCCCGGAACTTCTTCGCCTCGAAGGTTCCAGGGTTAGCTTCCAGCGTGATCTCTGTGCCCGGGGCAAGCGGTAACAGCATCCTGACATGTGAGAGGATCGCATCGATCGAAGCGGCACTGAACACACTTGGCGTCCCGCCACCAAAAAAAACACTGACAACCGGCCGGCCCCAAATCAGCGGCAGCGACAATTCGAGATCGCGCTTGAGCGCCGCGACATATTCGGATTCGGGCACGCCATCACGCCCGTTGATCGCATGCGAATTGAAATCGCAATATGGGCATTTCCGCACACACCAAGGAATATGGATATAAAGACTCAGCGCAGGCAGCACCCTCAACCGGGGAGACTTCGAAGCAGATAAAGACAAAAGTGGCGTGATTGTATTCATACCGGTCAAATTTGGTTAGCCTGGGAACCTGGGTTGGACGCATAGACATGCATGAAATTCACGGCAAACTTCCTGGCCACAAGCACACAGACGCATGCGTCACGACACCCGATCCGGCAGATCTTTAGACAGTATTGTGACTAGCTTGGCCAGCGCCTGTCCGCGGTGGCTGATCAGGTTTTTTTCTTCCAGTGAAAGCTCGGCGGAAGTTTTGTTCAGTTCCGGCAGAAAGAAAAATGGATCATAGCCGAACCCCCCTTCTCCCCTTGGTTCCAGAATGATTTCGCCCCGCCATACGCCTTCCGCGATAATGGGTTGAGGATCGTGTGCATGGCGCAGCAATACCATAACGCAATAATAATAAGCGCTGCGATCGGCATATGCACGCAGCGTCTCGACCAGTTTCTGGTTATTGCGTGCATCCGATTTGGGCTCACCCGCATAGCGCGCGGAGAAAACACCCGGCGCGCCCCCCAAAGCGTTGACGCAGATCCCCGAATCATCCGCCAGCGCAGGCAAACCGGTCTGCTGACTGGCATGCCGTGCCTTGACCAGGGCATTCTCCACAAAGGTGGCATGCGGTTCGTCCACTTCCCCGATTGTGCAAGATGCTTGGGAAATGGTTTCGATACCCAATGGTGCGAGTAATTTCTCGATTTCTCTCAGTTTTCCGGCATTGCTGCTGGCGATGACAATCTTGTTCAGATGCGATGTCATTTTCAATTTAATGGGTTAATAATACGCTCTGGGTTATCTCAAGTTCAGTGCGGTGCATGCAAAGCATCCTGCGCTTCATACATCGAAGCAGGATACGAACCAGCCGGCCTGCAAACTGGCCCATGTTTGCCGACAAGCGGTGTCAGGCCCGGGAAGCAGCAAGCGCCTGCTTCTGCAAACTAAATAATTCCAGCAATCCCTGCTGCGCGATATCGAGCATGACTTGCAAATCCTGACGACTGAATGCGGCCCCTTCGGCAGTTCCCTGAATTTCCACCAGTCCCAGACTGCTGGTCATCACCACATTCATATCGGTATCGCAGCCAGCATCCTCGACGTAATCGAGATCGAGCAAGGGCTGTCCGTTCAGCATGCCTATCGAGATGGCCGCCACCTGCTCCCGGATCGGGTTCTCCACGATCATTTGCTGCGCGGCGAGCCACCCAACTGCATCGCTCAGCGCCACGAATGCGCCCGTGATGCTGGCGGTACGCGTGCCGCCATCCGCTTGGATCACATCACAATCAATATGAATGGTACGCTCGCCAATCTTGTCCAGATCCAGCACTGCGCGCAGCGCCCGGCCGATCAGACGCTGGATTTCCATCGTCCGCCCCGATTGTTTGCCCTTTGCAGCCTCCCGCGGCATTCTTTCACCGGTTGAGCGCGGCAGCATGCCATACTCAGCTGTCAGCCATCCCTGGCCCGTGCCTTTCAGAAACGGCGGCACATTTTCAAGCACACTGGCCGTACAAATGACCTTGGTTTCGCCACACTCGATCAATACCGAACCTTCGGCATGACGGGTATAGTGGCGCGTGATCCTGACCGGACGAATCTGGTCAGGGGCGCGATGATTGTGTCGCTGCATGTCCTTCGCCTGTTAAATAAGAAGCAAGTGAAAAGTTGGGTAGCAGATGCGGGTCAGGTAGAAAACCGGTAGCTGGGTTTGTCCGGCGCGCCGGTGGAAACAGTCAACACTTCATGACCGGCCTCGGTTACCAGGACGGTATGCTCCCATTGCGCGGACAGGCTGCGATCCTTGGTAATCACTGTCCAGCCATCCGGCAGCGGCTTGATGGCGGCCTTGCCGGCATTGATCATGGGCTCCACCGTGAAGATCATGCCGGGTTTCAGTTCGATACCCGCTCCACGACGTCCATAGTGCAGCACCTGTGGATCTTCATGAAATTTCGCACCGATACCATGCCCACAGAACTCCCTGACAACACTGTAACCCGCGTTTTCGGCCACACGCTGGATAACATGACCGATATCCCCCAGGTGTTTGCCTGGCTGGATTTCCTCGATACCCCGCCACATGGCCTCGAATGTCAGTTCACAGAGCCGCCTGGCCTGAATGGAAGGTTCACCGACATAATACATGCGGCTGGTATCGCCGTGGTAGCCTTTATAGATGACCGTCACATCGATATTGACCACATCACCTGCCTTGAGCTTTTTGTCTCCCGGTATACCATGACACACCTGATGATTAACCGAGGTACAGATGGATTTCGGGTACGGGCTGTAGCCAGGTGGCGCATAATTGAGCGGCGCCGGGATCGTTTTCTGGACATCCACCATATATTTGTAACAAAGTTCGTCCAGCGCCGCAGTCGTGACGCCTGGCACCACATAGGGCTGAATATAGTCCAGCACTTCTGCTGCCAGCCTGCCGGCCACACGCATGGTTTCTATTTCTTGGATGGTTTTAATATGAACTGCCACGCCTACTCCAGATTCATTCAATGATTTTGATAAACATTCAAGCTTGCTAAAAAAGTCTGCGCCAGAATTGGTGGCCGGCTAATCGGCATGCATTCTAACAGCCTCTAGGAGCCTGAAGCGCAGAACAACCCCGCGCCAGCCTTATGGCGCATGGCTTGTACCCTAAGACTGAAAATAGCTCAGAGATATATTGCTTCATTAGATGCGGTCACATTCAGTCATTTCCAGACCGGTACCGGGAAAACGTTGCACGATTGACTGCAGTTGCCGGGCAAGCTGCGCACTGGGCCCGCGTATCACGAACACAAATTGCTGAAATATATGTGCGCTATGCTTTACATGAGCCAGCCCCTGGTCTCGCAATTGTTTGACGAGCGCATCGGCAGCCGGTTTATCGCGCAATATGGCCAATGCAATCGTATTATGCCACGGCCCCTCCCCATTTTCCTGTATAAGCAAATGCGGCACCTTGAGCTTTTTCAGCACATCGATTTGCCGTGCGATCTCCTGCGGCGTTTTCAGTGCAGGGATATGCACCCAATAAACTGCAACCTTGCCTTCGGGCACCTCGGTCAAGTGGCTCTGCCCGAATGGCAATTCAGCAATGACGGTTCTGGCCGGCTGCAAGACAGGATCGAGCAACTTGCCCCATTTGAGACAGGCCACCTTGTCCGGCAATAGGACGATCTTCTCGGGATGCAGCAAAGATGGCTGTGCAGTCGGTTTGTCACCCGGGCCCACATTAAAGTAAAGTGCAGCCGAGATATTGGCTAACAATAAAAAAACAAAAAACTTTTTCATCCTGTCGATTTCGATTCAGCCACCATTGCCGTTTACTGTAACCCGCAAACCTTGCTAGAATGCAGGGCTCTTTACAGTTTTTTTTATAAAAAATTTCAACCCTATAAAATCATGAAACTCATTGAAAACGCTGCGGTAGTCATCACACTCCTGTTTTCCGGCCTTGCGCTTGCCGGTTCTCCGTCTACAGACGGCGACGCCGAGAAAGGCAAGGAAATCGCAATGGGCGTCTGTGCGGGCTGCCACAATGCTGACGGCAACAGTATTATTCCAACCAATCCGATTCTTGCCGGGCAATACGCTGTCTACACCGCCAAGCAATTGATGGATTTTAAATCAGAAGAGGGCACACCTGCCAAACGGGACAATCCCGTCATGGCCTCCATGGTGACACCCTTGAGTCAAGACGATATGCAAAATCTGGCTGCCTATTATGCCCAACAAGCCCCCCAGCCCGGCATGGTAAGCGACGAGTCCCTGATTAATCTAGGCAAACAGCTGTACAATGGTGGCAATCTGGAAAACTCGATCCCGGCCTGCTCAAGCTGCCATTCTCCCGATGGCAAAGGTATTCCGCCCCATTATCCACGTCTCGCTGGCCAGCATGCGGCTTACACGCTGTCCCAGTTGCAGGCATTCCGCCAGGGCACCCGCCAAAACGACACCAACAATACCATGCAATCCATCGTTTCACGCATGAGCGTACAAGAAATGAAAGCAGTTTCCGAATTTATCACCACACTCAAATAAATTCAGACCGGCCCCCGGTCACCTGCATTTCGATCTTCCATGCTTCGATAGCGGCCCAACCCAATCGGGCGAGGCTGCTATCAGCGAAGCAAGCCCGGCAAGCAGCCGGGTACAAATCTCACTTTTTTCGTTCGTCCATCACACCATCTCATAGCCGCTCAAACAAGCAATCCAGGCACAGGCCGGTTTCGCTTGCGTTTCATCGCCCGTATTGCTTGCGATTACGGCGCCGGCGGCTATGCGCGCGCCGGGCCTCTTGCTCACTTGGCGGCGGCGCTTTCTTATCGGCATAAGGATTATGTCCGGTTCTGAACTCTACCCGCAGCGGCGTGCCTTTCAGCCCAAAGACTGTACGAAAGGTATTTTCAAGATAGCGCCGGTAAGTTGCAGGCACATGCCCGAGCATCGATCCATGCACGATAATCAACGGTGGATTGGAGCCTCCCTGGTGCGCATAACGCATTTTCGGCCGTGACATACCGCCACGCGGGGGAGGCTGCTTGCTCACCGCAGCCAACATGGCGCGCGTCAGGCGCGGCGTGGGGATATGCGCCATCGCTGCCGCATAGGCTGTATCGACCGATGGCATCAATGCCTTCAATCCACGCCCATACAGAGCGGAAATATAATGCAGGCTGGCGAAATCCAGGAAAGCGAGCCGGCGCGCGAACTCGCGTTTAATTACATCGCGCTGATAATCATCCAGACTATCCCATTTATTGATCGCAACCACCAGCGCGCGGCCGGTTTCCAGAATAAACCCGGCGATATGCGCATCCTGATCGGAAATACCTTCTTTTGCATCGAGCACCAGTATGACCAGATTGGCTTCCTCAATCGATTGCAGCGTTTTGACCACTGAAAACTTTTCCAGCGTCTCCAGCACCTTGCCACGCCGACGCAAACCGGCGGTATCGATCAGCGTATAGCTGCGCTGATCGTATTCAAAATCGATATAAATACTATCCCGGGTGGTGCCGGGCTGATCGAAGGCGATGACGCGCTCTTCCCCAAGTAGCGAATTGATCAGTGTTGACTTCCCGACGTTTGGACGCCCAACAATCGCAATCCGGGGATGTTTTGCCTGCTGCGCATCGGCATCCTCCTCGTAGGGATAATCTGCCAGCGCCAGATCGATCAGATCAGCGATATGATCGCCATGCAGGGCAGAGACGGCACAGGGATCACCCAGCCCCAATTCATGGAATTCAGACGTAATGATCGACGTTTGCATGCCTTCGGTTTTGTTGACAACCAGCAGGATTTTCCGGCCGGTTTTGCGCAACTGTTCGGCGATAATCTTGTCATGCGGGGCCAACCCTTTCCGGCCATCGACCACAAATAACACCACATCGGCTTCATCCACTGCCTGTAGGGTTTGCCTGGCCATGGCATGCAAGATGCCGGATTTCACCACTGGTTCGAAACCACCGGTATCCACGACAAGATAGGGCTTGAGACCGATCTTTCCATGTCCATAGTGCCGATCACGGGTCAATCCCGGAATATCCGCCACAATCGCATCACGTGTGCGGGTCAGACGGTTGAATAGCGTCGATTTGCCGACATTCGGACGCCCAACGAGTACCAGCGTGGGTTTCATGATAAAAGCCAGTGAAAAGAATAGGAGAAAGGAATCATCCTGGATTTCCCAGGCAATAATACCGAAAGGAGAATAAGCGTTTTAACAAGAGATCACTTGAACCAGATATACACGCAATCGAGCGCTTCATGACCAGCAGTCACAACCATGACATAATTCAGACAGATCAGAAGAAAATACGTCACTACAACGCAAACGCGTACAGACCACCTTTGCGTGTTTGGACCACGAAACCATCGGGCAAATATTCCGGACGTGCCTGGATAGCGCTATCATCCGTGGGTGACCGGGCCACCAGCGATCCATCCTGACGATTGAGCAACAGGACATGCCCGCTATCATCCCCTATCACCAGACGCATCCCTCTGGCAATCATGGGGGCTGAAAGTTTACGACTCCCCAATTTATCCCGTTTCCAGGCCAGCACGCCACTGCTTTTATCGTAGGCGATCACGGCGCCGCGTTCTTCACTGATGTAGACATAGCTGCCATCCATGATCAGGCCGGCATTACTCGAAGTATCCTTGGCCCAGATCTGATTGCCGGTGGTAATTTCAAAGCAGGCGACTTTCCCATGATAGGCCACTGCACAGACCTCATTCCGGTCCATGACTGGCAAACTGCTGATATCCGTCATGCGCTCCAGCTCGGTCACACCATGGGGTTCGGCAACCGTCACTTCCCAACCGACATTACCGTTGAGCAGATTCAAGGCGATCAGCTTCCCCCCCGGGAAGCCAGCAAAAATAGCCCCGCGCGATATCAGCACACCGGCAAAGCTCCGGACTGTCAACGGCGGGGTCGCACCTTGATAGATCCACACCCGCTTGCCATCGGCCGCATCCAGCCCAAATAGCCGGCCATCGCCCGTGCGCACCACGACAATGCCGCTATCCGCCTGGGGCGGACTCAAGATTTCGCTGGTAACGCGTGCCTGCCACAATGAATTGCCGGATTCATCAAAAGCGAGCACCTCACCCTTGTAAGTGCCGAGCAGGATCATGCCATCCCCGACACCCACTCCTCCTGACAATTGATGATCGGTATCCACGCGCCAAATCTCCCGACCGGTTGCCGGATCAAGCTTCACCAGCCGGCCATTCTCCGCAGCAGCATAGAGCGCGCCGTTTTCGTATACCGGCGCGAAAACCGCAGTCTTGCTTTCCCCCAGTTTCACTTGCCACAACGATTCGAGCTTGGGCAACGCCTCCAGGGCAGCGATTTCAGCCTCGTCGATGACGGCTTCGTCATCGCTACTGAACAGATCGGTGAAATGGCCGCCACCCAGGTCGCTCAGGGACGCACACCCGCCCAGCAGTGTCAACTGAGTCAGTAGCAACAATAAGCCAGCACGTGCCGCCCAGCTGCTGACAAGTGAAATCAAATCATCTATCAGTAAGGAAGTTCTGCCAATCACTGCTGATCGTCTCGCAACGCATCCATTTTCATTTGAATAACATTCTGATAAGCGCTTTGTCCGCTCATGTGATCGAGCGCCTGTTGATAGGCCGCGCGCGCTTCACTGATTTTTCCGGATGCGGCCAGCGCGTCTCCCCGCACATCCGCATACAGACCGGTAAATGAGGCTCCATGCCGCACATTCAGAAGCGCCAATGCCTGCTCTGGTTGCTGCTCGTCCAGCCACACACCGGCCAGGCGCAAGCGGGCCAGATCCTGTATTTCAGGCTCATCGCCATGATCGAGTATCCATTGCAGCATGTCCTTGGCACTTTGCCGGTCACCCGCCTGGGCACTGGCATGCGCGGCCACCAAGGCTGCCCGGGGGGCATAACCGCTTGCCGGGAAGCCCTCGATCAGCAACAAGGCAGCATCCTTGATTTTATTCGCATCACCGCTCTTCTCGACCTGCTGCTGTAATACCGCATACAAATCGGCTGCCTGCTGTCTCTGTTGTTTTTGATAGTGATTCCACAACTGGCTGCCTGCAACCGATGCCGCAAAAACGGCCGCGACCAGCAGCACGGTGCCGCCATGCGCCGCCCACCAGGCTTTCAGCCGGTCAATCTTTTCCTGCTCTTCAAAATTGTAGGTTGACATCTTGATTGTTTTCCGAGAATTGAATTAAACATTTCGCAGCAATGCGGCGGCCTCCGCCAAATCGGCCTTGACCTGCTCTGCCGCTTCGCGCAAGGGTTTGATACTGATCTCACCGGCCAGCGCTTCGTCATCGCCAATGATAGCGGCAAAGCGCGCGCCACTGGCATCGGCTTTTTTCATTTGCGCCTTGAAACTGCCGCCACCGCAGTGCTGCATCACTTTGAAGCCCTCATCCCGCAAGGTTTCGGCCACTTTCCAGGCAAATTCGGTTGCCGCCTCACCCTGATGAACCAGATAGACGTCAGGAACAGCCGCTACGCCTTCCACCTGGTTCTCAAGCATCAGCGCCAGTATGCGCTCGACACCCATCGCAAACCCGCACGCTGGCGCTGGCTTGCCGCCGATTTGCGCGATCAGCCCGTCATAACGTCCACCGGCGCAAATAGTCCCCTGCGCGCCCAGTTTGTCCGTCACCCATTCAAAAACCGTGCGATTATAATAATCCAGCCCCCGCACCAGGCGAAGATTGATCTCGAAATTGATCCCCTGATTGCGCAGAATCTGTTGCAATGACTCGAAATGCTTGAGCGAATCTTCATCCAGATCATCCAGCAGGCGCGGCGCCCCTTCCAGAATCTCGCGCATGGCGGGATTTTTGCTGTCGAGAATGCGTAGCGGATTGCTATGCAATCGCCGGCGGGCGTCCTCATCCAGTTCATCAGCAAACTTTTCGAGATAGTTGATCAGGCGGCTGCGATAGACCGTGCGGGATTCGACGCTGCCCAGCGTGCTGATCTCGAGGCGGACATCGGGAATGCCCAGCAGGCGCCACAAGCGCGCGCACATGAGGATAAGTTCCGCATCGATGTCCGGCCCCGCCAGGCCGAGCGCTTCCACGCCAACCTGATGGAACTGGCGGTAACGGCCTTTCTGTGGGCGCTCGTGACGGAACATCGGCCCGCTGTAATAAAGCCGCTGCGGACCCGCATACAGCAGGTTGTGTTCAATCACCGCCCGCACACAGGCGGCCGTGCCCTCCGGGCGCAGCGTCAGGCTCTCTCCATTGAGATGATCGATAAACGTGTACATCTCTTTTTCGACGATATCCGTGACGGCGCCAATCGAACGCACGAACAAATCGGTCTGTTCGACAATCGGCGTGCGCAGATTGCGGTAGCCATAGGCGCTCAGCCACTGACGAATGGTATCCTCGAAAAAAGCCCAGAGCCCCGTTTCGTCGGGCAGAATATCGTTCATTCCGCGCACCGCCCGGATTGAATTAGACATTGGCGACTTTCTTCCGGTATTTGGTGCGCACGTATTCGTCGACAATCGCGCGAAATTCGCCAGCGATATTGTCGCCCTTCAGCGTGACCGTCTTCTGTCCATCCACGAAAACCGGTGCGACAGGATTCTCGCCCGAACCAGGCAGACTGATGCCAATATTGGCGTGTTTGCTCTCGCCCGGCCCATTGACGACACAGCCCATGACCGCAAGCGTCATATTTTCGACGCCATCATATTGCTCCCGCCAGTCGATCATTTGCTCACGCACATAGGCCTGTATGCTTTCCGCCAGCTCCTGGAAATAAGTGCTGGTGGTGCGCCCGCATCCCGGACAGGCGGCAACCAGCGGAACAAAGGCCCGCAGGCCCATGGTCTGCAGAATTTCCTGGCCCACGATGACTTCACGGCTGCGATCGCCACCGGGCTCGGGTGTCAGCGAGATGCGTATGGTATCGCCTATGCCTCTGAACAACAGCACGGACAGGGCGGCCGTCGACGCGACGATACCTTTCGAACCCATGCCGGCCTCGGTCAAACCCAAATGCAATGCATAGTCGCATTGTGCCGCCAGTTCACTGTAAACCGCGATCAAATCCTGCACACCGCTGACCTTGCACGACAACACGATGCGATCACGGCCCAATCCCAGCTCTTCTGCCTTGGCCGCGCTTTCCAGGGCGGATGTGATCAATGCCTTGCGCATCACCTGGGCTGCATCCATCGGTGACGCCGCACGGGCATTTTCATCCATGATGCGCGCCAACATGGTCGGATCGAGGCTTCCCCAATTGACACCGATACGGACCGGCTTGTCGTACTTGCAGGCGGTCTCGATCAAGGTTGAGAATTGTTCGTCGCGTTTCTTGCCCTGCCCCACATTGCCGGGATTGATGCGATACTTGGCGAGCGCCTGCGCGCATTCCGGATAAGCAGTCAACAGCTTGTGACCGTTGAAATGGAAATCGCCCACCAGTGGCACATGGCAGCCCATATCGTCCAGCCTGGCGCGAATGCCCGCAACCGCCCGGGCAGCTTCCATGGTGTTGACCGTAATCCTGACCAATTCAGAGCCCGCCCGCGCGAGCTGGGCCACCTGCATGGTAGTGGCGATTTCATCGGCAGTATCGGTATTGGTCATCGACTGCACCACGATAGGCGCATCGCCCCCAATTGTGACCGAACCCACTTTGACGCCCACGCATTTTCTACGTGAACTTGGAATATTATTAGATGACATGTCGTGTAATGTAGATTTCAAAAATACCAGGCTAAATCAGGCGGTAGATCAGGTTATTCGAGCGAGAAGCGGGCAACATCGTCATTGCCGCGCGTGTACGGCGCAAGATCGACCGTCCGTCCGTTATAGGTAAGCGCGACCCCATGCGCATTGCCAATCACCAGATACAGAGGCGGTTTCCCTGTAATCATCCGCTCGGTGCCACGGGCATGCGTTTTTTCAAGGATGACCTTGCCGTCGCTGTCCTTGATCTTGACCCAGGAATCTCGCGAAAAAGCAAAATGCAGGGATTTCATGCCATCATCCGGCACTTCAGCAACGCTCGCATCCGCTGCCGAAGATTGCGGCAAGGCAGCGGTAACGGTTGGCGCCTGCTGTGCCACGACGGGCGGCCGGTCGGAATACTCAACCGGAGAAGAAGGCGCCATCGGCAAGGACAAATCAATCGCGGTTTGGCCAATTCCACTTTGGGGGCTGATCAACTCGGCTGCATCAAAGCCTTCCAGCAAGGATGATGGCGCCTGCTCCACCTTGTCATTCTGATACAACCCGTAAACCAGCAGACCCGCCACCAGCAGCGCGACAGTATATAGCAAACCCGGCCGGCCACGATTGCGCCGGTTAAATACCGGCTCGATCGACTTGAAGCGCTGCGCCAGAATTTCATTCGAATGACTGTTTGCGGGTGTAAACTGCGGCAATGCTGCCAACAATTGCTTGACATTATCGAGCTGCAACAGGTTTGCGTAATTACGTACATACCCGCGCAAAAAAGTTGTGGACGGCAATTTCGCAAAATCCTCTGCCTCGATGGACTCAACTTGCTGTTCAGTCAGCCGCAGTCGCCGGGCGATCTCACCAATGCTCAGACCGCGCCGAGTTCGCTCCTCCCGCAGTATACGCCCGACATTCGCCACGCCATTTGTGGTCTCGACATCTGCCGTTTGGCCAGCCGGTGCAGCCTGGGAAAGGGATGCATGTGTCTCAGTCTGCCTGGATGGCACATCGGCCTGATTCTCAGGCTGTCCGCTATTTTCCGGTTGCGCGGCAGCCAGCACCTCCTCTGGCTGCTGCGCAGTCTTAGACTTATTTTTTCCGTCAGTATCATTCATGATTCAACCTACCTGCACGCAATGCTTTGGCTTCCCTGGAATCAGGAAAGCGCCGTTGTAATTGAAAAGCATAATTCGCCTCCGCGTCAACATCCTGCCCCGCCCGTGCGATACGAAGCGCCAACCACAGGCTCTCGGGTGCGGCAGGATATGTCTGCAGATAGTGAATGATGCCGGACCGGGCCGTTTGCAGGCGGCCACGCTTGAAGTCCAGTTCGATCAGACCACGCTGCGCCAGGGCATCGGCAGGACGAATAACCAGGGCCTGTTGAAAAAATGCCTGCGCCTGTTCGAAATGATTCTGTTTCAGGACACACAGCCCTGCATTGGCATAAGTTCTCGCAGGCTTTTCATACAATGGATCCCGGATTGCCGCCATAAAATGATTCACCGCCCGTTCCATCTGATCGGGTTGGCGTTGACACAAAAACCAGCCAAAATTGTTATGTATATCCGGATCATTTGGCGCCATGCCAAGCCCTTGTTCAAAATGCCACGCCGCCCGCGCATCCTCCTGCAAATCCATATAAATCAGCCCCAGCATATTATGAGCCGGCGCATAATCCAGTTTGGCCCGCAGCGCTATTTCCGCTTCCTCGATCGCGACTCGATACTGACCGCGGTGATAGTATTGACCAGCCAGCTCGGTATGGATGGTTGCACTTTGCAGCGCGCGCTGTTTCAACCCCTCGGCCGAACGTTCATCCTGGGCCGGCGAATGCGCACAACCGACCAGCCAGACCACACATCCAGCAAGCAAGCCAGCATACCGTTTTTTCACCCGCGCGCGCAATTCATTCAACCCTTCTCCCCTGCCCGCGGCGCCTCAACCCGTGATCGCGGTATCGATCGCAGCCCGCACTCGCGTGCGGCGGGTCTTGTCCTGCACTTGTCCAGCCAACTGGCCGCAGGCCGCATCGATGTCATCCCCCCGGGTTTTGCGCACCGTCGCGACAATGCCGGCCTGCATCAACACATCGCGGAACGCGCTGATGGCCGCTGTTTTCGATCGCTGGTAACCCGAGGCTGTAAAACCGTTGAATGGGATCAGGTTGAGTTTGCACGGAATGTTTCTCACCAGCCGCACCAGCTCGCGCGCCTGTTCGATACTGTCATTGACGCCATCCAGCATGACATATTCAAACGTCACAAAATCCCGGGGCGCAGCCGGCAAATAGCGTTCACAGGCGGCCAGCAATGTCTGGATCGGGTATTTCTTGTTGATCGGCACCAGATGATCGCGCAGCGCATCGTTTGGCGCATGAAGTGAAATAGCCAAGGCAACCGGGCACCGCTCGCGCAGGCGATCGATGGCCGGCACCAGGCCGGATGTACTGACCGTGACCCGCCGGCGTGACAGCCCATAGGCATAATCGCTCAGCATCAGATCGAGCGCGATCACCAGGTTGTCGAAATTGGCAAGTGGCTCGCCCATGCCCATCATGACGACATTGGTCACGGCACGGGAAGCCGAAGCAGGCTCTCCGGTCGCAACGGCCTCATCAGCCTGCGCCCGGAGCAATTTGTTTGCCCACCACAGTTGGCCAATGATCTCCGCCGCAGTCAAATTGCGATTGAAGCCCTGCCGCCCGGTCGAGCAAAAGCTGCATGCCAGCGCACAGCCCACCTGGCTGGATACACACAATGTGCCGCGGTTGGGCTCCGGGATGAAAACCATTTCCACCGCATTGCTGGCGCCGGTCGACAGCAGCCACTTACGGGTACCGTCGCTGGCGGTATGATCGCTCACGATTGTTGGCGGCTGGATCATAGCGAGCGCTGCCAGCTTGCTCCGGAACCCCTTGGCCAGATCGCTCATCTCCGCAAATTCCGATTGGCCAAATTGATGCATCCAGCGCAGCAATTGTTTTGCGCGATAAGGCTTCTCGCCCGCTTCCTGACAAAAGCGGATGAGTCCTGTTTCATTAAAATCGAGCAAATTAACCATTAGACCAGACTTTCAAAACTTGCCGGCATTTCACATGCCGCATGGGATGGAATCAACCGGGAAAACCGGTAAGACCATGCATGGCACGCAAAGTGCCACAACCCTATGCATTGGATACAGACAGCCGGCGCACCCGCTCATGCCAGCGGCAAAAGCCGCGTACGCCAGCGCCGGCAGACACTCAGCGTGAATAAATATTCAGGCTGGGGAAAAAGCAGGCAATCTCGACCGCTGCCGTTTCCGGTGCGTCGGAACCATGCACGGCATTGGCATCGATGCTCTCGGCAAAATCAGCACGGATCGTACCCTTATCCGCTTTTTGCGGATCAGTCGCGCCCATCAGCTCGCGATTCTTGGCGATGGCATTCTCGCCTTCCAGCACCTGGATCATTACCGGCCCCGAGATCATGAACTCGACCAGATCATTGAAGAAAGGACGTTGCCGGTGCACCGCATAAAAATTTTCTGCCTCGAGCCGCGATAAATGCGTCATGCGCGCCGCGACGATCTTGAGACCCGCCGCCTCGAAACGGGCATAAATCTGACCGATGACATTCTTGGCCACGGCATCCGGTTTGATAATGGAAAGCGTTCTTTCAACAGCCATCAAATACCTCATAAAATTAGTTTGTTGTAAACGCTTATTCTAACAAAAAACCTTGCTGGCATTTGACAAACCGCATGGCTAGGAGGCCGTCCGTTTGCAAACATTTATTGCCGGCATCATTTTGATTGGATGCATAAACCGGCCAACCCAATCAGCCAACCGCTTCCGGCAAGCTTGCCAAAGCAGCCCGCGCACGCCAGCCTGGGTTATTCTACCCCCCGCAAACAATGCTTGTTTTGATAGCCTGTTCTGCGCATGACATCTGGCAACAACGCCATAGAATCAGGAAAAGTACCAGATAAACCATTCAGCATAATAACAAACAAGGATGCGAACATGACTTTATTCGATGCCACCAGCCGCGTAGCGCTGAGCGCCTATTTGCACGACCTGGGCAAGCTTGCGGAACGCGCCAACATCGATCATGCCGGCCGACTCGATGCGCACAAAAACCTCTATTGCCCCTGGCAGGACAATGGCCGCTACCATAGCCATGTCCATGCCGCCTATACCGGCATCGCCTGGGATGAACTGGAAGCAACCGGGCATTTTCCTGACCTCAGAGGAACATGCCCGCCATTTGTATCGATCGAGACGGATGCCAATCTGCCTGACTCGGTTGTCAATGCCGCATCAGCACATCACAAGCCTGACACCTTCCTGCAATGGGTCGTGGCGACCGCCGATCGCGTCGCCTCCGGCTTTGAGCGCGATGAATTCGACCGCACCTACAACCATCAAAAGGAACGTGACAATCATTACCGCGCACGCCTGCTGACCCTGTTCGAGCAAATCGGCAAAGGCGAGATCGCAGAAGGCGAACTCAACTGGCGCTACCCGCTGAAAACACTCTCGCCCGAATCATTGTTTCCAGGCATCGGCTGCACACCCACTGACAATGCGGCCGCCCGCGCGGAATACCACCAGCTATGGAATACGCTGCTGGCAGGATTGAAGCAGATCCCCCGATCGCACCGCGACAATCTGCCGCTGTGGCTCGACCATTTCGACGCGCTATGGCTGACCGTCTGTCATGCGATTCCGGCGGCGACAGCCTTTGGCGTCAAACCGGAAGTCTCGCTGTACGACCATTCCAAGACCACTGCCGCACTCGCCGCTGCACTCTGGCGCTGGCATCACGAGCAAGACAAGCAAACCGTCGCAGACCTCAGAAACGGCTGGGATGAGGAAAAATTCCTGCTCATCCAGGGTGATTTTTTCGGTATCCAGCATTTTATTTTCGCTGAAGGCGGCCAAACCAACAAACATGCGCACAAGCTGTTACGCGGCCGCTCATTCCAGGTCAGCCTGCTGGCAGAATGTGCCGCACTCACGCTGCTGGACAATTTATCACTGCCACCCACCAGCCAGATCATCAATGCAGCCGGCAAATTTCTGATTGTCGCACCCAACACCGCCCAAACACGCGCAGCAGTCAAGCATGCCGAGCACATATTTAACGATTGGTGCCTGCGGCAGACCTACGGCGAAATCGGCATCGGATTGGCGGCCACACCCGCCAGTTGCAATCATTTCGTGCAGAAGCGCTTCAACGATCTGATCAAGAATCTGTTCAAGGCACTGGATGTTGCCAAACACCGGCGCTTCAATCTTTGCGATGCGCACAGCCCCGCAATCTTTGACGATTTTCTGCAGCGATTCAACAACGAGCTGGGCGCTTGCAAAATCAACGGCCGCTATCCTGCCGAATCGGATTTACCCGGCTACCCCATCAGCCCCCTGGCCGAAGATCAAATCGCAATCGGCAAAGCGCTCACCCAACGCGCCAGAGTGCTGATCAGCCGCGATACCGATAGCCTGAAATCGAAATCATTATCACTGGATTATTTCGGGTGGCACATTGCCTTTGTCCGTGACCCGGATGAATCCGGACACTATGGCCAACTGGCCAGGGAACGCAAACTGATCCGCTGCTGGGATTTCCACCGGCCCGACGCAAACGGCCAGGTCTTTCATGGTCTGGCAAGACGGTTCGTCAACACCTATGTACCGATCTTCGATCAAATCGATGCAGCCACTGCGGACAAATATGGCCATTGGCAAAGCGAAGCAGACTTCGATGCCGAGCATCCCATCAGAACCCTGCATCACCTGGCCTGCGAAGACCGGCAGCTGGCGGAAAACGGACAATGGCGCGGCGAAATCGCGCTGGCCACACTCAAGGGTGATATTGACAATCTTGGCGCGCTTTTTGAGCAAGGCCTGGAAACTCCCACCTTCGCCAAATGGGCATCATTGTCCCGCCAGATCCATCTGTTTTTCACCTTATGGCTGCCATGGTTCTGCGCGCATGACAAGGATGACAAGGGCATCGGCCGTTATTGCAACACCTATACCGTCTTTGCCGGTGGAGATGATTTCTTTCTGATCGGCCCATGGCACGCCACCATTGAGCTGGCCGGGGAGATGCAACAACACTTCAAGCGCTACGTCGCCAACTCAGGCATTACCTTCTCGGCGGGAATAAGCATGACTCAACCCAAAGTGCCGGCCCGGCATTTGGCGCGGTCTGCAGAAAGGGCACTGGAGCAATCCAAGGCACGCCAAAACGAAGCAGGCATACCGCTCAAGGATGCCATCACGCTGTGGGACCAGACTGTGGGCTGGCAAGAATGGCACACACTCCTGACCGAACGGGCCGGCAAACTGGCACAACTGCTGGCTGAGGCAGAACAGCATGGCGCCAAACTTTCTACCGGCTATCTCTACGACTTGCTGCAACTGACCGGCAAAGCCGAGCGGGCCAGACTGGGCAGAAACCCGGAAGACAGTCTATGGCGCTCGCAACTTGTTTACCGCACCACCCGATTCATCGGCGACCGGCTGAGAAGCAGCGGCCAGGCAGATGCGAGCACTCTACGCAGGCCCCTGCAGGAAGCGATCAACAAGGAATTCACCCTGGCGCTGGCTGAACATGGCGGCGCTTACCGGCTGCCGCTCTCCATCCTGCTCTATACCAGGCGCGAATAACAGCAAGCTTGCCATGCAACCGACAAACCCACCTCATCCAATAAAATGATCACTCGATAGGGGAAACAACTGATGATAAAACAATCTGGAAACCAATCACCAAAAGAAGAGCCCGCACACAGAAAAGTCAGCCCGGCCATTCGCGAGGCAGCGGCCAAGCTCGCTCTTTCCCATGATCCGGTGCCCGCCGATTTGTTCGATGCCACTGCCTCTGCAATCGCCGCAGAGCTGGCCAATACCAAGGATAAATTCAACCGGCCCAATCAAATCCGCCGTTTTTACGATGAGCTGGTGACCTGGCAACAGCGCATCAAGGACGACGAGGATGCATTCAAAAAGCATGAGGCTTTCATCCGCATGATGAATGCCAAAGTCGCCTACGCAAAAGGAAGAGATTTGGTGGATGCCAATTTCGAACACTGGTTCGGAGCAGGCATCAAAGCCACCACCAGCGCCAGGGCGCTCAAGCATTTCCAGCTGCATTTCGAGGCAATGCTCGGTTTTCTTAAAGGCCTGCGCGGCTAAACACAATTGAAAAGGATAAACAAATGCAATTGACCCAAATCCAGCAAATTACCGGCACCATCATTCTCAAAACTGGCCTGCACATCGGCGGCGGCAGCGAGATGCGCATCGGCGGCATCGACAACCCTGTTATCAAGGATCCTGTTTCCGGGTTGCCCTACATTCCCGGCTCATCGCTCAAGGGCAAGATGCGCAGCCTGCTCGAATGGCAGCTGGGTTTAGTTGGTGTCGCGCAGGGCAAGCCGCTCTCGTTTCAGCATTTGAAAGATTTGAAGCCGGACGAGACCCTTCAAGCGCGTGACTTGCTGAAACTGTTTGGCGGCGCCCCGGGCGGGGAAACCGAGGCCATTGCGAATGAAATCGGACCCAGCCGGTTGGCATTCTGGGATTGCCCCTTGAACAGCCAATGGCAGCAGGACGAGCTGGGCGAGCATGCCAAGGCGACCGAAGCCAAAACGGAAAACAGCATCGACCGCATCAAGGGTGTGGCGGCCAACGGCGCAATTCGTCAGACCGAGCGCGTGGTGGCAAGCGCGCAGTTTGATTTCCGGCTAAGCCTGAAAGTGCATGATGACGAAGACCTGCTGGATATGGTTCTGATTGGCCTCAAACTGCTTGAGCTCGACAGTCTCGGCGGTTCCGGCTCACGCGGTTACGGCAAGATCAAATTCCTCGATATGCAAATGACGGGGAACGATTCATTACAAATGCGCTTCGATCAGATCCAGCCCTTCTCCAACATGCATGGAGCTGCCTGACATGACGCTTGCTCTTTATCGCGCCCGGTTGCAGTTGCATACCGCCCTGGGCACGCCGCTGGCAGGCGACACACTGTTCGGCCAGTGCTGCTGGGCAGCGCGCGAACAATGGGGAGAAACTGAATTGCAGCGGCTGCTGGATGGCTATACGGACGGCCACCCCTGGTTGGTCGTCTCCGATGGCCTGCCGGAAGGGTATTTGCCCAAACCGACCCTGCCCCAGTCATTCGAGCCGGCAGCCGGCTCCGCCACCGGGCCAATCGACGCTGCCACACGCAAAGCCAACAAAACCAAGCGCTGGATACCGCTGACGGCCACAGGCAAACCGCTCAAGACCATGTTGAAAGCAGCCCAGTCAGACAAGGAGGCCTACGCAAACCGGCCGCCCATCGAGTCCATCCAACCGCATAACACACTGAATCGTCTGACAGGCACGACAGGTGCCGATGTGTTTGCACCCTATACGCAACGCCAGACCTTTTTCGCAAGCGGCCAGGCCATCGACCTGTATCTGGTACTGGATGAATCCCGGTTGGCTGTCGAAAAATTGCGGATCCTGCTCGAGGCCATCGGCATGCATGGCCATGGCCGTGACGCCAGCAGTGGATTGGGAAAATTCGGCGTTGGCGCAATTTCACCGCATCGCTTCGAGGTCATGGCCCCCGCAAAGCAAACGCCCAGCTTCTGGACCCTGGCACCCTGCGCGCCCCAGGGCCTGGGGTTTGACGGGAACAACAGTTATTGGCGCATCATCACCCGCTTTGGCAGGCATGGCAACCGCCATGCGCTGGCCGCCAATCCTTTCAAGAATCCCGTACTGCTGGCCGCCACCGGCGCTGTTTTTACAGCGGACAAGCCTGCCGGCACGCTATTTATCGGACAAGGCCTAGGCAGCAATGGGCAGCTTTCTAACAGCGAGCCGGCCACTGTGCAGCAAGGCTATGCGCCCGTAGTCAACATACATATGGATGATTGATAAATATGCAAAATACCGATTACCGCCCGATCACCCTGACCCCTCTCTCACCCATCCATATCGGCTGTGATGAGGATTATGTCCCCACCAATTTCGTGATCCAGGACAACCTGCTGCACTACCTGGACATGACCATGCTGGCCGATCTGCTGGAAGACGACGAACGCCGCAAACTGGGTGAGAGCCAAACCATTGGCGCGATCCAGTATTTCTTCAAATCGCGGCGGGATCGCTTCGCGCCGCTTGCCCATCATATCGTCGGCATCGCCAGCGATATCGCACAGGAATACGAAACCAAAGCGGGCCGGCCCGTGCAAAGCCTTACAAACAGCAATCATACCTACAACCTGTTTCCGATCTCGCGCACCTCATACCGCAGTCTTGACCTGTCCCCCTACCTGCCAGGCAGTTCGCTCAAAGGCAGCATACGGACAGCCTGGCTGAATACGATCAATCAAGGCAGACCCTTGTCAGACGCCAAGGAAAACAATCAGGCTCTTCAGCAGAGGCTGCTGGGTTACAGTGCAGGCCAATTCGAGAACGATCCGCTGCGCCACCTGCACGTTGCGGACGCCCATCATGAAGAGGATCCTGCGCCCACCCATATTCTGTATGCAGTCAGCAAGAAAAAACGGCCAAGCGAACATGGCACACCCGAGCTGAAGGTTTTCCTGGAGACCATTCCGGGCTTGTTGAGCGACGCCTTCAGCGGAGAAATCCGCATTTGTCCGGACAACAAAGATGGCGCAAGCAACCTGACATGGCAACACCTTTGCGATGTCTGCAACGCTTTCTACTGGCCCCAGCTGGAAGCCGAACTCGATCACACGCATTTAGCCAAAATGCTCGATCCAGCTTGGCGGCAGGTGATCCAGGACCTGCTCCGTGAAGAACTGGCCGAATTGCGTGCAAAACAGCAAGGTTTTCTGCTGCGTGTCGGCAAGCATTCCGGCGCGGAATCCGTCACACTCGACGTTGTGCGCGATATTAAAATTCTGGGTAAAAAAGGTGCCCCACCCAGTTACCGCAAGGAAACCACCAAGGAAACCACCGAGAAACGTTTCGCCAGCGAACGTAAGGATGCCGCCAACAACCTGCTGCCATTCGGCTGGCTATGGGTCGAATCCTGTCAGGATGCCTATCAGTATCTTTCCATTGCCATGCGCGACAGGCTCCGGCCCCATACGCTGGTTTTGCGCGAGGCGCAGCAGAATCGCCTTGAGCAAATCGAGCAGGCGCGAAAACAACGGGATGCGGCCAGACAGGCTGCCGAGCAGAAACGCCTGCAAGCCGAGCAAACCGCCCGGCTAGAAGCAGCCGCCGCACAGGCCAAAGCTGCGGAACTCGCCAAGCTCAGTGAAAATATGCGCCAGATCGTGCAGTTGCGCGATGCAATCGACAAACGCCTGGTCATCGGCCAGAAAATACCGGTAAGCGATCATTTCTTCGGCGGCCATATCATGGCCCTGGTGCAACAGGCGTTGGCCAGCCAGGACTGGAGTTCGGAGGAAAGAAACGCACTGGCTGCCATGCTCGAAGAACGGGCGAGCAAACTGATCAATCTCGACGCCAAGGACTTCCGCAAAAAGCTCAAACTGGCAGCTCTGCGAGGTCAGGCATAAATGTTCACCACTTACCCCCTCGCACGTTACCGTTTCGAATTCGAAGTGACTCGCCCAGTGCGGTTGCCGGAATTCGCCGGCTCGACCCTGCGCGGCGTCTTCGGCCGGGCGCTGAGGCAACTGGCATGCGTCACCCGTGCCCCGAACTGCCAAGGATGCCTGCTGCAGCGAAACTGCCCCTATCCCGCCGTCTTCGAGCCTCCCAAACCGGAAGCCGCTTCATTGAAAAACATTGCCACAGTGCCGGTTCCCTATCTCATTGAGCCGCCTGAATGGGGAATCAAGCACTATGCACCAGGAGAAATACTGACTTTTGGCTTCACGCTGATCGGCCATGCCCAGCAACATTTACCGCTTTGCATCATGGCATGGCAGCGGGCTTTCGCGCGCGGCGTTGGCGCGGGCCGTGGCACGGCGGAACTGCTGGGCGTAAACCTTCTCTCTCAACAAGACAGCGGCCAGGAAACCGAAATGCCGGTTTACCAGCCCGGCCAAAGCCTGATCGAGCACCCGCAATACACTACCCTGCCCCCACAGGCACCGCTCACACGAATTACCCTGCAGTTCGTGACACCGCTCAGGCTGCAACAAAATGGCCACGCGCTGCCACCTGCCAGACTCAACGCCCATATCCTGCTCATGGCGTTAGTCAGACGCATCAGCCTGCTGGCTGAAATGCATGCCGGCAAAGCACGCTATAATGCCGCAGAATTTACCGCCATGGCAACGGCAACCAGCCAGATTAGCGGCCAACACCAGATGAGCTGGCGCGACTGGACACGGCATTCTTCGCGCCAGCAGCGCATCATGCGGTTGGGTGGCTGCGTGGGCGCCTGGCAATTAAGCGGTAATCTGGTACCATTTCAGGAAGCGCTGCATCTCGGAGCATGGCTGCATGTCGGCAAGGAAGCCTGTTTTGGTCTTGGTAAGTATCGCATTCTGGCAAATAGCGAAACATAACTATGCTTCAAGCAGCCATTTCCACGAACGCCCATTGCAACAAACTGATTAGCAAGGATAAAATTGCCACGATGAGTTGAACTACTGCCCTGATTTAAAAGGGATTGAGACAATGAGTGCGACGCCGTAATGATTGGTTGAGACGGTTGAACTACTGCCCTGATTTAAAAGGGATTGAGACGGATCTGCTCTTTGCCTTCTTCTTGTGCCTTGTGTTGAACTACTGCCCTGATTTAAAAGGGATTGAGACAGCATCCCGAGAGACAATGAGTTGGAAATATAAAGGTTGAACTACTGCCCTGATTTAAAAGGGATTGAGACCTAAATTGTGCCTGGGCTTCGTCCAGCTGTTGGTTGAACTACTGCCCTGATTTAAAAGGGATTGAGACGCCTCGAATTGGTTGGTGCCGTCCGGATCCGGCGTTGAACTACTGCCCTGATTTAAAAGGGATTGAGACGCAGCGGTTTTATCCCGCTCGCAATCGAGGACCGTTGAACTACTGCCCTGATTTAAAAGGGATTGAGACGCGCTGGCTCAGGGTAATTGAATCCGCTTGCCACGTTGAACTACTGCCCTGATTTAAAAGGGACTAAAATTCCGTCATCAGAATCGGTCAGAGCCATTGATGGCGGTATTGCTCTGACTAAGGGCTCATTAATAACGAGCCCTTAGAAATGGGTGGTTATCCAAGAACGGATAGCCGGCAATTGGCAAGCTTGTCAGCCAGCAGACTGCGCCAGTATTTCTCTATACTCCCCTACTCTGCAGACAGGCGCATGGCGCCAACCAAATGGGTTGCCTCGCAAAGACGGCTGTCTGACTGTTACCCCCCCATCCTGCCCAGAAGGGATTGGGCTCTCAAAACCGGTCGCTTTTATTTCCATTTTTCAAACTATGAGAAAGAAACAGCAAAGGGATCCCGTATTGACAGCCATTAAATGGCTCTTCTTTCTGTGGCTCGTGATGCGCGTGACTACTGTTATCTTGATAATTATAGTATTGGGCAGAATTTATTTTGGTTGGCGCGCCATATTTCGGTAACTGTAACTGCTGATCTGGTCCTGGCAGTCAAAACCAATATTTCTCTTGTAATTTCTTGGAGCAGGCATGCTGTGTCTGTATCTGATTTTTATCCGCTTGCCAGTGATGATAGTGACGGCCTGCATTTGCCTCGCCCTGATTTACCATTGGTTATCAAGGCATTTCCTGGCAAAAAAAAACGGCCGGACGGCTATCCGATGAGAGCGCACACCCGGCAAAATTGACAAGCTTGCCAGTCAACAGATAGCGCCAGCGTTTCTCTATACTTCCTTTCCATGCAGGCAGACAGCACCCAGCCACGCGAGAGCAACACAGAAGCAATTGCGCTGCTTACTTATTGCATGACTGGACTGATTGAAAAATGGGAGAGGAACGAAAGGGCGGACAGCAACCCGGCTTTCTTCCGCGCAACAGGTTCATAACGCAATAGCTGAACAAACCGAAATCGCTAAAGCACGCATCCTGGTCAGAATGGTTTGAAGGTCCGACTACAGCTATTGCAGCCAAATTTACGGAGAAAATTTTATGTTGCTTCTAGTATTGCTTGTTGTTGTGGGTGTTTATGGTTTCATCTTCGGGTTCGACTCTGATGACGAGTAGTATCACGGGCCGGATCATGCCCCGGAGCTGATACCGGGCTGCCTTCTGAATGTTCGATATCATCAAGGCTGCCCGCAAAGAGCCGTATGAAGCAGTGTCTTGGCTTGCACGAAGCGGCTAGGAGGCTGTCCGAGAATAGCGATCGTAGCGAGGGCGAAGCTGGCTGAGCGGGATTTTTAGATCATTTGAGGCGAATAGTTGTTCTATTCAACGAAAAGGATCGAAAAATCCAGCCTGGCAGGTTCGTCCACAGTAGATCAGTCTATTTTCGGACAGCCTCCTAAATGATCCTGTGGCAGGCAACATACCAGGCTATTGGCAAACTTGCCGGAAAAACCGCAAGCAATAAGATTCTGCTGCTGTAGCAGAAACCCGGTCAATTCATTCGAGCATATCGCCCATGAGTGCACGTACGGTGTATTTGATTTGTTATGACATATGCTGCCCGCGCCGGCTAAGAAAGGTGCATCGGTTCCTGCTCGGTTATAAAACCGGTGGTCAGAAATCATTTTATGAATGCTGGCTGACTCGGCAGGAATTACAGGCCGTGAGGGCGCATCTGGCTGAATTAATCGATGAGACAGAAGACCGCGTACATATCTTTCAACTCGATCCGCGCATGAAGCCAGACTGCTTTGGCATCGCAGAGACCATGGCGGTAAACGCACCATTTATTGTGATATAGGAGATCCCCATGACCAGCCTTTATGTTGACAGACGCGGTGTCGAACTCGAACTTGATGGCGATGCGCTGGTTTTTCGCGAACAGGGCACCCGGACCGGAACTGTACCCATTGCACCGCTTTCCCGGGTATTTCTGAGGGGAGATGTGCGCTTGCAGACCAGTGTGCTGGGCAAGCTGGGCGAACGCGGGATTGGGGTCATCATTTTATCCGGGCGCAAGGCGGAACCTACCATGCTGCTGGCCAGGCCGCACAATGATGCAGCCAGGCGTGTGGCGCAGTATCGATTATCGGACGATGCGGCATTTTGTCTGGCCTTCTCGCGCTCGCTGGTGTTCGACAAGGTCAGCGCTCAGCGCGATTACGCGCAGGGCCTGCGGGAAATTGCGCTCGCACACCGGTACGAGCTGACACTGGTTTTACGCACGCTGGACCAGATTTTGCCACGCATTGCGCAAATGCCCACCATTGCAGCCCTGAGAGGCATTGAAGGTGCCGCATCGGCTGCACATTTCAAGGGAATTGCCGCCATCGCCGCACCCCGGTTGAATTTCAGCCAGCGCAACCGCCGGCCGCCCCGCGATCCACTGAATGCAGTGCTCTCGCTGGGCTATACCTTGCTGCACACAGAAGCTGTCCTGGCACTCCATGGCGCGGGACTCGATCCTTTTATCGGTTTTTATCACCAGCTTGATTTTGGCCGCGAGTCATTGGCCTGCGACCTTGTGGAGCCCATCAGGATCGAGGTGGATAGCTTTGCATTGCAACTCTTCCGCAAGGAAATATTAAAGCCGGAGTTTTTTACGACCTCCGAGAAAGGGTGTTTTATGGGCAAAAATGGGCGTGTGGCATTCTATACCGAATGGGAACGCCAGGCGGAACGCCTCCGAAAAATACTGACAGCGCATATCACCAAACTGACGGAGAGGCTGACGCCCGCGCCATCCGGCATAACCCGCGACAACGGAGATATCTGAGCATGCTGTACTGGGTCATTGGCTACGACATCACCGATTCCATTCGCTTACAGCGGGTTCACCGCGCTGTGCGCCGCCATGCCATCCCGCTGGAGCTGAGTGTATTCCTGCTCACAGGCAGCGCAGCCGACAAGCAGCGCTGCATGCAAGAGATCAGCGCACTGATCGACCCGCGGCAGGATGACCTGCGCTGCTATCCTCTGCCCGCCCGTGGCCTCCAGGAACGCATCGGCAAAGCGACTTTACCTGCCGGCATACACTGGAGCGGGTTGCCAGCCGGGCAAAACAATCTGTGATCGCCTGAGAGTGCCTTTCCATATGCATCACAACAATATTATTGGAGAAAATATGAAATTCGATAGTCATCTCTGCTTGGTCTCCGCACAAGCGGCACCCAATCTCACGCCCGCGCTCGACCCGGCTTTTCGGCCCGCCAGTATCACACTGGCTGTCAGTACCGATATGCAGGAAAAGGCACGCTGGCTGGAAAGCGTACTCAAAGAACAAGGGGTGAAGGTGGAAAAACTGGATATCCAGAATCCATATGACTACTTCGAGTGCTGGGATAATTTTGCTGAATGGCTCGGTAACCAAACCAATGAAGCCGCCTTGAATGTGACCGGCGGCACCAAGGTCATGGCAATGGTCGCACAAGATGTTTTTCACGAAGAAAAGAAACCGGTTTTTTACGTCAATATCGAAAATGATGAAGTGATTCGTCTCGATAAACGGGGGGCGGGCTTTATATTGTCGAGCAAGATCAAGCTCAAGCACTATCTTGAAGCGCATGGTTACACCGTTTCACAATTATGCAAACCCGATATCAAGGGGAATATCCGCGATCTCGTTGACCGCCTTGCCTATGAAAGTGAACGGCTTGGCAGGGCATTGGGCAAGCTGAACTGGCTGGCCAGTCAGGCTGAAGAAGACAGCCGGACCGGCACTTTCGTCACACCTGCACTGGATAGATATGACCAGGATAGCAAGGCATTTGACAGTCTGATTTCGATGTTCAAGGAAGAAAACATGCTCTCATTGGAAAAGAACAGGCTCGTGTTTCCTGATGATGCTGCGCGGCGATTCGTGAATGGAGGGTGGCTGGAATATCTATTCGCTCAATCGATCGCCAGCATCGCCCCCGCCGCTGACATCGTCGACTGGGGAATGAACATTGACGTATGCGCGCCCAATGGCAGCACCCGCAATGAACTCGATATTGCCTGCCTGGTAAAAAATACCCTGCATATTATCGAATGCAAATCCGCCAATCTGGCCGCCGATGGCAGAACCGGCGACAGCAGTGGCACAGATGCCATTTACAAGCTGGATGCCCTGCGCAGAATGGGTGGATTGCGCACCAAGGCGATGCTGGTCGATTTCCGCGGCAGTCTGAGCGAAAGCGATAAAAAAAGAGCGCGTCAAATGAATCTCGATATTCTCTCGGGCGCGCAGCTCCGGGATCTGAAAGGTGCATTGAAAACATGGTTAAAATGATGGCAACACCAGTACATTACCCGCGCCGCATTCTTCTGATCGTAACTGGCCTGACACCCCAGGTGGTCACTGAAACGCTGTATGCGCTTGCGGTCCAGGCGCAGGAAAAATTCATCCCGACCGAGATTCACGTCATCTCCACCGGGGAAGGCGTGGAACGCGCGCGACTTTCCCTGCTCGATCCCGCTACCGGTTTTTTCTTTGCATTGTGCAAGGATTACGGTTTACAGGGCATACATTTTACGCCCGAGAATCTGCATATTATCGAGGACGCTGCGGGCAGGCCGCTCTCAGATATCCGCACACCGGAGGATAACTTGCGTGCGGCCGATTTCATCATGCATTTTGTGCGCAATTTCTGCAGTGATGCGTCTTCCATGGTACATGTCTCCATCGCAGGCGGACGAAAGAGCATGGGATTTTTTGCCGGCTACGCGCTTTCCTTGTTTGGCAGATCCCAGGATCGTCTATCCCATGTACTGGTTAACGACCCTTTCGAATCCCTGCCCGATTTTTATTTTCCACCTCTCCAGGGAAAAGTGCTGTATTCGCGTCATAACAACAAACCCGTGCATACCACTGCCGCGCGCATCATGCTGGCCGATATTCCTTTTGTCAGGCTGCGTAACGGCATGCCGAGCAAATTGCAGGACAGGCAAATATCTTTTCATGAAACTGTTGAAGAAGTGCAGTCCAGTCTTCATTTTGTTTCGCTTTCGTTCGATTTACCCAATCAATCGGTTTGTTGCGGCGGAAAATCATTCAAGCTTCCTCCCTTGCTGCTGGCTTTTTATCTCTGGCTCGCACGCAGGCATGTCGCGGCATCCGGTCAAGGCGCCATTCATTGGCAGGAAGCCGATCCGCAAGAATTTCTGACGGTCTATACCGAAGTTGTCGGCCCCATGTCTGGATCCCTGGACAGAGTCAGGCAAGTGCTGAGCAACGGATTTGACAGACAGTACCTAGAGGAAAAAAAGGCCAAAATCAACCATAGGCTAGAAAAGGAATTGCCTCTGGAAGCAAGCTTCTATCAAATTGCGACATTTGGCGATAAACCCTTTACAAAATATGGCTTGCGGCTATCGCCGGACAAGATTGCACTCTGATCATCTCCAGGCACAGCTTGGACAAACTGTGTTCATCGGATTTTATGGTGCGCAAGCACACCTGTGCTCAGAATCCGTGCCAGGAGAGCATGCAAACTACGGATAACGGTTTGGGGAGGCAGCAATCTAGCTCGGGTTGACAAGCAGCCGTGACAATCGATTCATAGCCCTGGGCTCACGATGGCTGCTGTCATTCCGGAGCGTGCGAACAGAAGTACATAGTGCGGCCCGTAGTGACTGATCATGCGGCTGGCGGTCAGGCCGGCCGCGCTTGCCATGGCCTGCAGGGTAGTCAGGGTTTCAGGGTAATCATGCGCATGGACATGCGTGCAGGCTTCTTCCAGCTGGCCTGCCGGTATCTCGATCCAGTTCTCACGCATCGATCGCAAGTAATCCCGCAGATAATTTTCCCTGCTTTGCTGTTCTTCCCGCACGACATCCACCATTATCAGCCAGCCATTTTCTGACAGGCAGCGTGCGGCCGCCCCGAAAAACCGCGCTTTTTCCTCTGGCATGAGATGATGCACGGCAAAACCGGTAAAAATCACATCCCAGGTTTTATCGGCTGCCTCGATTGCGTCCAGCAGATCGCCCTGGGTCAATGCCACGGTAGTCTTGCATGCGGCCAGGTAGTGGCTGGCCTCGGCCAGCGCGGCTTCGGATAAATCAATCCCCTGATACGAGGCAGGGGGAAATTGTTTCAGACAGGAGGCAAGATAGCGGGCATTGCCACAACCCAAATCCAGCAGGCGGTATCGCCCGTGGTCCTGGCGCAGTCCTAGGAGTCTACCCACATCCTGATAAATCTCTTGATGGAACATGTAATTATGTTCCGTGATCAGGTCATACAATGACCAGGTCTGTGCGAATAGCGTGGATGATTCGGTGGTTGTCATGGGAATTGATGGTGAAGAAACTGATAATACATTTGCGCCATGGCAAATGATCAACTGCTGGCTGCATGCATGCTTTCGGTGCCTCACGCTTTCTCCAGCAAAATGTGCAGCGCCCCCTTGCACGAAAAAATATGCGTTCGGGTATTTTCGGGCTATCGCCATGCATGTATTGCTATATGATGTGAGCTGATCAGTCAAGTATTTTTGATCACTTTATTTGCTGCAGCCCGGCTAGTGCTGCAGCTCGCTGTGCGGGTGAAGCAGGCAGGACAACCCGCAGCGAACACCGCGGCAAGCCAACCGGCACGCGAAGTGAAGAGCGGCATAATCACTGCGGCCACCCGAACTCAAGTGGCATACCGATCTTCCTTCCGGCATATTGTGCGATATGATTCTGGAGAAAGGAGAAGCCTGATGAAGCGCCAACTTGTTGTGCCCAGACCCCTCTTGGGCCTGGCCATTCTGATTACGTTCTCATTCCATAGCCATTCGTTGTGGGCAGAAAAGGCGCAGTGCGCCGATGTTTGGGATCGAGGTCATCTCAATGTGGTTACCATTAACCTGGCATTCTTTGAGATAGCGCGGCGGGATGAGCGCCTGGAGCGCATTGCTGATTTTGCTGACGCCAAAGCGCAGAGCGGGGAGCCGATTGATATCTTCCTAGTTCAGGAAGGCACAGCCGGCAAGCTGGTGGGCACCGGCGGCAGTCCGAAAGACCTGCGAGACAAGCTGCAAACACGCGGGTTGCTTTACGATCAGCGCACGGCAATGAGCACCGGTGTCCCCGGCATTTTGACCGTCGGCAATGCCATATTAAGTCGCTGCGAAATTGATTTCAGTGCTTCCAAGTTGTTGCCCGCCACATTCGAGCAAATTGAGATCGAGGACGTTGGACGCCTGGCCATGCCCATCACCCGGAACGTGATGATGGTGCGTCTGAAAATTCCTGGCGCCTCCCGGGATTACCGCAGAATCAATATCTACAATACCCATCTGTGCACCGGCGGCAGCAGCAGTATTGTTTACGAGGGTATCAATATCAGTGCCAGTGGCTGCAGTGTCGATCAACGCCAGCACCAGCTGGCGAGCCTGTTGAAATTTGTCACGGCGGCGGAACGCGTCTTCTCCTTCTTTGGCGTGAAACCGCATATTTTGGGCGGAGATTTCAACATGGACAATTTCAGGGGTGGCGAGCCGGGACAATTCGGCAACGAGAAGCCGCTCTATGACAGCGTGACCGGCGCGGGTTTTATCGATGCCTATGCCCAATCTCAAATGGATAAAGACATTCCGCTGCAGGCGCTTTGCGTCCGAACCGCGGATCTGTTTGCACCCTTGCCAGATCATCCCGATCTCTATCAGGCATGGGAACCGGATGAGCACTGCACGACTGGCGTATCTTTCCTGGACCAGAGTGGGCCTTTCCCGGAGTTTTTTGACAGCACGCCAAGACGCATCGACTATGTTTTCACAAAGGGCTTCGGTGTGGAACAGGGTGAAGTCATCTTCAATCCCAATGCCAGCCCACCCAGACCGCACGAACCCATAGTATCCGACCATGCCGGTGTCAGCGTCAGGCTATCGCTTCAGTAGCGTGCATCCATCGCTCCGATGCCGCAGACAAACCTGTATAGCAGGCCTTTATCGCCACGTTGCGGCATTGGAGCAAATTAGATCACACCCTGCTGCATGCTGAAGCAGCATTACAATCAGCCAGGAGACTGTCCGCTAATCAACGGCAAACCCTGCCTCCTTCCAGCCCTGGATACCATCCCGGTAATAAAAGATATGCCGCCAGCCCCACTCGACCGCTTTCTGGCTGGCCTTGGAACTGCCCAGGCAATGGGCGCCATTGCAATAGAAAACCAGCGCTTCATGTTTGCTGACGATAGCCTGCAAATTGCTGGCGGTGAAATCCTCGCTGTTGACAGACAAGTGCCGCGCGCCCGGAATATGTGCGCTGTGGAAGTCTTCCGGTTTGCGCACATCGATAAAGACATAACCGCGCGCCAGCAGCAGTCTGGCGGTATCGGTATCGATGGTGGTCGCGCCCACGATATGCCGGGGGGCGATGTCCTCTGCCGCCGCCGCTAAATTTGCCAACGAAACGACAACTATGGACAGGATGATCAACAGGTATTTTTGCATCGTCTCGCTCCTGATCAAAATGGATTAAATTAGACCTTGTCCAAGTCCGGATGTGCCATGGACTTTCCGCTACTTTACCCCAAATCACACCATGTGCGTACAGTAGCCGGCAAACCCGGTCCATCGACCCGCCCAACCGGCAATGGTCGGTTTAAGGTAGAATGCTGCTTGATTTTTGTATCCGCTATACCGGTGTATTAAGCCTCATCCCAGGAGCCTGCTCTCATGAAAATTCAAGAACTCTTGCAACAACGCGGCAAGGAAAATTTCTCGTTGCACGACCGTTACCTCAACAGCCAGATGGTCAGGGTGCTTAAAACCATTGGCTTTGACCGCCATTATGTCAGAGCCGATGGCGCCTATTTATTTGACGACAAGGACAATCGCTATCTGGATCTATTGAGTGGTTTCGGCGTATTTGCGTTGGGACGGAATCACCCGGAAATCGTGGAGGCGCTCAAGGATGTGCTGGAAGCGGAAGCGCCCAATCTGGTGCAACTGGATGTATCGTTGCTGGCTGGGGTGCTGGCGGAAAAACTGGTAAAACTGACGCCGCCCGGCCTGAATCGTGTGTTCTTCGCCAATTCGGGAACGGAAACGATCGAGGCCGCCATCAAATTCAGCCGCTATGCGACTGGCAAATCTAAAATCATTTTTTGCCGCGGCTGCTACCACGGGCTGAGCCTCGGTTCACTGTCCGCCACCGGGGATGATCACTACAAGAAAGGTTTCGGGCCGCTGGTGCCCGATTTCATCGAGATCCCCTTCAACGACCTGGCCGCCTTGGAAGAGGCGCTGGCACAAAACGATGTGGCCGCATTCATTACCGAACCGATCCAGGGGCATGGCGTCTGGATACCGGATGACGATTATCTGCCGGGCGCAGCCGCGCTGGCTCGCAAATATGGCGCGCTGTTCATCGCCGATGAGGTACAGACCGGACTCGGACGCACCGGCAAATGGTGGGCAGTCGAACACTGGTCGGTCGAGCCCGACATTATCTGCATGGCCAAGGCCCTTTCGGGCGGATTTGTGCCGGTCGGTGCACTGGTTTGCAAGGAATGGATTTTTGACAAAGTTTTCAATCGCATGGATCGCGCCGTGGTGCACGGCAGCACTTTCGGCAAAAACAATCTGGCCATGGCGGCAGGCCTGGCGACACTTGAGGTGATGGAGTCCGAGAATCTGATCGAACACGCCGCCCAGGCCGGCAAAACCATTCTCGATCAGCTGCAGCCCATGGTTGATGAATACGAATGCCTCAGCGAAGTACGCGGTCTGGGCATGATGATCGCACTCGAATTCACCGAACCCAAAAGCCTGTCGTTGAAATTGTCCTGGAAAATGCTGGAGGCCGCCAACAAGGGGTTGTTCTCGCAAATGATCACGGTACCGTTATTCAGGCGGCACCGGATTCTGTCGCAAGTGGCCGGTCATGGCATGAATATCGTCAAGTTCATTCCACCGCTGATTCTGACCGAATCCGATATTGAATGGCTGGTAGGGGCAGTCAGAAATGTGGTGGCGGATGCGCACCGTGGTCCCATTGCGGTCTGGGATCTGGGCAAGACCCTGGCCACTCAGGCCATGCGATTCAAGGTAGGCACATAACCCTCAAGGCGCGCCGCGCTCTCAGTCATGCCCGGCGCTCGCCGGGTCGCCGCGCGCCCACAAGCAATTGCCCCGGCTTTCGCTTTTGATGCGCTCCAGCAGTTGATGATGTGATTCGAGCTCCTGTTCGCTCGCGGGCGGCACGACCAGCGTCAGTTTCTGCAGGTCAATCGCCATCTCGGCAGCCGACTGCGGCGATGCATCCAGCTCTACCAGCAGGCTTTCCTGCCCCCGCGTCATGGCCAGATAGACTTCGGCTAACAACTCCGCGTCGAGCAAGGCTCCGTGCAGGGTTCGCCTGGAATTATCGATTTGGTAACGCTCGCATAATGCATCCAGATTGTTGCGTTTGCCCGGATGCAACTCCTTGGCCAATACCAGCGTATCGCTGACCTCGGTGCAGTAATTCAACAGCGGCTGCAAATTGATCAGATTGAGCTCATGATCGATAAAACCCACGTCAAAGGGTGCATTGTGAATGAGGATCTCGGCATCGCCAATAAACGCCAGGAACGCCTCACAGATATCCTGGAACTTCGGTTTATCGCTCAGAAACGCCCGGGTCAGGCCATGGACCTGGAGCGCGCCTTCATCGCTGTCCCGTCCCGGATTGAGATAGTGATGGAAATGGCGGCCGGTCAAGCGCCGGTTGTACATTTCGACCGCCGCAATTTCGACGATGCGGTGGCCCAGCGCAGGTTCGAGACCGGTGGTCTCGGTATCAAGAAATATCTGTCGCATAGTAAAGTCTAACCTCCCAGGCGATCACCTGGAACCCTGGCGCATGGATTGCACCCCATCCGGGACAAACTCAGCTTCATCACTGCATACTGCCGGTTTATCCGGCACAGACCCGCGCTTCGGCCAGAACCGATTCCACGCCCAGGTTGGCCAGCCGGTCGGCTTGTTCATTGCCATCATGTCCGTTGTGCCCCCGCACCCAGAACCACTCGACTTGATAGCGTGCAGACAATTGATCCAGCTCTCTCCACAGGGCTTCATTCTTGACCGGCTTTTTGTCGGCCGTTCGCCAGCCGCGCTTTTTCCAGCCATGAATCCATTCACTGATTCCTTTCTGCACATATTGCGAATCCGTGTGCAGCTGCACCCGCCAGGGCTGCCCACCCGCTGGCAATGATTCCAGCGCCTGCAGGGCACGAATCGCGGCGAGCAGCTCCATGCGATTATTGGTTGTCATGGCCTCGCCCCCGAAAAATTCCCGGGCATCGCCATTGAAGCGCAGCAAAACCCCCCAGCCGCCTACGCCAGGATTACCCTTGCACGCGCCGTCGGTAAAAATCTCCACCAGTCTCGCGCCGTTTGTCTCTTGCACGCTTACACTCCTGTTTGTCTGTTGCATGGTTGCTATTCTGAAAATTTGGCCCGAGCACCGGCTCGGCCGCATCCCGGGCAGGTGGCAAAATCACAGCCAGCCGGACAATTCTATTTTTCCGCTTCAGCCAATTCTTCCGGGCCCAAGGCCATCATGACCGGGGCATGGGTTTGCACCTGCGTGCCAGCCTCAAGCATGGCCCGATTCGCTTGCCGTTGCAAGCATCTCATGGACGAGAATCGGGCGGACTTTTAGAATTATGAAGTCTGCCGCCTTTTTCTATTTGCGCGACCGGTGCGGTTCGCTTCTTGGTCTTGGGGGCATTTTCCCAGCAAGGTTTGATGATCCGCATGCCACACTCATGCTTGACCGCTTGCAAATAATAAACGCCACCCGCAATCGGCCACCAGCGATCGCCGGCATCCTCCATGAAACGAAGCCGGGAAAGCCACTGCTCCCGCTCGCATGGCGGCACATAACAGCCCAGCTGGCCGGCAATGATTTCAAAATTGAGCAATTCCAGCCAGTCCTTCATGCGCGGCAATGCGATAAAGCGTCCGCACCATGGAAAGTCGGTCTTGGATGAGGTCATCCGCTGATGCAGCCCCCATAAACTGAATGGATTGAAACCGCTGATGACCACATGCCCCTCGGGAATCAGGATGCGATGCACTTCGCGCAGAATCTGGTGCGGACAGGTGTTGAATTCAAGTGTATGCGGCAATATCACCAAGTCGGTACTGCCGCTGCCTATCGGCAACGAGTGCGGCATGGCATAAGCGGAACAACCTTGCTCGAGGCCGATCACAAACTTGAAAGGCATTCGATTATTGCGCAAAAAATCATATTGGGGAAATCCAATCTGGGCAGCGTTGTAGCCAAAAACATCTGCCACTACCTGATCGAAATAACGCTGCTCTTGGTCCAATACATATTGACCAAGAGAAGACTCCAGCCATTGTTGCATATCTTGTTGCCGTACAGAATTAAGCATAATGTCGGGATGGTTGTTATGATGATCTATTAATCTGCCATGCGCTAAAGGAGAAAAAATGATCGAGGTTTTCCCCGTGCGGGCCTTCAAGGATAACTATATCTGGGTCATCCACAACCAACGTTTTGCGGCCATAGTAGACCCTGGCGACGAAGCGCCCGTCATCGCTTATTTAAGACAACAAAAACTGCAGCCCGTTGCCATACTGTGCACCCATCATCACTATGACCATACGGGTGGAAACGTTGCGTTGCAGCGGATGTTCTCCGTTCCGGTTTATGGCCCTGCCAATGAACCCATACCGGGGCTGACCCACCCCCTCAAGGAAGCAGACAGCCTTCAGCTTGCGGAGTTGGCAATCGAATTGACTGTTCTTGAGGTGCCTGGACACACTGCAGGCCATATTGCCTATTACGGTCATAATCGGCTGTTCTGCGGCGATACATTGTTTGCATGCGGTTGCGGACGGGTTTTCGAGGGCAGCGCGCAGCAGATGCATCATTCACTCAGCAAGCTGGCTGCCTTGCCAGATGATACGCTGGTTTATTGCGCACATGAATATACCTGGGCCAATATTCGTTTTACCAAGGCAGTCGACCCTGACAACCCTGCCTTGATCAAGCTAGAGGCAGAAGCTGAGAAACGGCTTGCGCAGCACATGCCGACGCTGCCTTCTCACATGGCAATCGAGAAAGCGGTCAACCCGTTCTTGCGCTGCAGCCAGCCAGCCATTATCCACAGCGCCAGCCAATATGCACGACAGCAACTGAGTGATCCAGTCAGTGTTTTTACGGCAATCCGGAACTGGAAAAACCATTTTTAGACTTCATGGACTGCACCCAGTCAAGTTCCTGGTAGCGGCATCAGGTCCGACAACCTTCAGCGTCACAGCCTGTCTGGGCAGACGCCTCATTCTTTGCGGCAGTTATGGCTGGGCTCGCCTGCTCGGCGATTTCCTCTGCCAGCAGCGTCCCGATCGATACGCCTAAATGCAGATCGCTCACATGACCGAACTGATGCAGCCGCAGGTACCCTGCTTTATCGATCAGAAGCGTGGTCGGCGTGCCTTGCATGCGATAAGTCATCATGGTGTGTGGCACGACTTGCTGCGGATTGGGCTTATCAATGCCGATCGGGAAACGCAGGCGGTATTCATAAGCGAACACTTCCAATGCCTCGCGCCCCATCACCGCATGATGTTCGAAAACGGTGTGCAAACCGATTACCGCCACGCGTTCGGGATCGAACTCATCGAAAATCCGCTGTGTTTGCGGAATGCCATGCTGCACGCATCCCGGGCACAACATTTGAAACGCATGCACCAGCACCACTTTTCCGCGTAAGGAGGCAAGCGTAATCGGTTGCGGCGTATTCAGCCAACCAGAAGTCTGCAACTCTGGCGCCTGGATTTTTTCTACAGAATCATTGGTTGTCATGGCTAGGATTGTGCATATACAAATAAAGAAAAGGGCAATTCATTTTGCGCAAACAATCCTGCGCAAAACAAAATGCCCCAGAATAGTCAATGCAAGGCTTATCCTCGCATCAACTTGTCATCTCACTTGGTTTATTTGCCAGGTTTGGCAGCACGCAGTACTGGGTAGTGCTGGGTGAAGACATTATCCTCAGCTGCGTTGTCTTTATGGCAAACATTGCAAGCTTCCTCTGGCTGTTTCGCGCCACTTTTGCTTTCATAGCTTTCAAAACCGAAATAGGCCCAGTTATTGTGGCTATCGGCAAAGCGCTTGGAATCCTTGACAGTTGCAGCGATACCCAGGAATTCTCCTTGGAAATAACCGTTGCCACTCGCAGATTCTTTGGTTCCTACGCTGACCAATTCCTTGACAATAATCGTGCCGTCACGGAATTTGCCAGTTTTTTTCCAGTGTGCGAAGCTGACGGGATCAATGTAGACATTGTGGAATTCAGGAAATGCAGGATTACCGTCATTCATATCTTTTGGCGTAACGGGCGCACCCACGAAAATCCATTCACGATAGTTTCTAGGCGTGAGCAGATCACCGTCTTTATTGAAATGTGCGTATGACTTGGCGTGTTTATCATGCTCACCGGCAACCGCAGCGGTTGTTACCTGCGCAGCCAGCATGCCCGACAACAATAATGGCGCAAAGCCACCCAACAACGTTCTTTTTAACTGTGCCATAAGTGAATCCCTTAAGTAGTTAAGTTAAATTGCATAGAAAACAGTCAACATCCAGGAGGCTGTCCGAAAATAGACTGATCTACTGCGGACGAACCTGCCAGGCTGGATTTTTCGATCCTTTTCGTTGAATAGAACAACTATTCGCCTCAAATGATCGAAAAATCCCGCTCAGCCAGCTTCGCCCTCGCTACGATCGCTATTCTCGGACAGCCTCCTAACCAACCATTTTCGCGCCTAATCTTAGTCAGCGCGCCTCATTCCGTCAAGGCAAGAATACTCTTATACATCACCACACTGCCAATAGTGCCAGTTGCCAACCACTCGGCCGCTGACCTCAAGAGGACGAGACGAGTCTTCGATCATACCTGTCTCACGTGACATTTCAATGATACTTGTCCTGCATGACACCCGGCATTCAAAATCTGCTACTTTAGGCAGCTCTACATGTGGATTCTGTTATTCCCAACCCAACATCACCAAACTCATACTAACCAAGGAAGCTGAGAATGAAACTTGAAACATTGGCCCTGCATGCCGGCTACCAACCAGACCCCACCACCAAGGCCGTTGCCGTTCCCGTTTACCAGACGACTTCTTACGCCTTTGACGATGCGCAGCATGGCGCGGATTTGTTCGATCTTAAAGTCGCCGGCAATATCTATACTCGCATCATGAACCCCACCACGGATGTATTGGAGCAGCGCATGGCGGCGATGGAAGGCGGAGTGGCGGCATTGGCCGTCGCCTCCGGCATGGCTGCGATCACCTATACCATCCAAACGCTGGCGGAAACCGGCGACAATATCGTTTCCACCAGCGAGCTGTACGGCGGCACTTATAATCTGTTCGCCCATACGTTGCCGCGCCAGGGGATCGAAGTCCGCTTTGCCAACAAAGATGATTTCGCTGCGATCGAAAGCAGAATCGATGCCCGCACCAAACTCATATTCTGCGAATCCGTCGGCAATCCGTCCGGCAGCATCGCCGATTTGGAAGCGCTGGCCAAGCTTGCCCACCATCATGGCATTCCGCTGGTAGTTGACAATACCGTACCCAGCCCAGCCCTGTGGCGGCCAATCGAACAGGGTGCTGACATTATCGTCACTGCTGCGACCAAATATATTGGCGGTCACGGCAACTCCATCGGCGGTGTGATTATCGACTCAGGCCAATTCCCCTGGGCCGATCACCAGCAACGCTTTCCCCTCCTCAATACCCCCGATGTCTCCTACCATGGGGTCGTCTATACCGAGGCTTTCGGTCCCGCCGCCTTTATCGGCCGCTGCCGTGTCGTGCCACTGCGCAACATGGGGGCTGCCTTGTCCCCGATGAATGCCTTCCTGCTTTTGCAGGGACTGGAAACCCTCACCTTGCGCATGGAACGTATCTGCCAGAATGCGCGCCAGGTTGCAGAATACCTGCAAGCGCATGATGCCGTGTCCTGGGTCAATTATGCGGGTCTGCCCAGCCATAAGGACCATGCGCTGGCACAGAAATATATGCAGGGCCAGGCATCGGGCATTCTCAGCTTTGGTTTGAAGGCAGGACGTGCAGCGACGCGCCGCTTCTACGATGCCTTGCAGATTTTTCTGCGGCTGGTCAACATCGGTGATTGCAAATCACTGGCTTCGATCCCGGCGGAAACTACCCATCGCCAGTTGAACGATGAAGAACTGAAATCGGCAGGGGTTCTGCCCGAGATGGTGCGGTTATCGATTGGCATCGAGCACATCGATGATTTGATTGCTGATCTGGATCAGGCCTTGCGCAAAATCTGATCACCCCAAACGTTTTGATCAGATCGATGCAAAAAGCGATCTTCAGGATGGACAATGGAGGCATACAGTCACGCTACAGCATTTTCTGCCGCGTTGCACGATCACACAGCCAAACAGGCAGATTCAGCCAAGCGATATTGCCGCTCAGGGATATCGCTTGCATGAATGCCGGATTTACTTGTTATACTGCGTAGCTCTGAAAATAAAAACTGTTAACCAAATTCCTAGTGGAGGACTTGAATGGATGTTTCAAGCATAGCGGTCGGATTCCTGGCAGGCGCCGCAACGACCTATCTTGCAAGCTACTTCATGAAATCTAAAACAGCAGCGACCGCGACCACCCAAACCGCTTTCGCCAGCTCAGTCAACTTGCCAGACCAATTATGGCAAGCACATGAAAAACTGTTAAAAGAAATGAAACAGGATCTGGACACTCCGGAATTTCAGTTCCATCGCGAATTCTACGTGATGAAAAAAGGCTGGGGCTGGGCCCGCTGGGGACTTCACCGCAAGGGCCCCTGCCTGGCCTATTTCCTGGATGATCACGACCATCTGTTGCAACAGCTCGATACTCTTGCCACGCATGGCCTGATCAGCAACGAAGGCGAAGCCGGCAAGAATACGATCAAATTCCGCTTGAATGATAAATTCGTGGAATTGCTGCGTAGCAGGAAACTCTGAAAGCAGGCTGCAATTTCCACGAATATTGCCGGGCCTACAGCAATAAATTTTCCAGCGTCAACCGGTATATTCTGGACAATCGCTCGATATCCGCAATGTCTACGCATTCATTGAGTTTATGTATTGTCGCATTGCGTGGACCAAATTCCACCACCTGACGGCAAATATCGGCAATGAAGCGGCCATCGGATGTACCGCCAGAAGTCGACAGTGCGGGTTCGACCGAAGTTACGGCGCGAATCGCGGCACTGAGTGCTTCGGCCAGTTCTGCTCTGGGCGTCAGATATGGTTTCCCGGAGAGCTCCCAAGTCAGTCCATATTCCAAGCCATGCCGGTCGAGAATCTCGTGCACGCGCGCCTTGAGCGATTCAACTGTGCTGGCGGTGGAAAAACGGAAGTTGAACAACAAATTCAATTCGCCCGGAATGACATTGGTTGCGCCGGTACCGCCATGGATATTGGAAACATGCCAAGTGGTCGGGGGAAAATATTCATTGCCCTCATCCCATACGGTTTGAGCAAGCTCGGCGATGGCTGGCGCAGCCAGATGGATGGGATTTTTAGCCAGATGGGGATAAGCGATATGGCCTTGCACACCCTTGATGGTCAGATTCCCGGACAAACTGCCGCGGCGGCCATTTTTAATGGTATCTCCAAGGGTATCGGTGCAAGTAGGCTCGCCAACAATGCAGTAATCTATCTGCTCGCCTCTTGTCTGAAGCGCTTCCACAACCTTGACCGTACCATCGATTGCCGGACCCTCCTCGTCTGAAGTGATCAAGAGCGCAATCGATCCTTTGTGGTCGGGATGCGCCTCGACAAATGCTTCGATAGCGGTAACGAAAGCGGCAAGCGAGGTTTTCATGTCGGCGGCGCCGCGTCCGAAAAGCTTGCCATCGCGGATTGTCGGTGTGAACGGGTCGCTATCCCACTGGGAAAGCGGCCCGGTCGGGACAACATCGGTATGCCCGGCAAAACATACCACTGGCCCTTCGGTCCCGCGGCGCGCCCACAGATTATCAACTTCACCGTGGCGCATCGGTTCGACAGCAAATTCAAGATCGGCGAGCCGGTTCATCAGGACTTTCTGGCAACCGTCATCGTCAGGCGTCAGCGAGCGGCGCGCAATCAACATTTGTGCAAGTGTCAGGGTGTCATTGGACATATAGATTTTCCTCGATTTGAATTTCCGGCCGGGATGTTCGGCAATGTAGGGACTAATTCTTCTGGAACATGCGCAAGGCATTGCGGCCACGCGCGCCCAGAAAAAAACTTTCAATGAATGGATGTTCAACAGCAATCACAGCAGGAATGGATCCCAGGGCAATGATGCGACGCTCCGCCAGCACCGCGACCCGGTCGGATATCGCCACCAGTGTATCCAGATCATGGGTCACCATGACGATGGTCAAGGTGAGCTCCTTGCGCAATGTTTGAATGAGATCGACAAAGCTTTCGCTCAATGCGGGATCAAGGCCTGCAGTCGGCTCATCCAGAAACAAGAGCTCGGGATCAAGCGCCAAGGCCCGCGCCAACGCCACACGCTTGATCATGCCACCCGACAGTTCGGCCGGCATTTTATAGGCATGCTGCGCCTCGACGCCCACCATGTCGAGCTTCAGCATGACCAGATCGCGAATCAGGCTCTCGCGCAGATTGCGCAGCTCCCGTAGCGGCAGGGCAATGTTGTCATACACGTTCAGCGCGCTGAACAAAGCGCCCCGCTGAAACAGCACCCCAAGACGGACACGCAATTGTTTTTGCGCCTCATGGCTGCAATCATAGCGTGAAGCGCCAAGCACCCTTACACTGCCTTGTGCAGGTGCCTCGAGGCCGAGCATTTGGCGCAGCAAGGTAGTCTTGCCGCTACCGGACCCCCCCACCAGCGCCAGCACTTCTCCGCGCAACACGGCCAAGTCGATATCCTCATGGACCACATGCTGGCCAAAGCGGGTATGCAAACCGCAAATCTCGATTGCCCAATCGGTGTGTATCATCAACCTGCGATCCTTAGACCCACGTTGGAGAACACGACTGCGAAAATGGCATCGATGATGATCACGGCAGTAATCGAAACAACCACCGAATTGGTCGTACCCTCCCCCAGGCTTTCAGTATTCGGCTTGATACGCAAACCAAAATGACAGGCGATCAGCGCAATAGTCATGCCGCAGACCAGGCCCTTGCCCAGAGCCAGCCACAAATTGACAACCGGCACAGCGTCCGGTAGGCGGGTCAATGCATAATGAAAACTCAATCCTATCTGCAGGTCTGCAGCCATGATGCCGCCCAGCAGCGCAATGGCGCTGGTCCAGACGACAATCAGCGGCAAAGCGATGCCCAGACCGATGATTTTCGGCAGAATCAACCGCAAACTATAGGGAATGCCCATCACGGTCAGGGCGTCCAGCTCCTCGGTCACCCGCATGACGCCAAGCTGAGCAGTCATGGAAGAGCCCGAACGGCCAGCCACTAATATGGCCGCCAGCATCGGACCGAGTTCACGAATGATGCTCATGCCGAGAATATTGACGATAAAAATATCCGCCCCGAACATATGGAGCTGTTCCGAAGAGAGATAGCTCAGCACGATGCCGATCAAAAATCCGACTATCGCCGTAATACCCAGCGCTTGCGCACCGGTACGAAACAGGTTGGCGGAAATTTCGCGCATCGGAATCTTGCCGGGATGCGCGATCAAGTACAGCATATCCAGCGCGACCTGACCGGACAAGGCAATGATACCGGCCACATGACTCAGAAACAGAAACAACCGCCTGCCAAGCATGGTAATTGGCAGAAATGCGCTGGAATGGGGTGATGCCGGCAAAGGCGCAGCCTTTTCCAGGCGCATGAACATTTTTTCCTGCTCGGGCCGCAATGACAAATACGCCGGACGCTGCCCGCCCCAAGCCTGCCAAAGCATCGCCGCCCCGGCATAATCCATTTGCTGGATGCCTGTCAGATCCCAGTGCACACCGGATTGTGCAGCCAGGCGCGTCAATTCACGCGCCAATCCTGGCAGCGAGCGGTCCAGCGTCATCAAAGTGTAACTGCCGGCAAGCTGTACACAAGTGCACTCGCCCTGAACGACAAGTCGATACCAAGTATCGTCGGTCCTGGTTGATGGGTTGAAAGACATCGGTATTTTATTCCAAGATGTGACGGATCACGGCCGGCCACCATCCAAGCTTTAAAGCTACTCGCCTCCTACATGTGGCTCGATCGGCCACCATGACGATAAGACCAGACCAATAGCGCCGCACCCGCAATAATCATCGGCAACGACAGCCATTGTCCCATGCTGATACCCAAAGTCATGATGCCTAGGAATCCATCATCCGGTTCGCGGCAAAATTCGACGAACGAACGAAACACACCATAGCCGATGAGGAACACGCCAGAAACGGCACCCAATGGCCTTGGTTTGGCGGAGTAAACCCAGACCAGTATGAACAGGGCCAGACCCTCCAGGGCGAATTCATATAATTGTGAGGGATGGCGCGGCAAATTATCCACATGCGGAAATATCATTCCCCAAGGCACGTCGGTAGGACGTCCCCACAATTCGCCATTGATGAAATTGCCTATCCGACCCGCACCCAGACCAGGCGGAATCAGAGGCGCGATGAAATCAGTAATCGACAGCCAGGACAACTGGTATTTTCGTGCCAGCCAGATCATCGCCACGACGACACCGAGAAAACCGCCATGGAAAGACATCCCGCCTTGCCAAATAAAGAAAATTTCCAGGAGATGCTGCAGGTAATAGTCCGGTTGATAAAACAGGACATGGCCTAGCCGACCGCCAATGATGACGCCGAGCACGCCATAGAACAACGTATCGTCGAGTATTTCTCGAGTGAAAATACTGCCGGGCCGTTGCTTGATGCGGTAGCGCCCGAGCAAGATGAACAGCAGGAAGCCAAGCAGATACATCAGCCCATACCAGCGAATGGCCAGCGGACCGATGGAAAGCGCAATCGGGTCAAATTGTGGGTGAACGAGCATAGGTAGCGGCCTGACTTACGGTAAAATAGCCATTATACGGCATCGCTTGCTGACCGCAGTAGCCATCCAGTTTGAATCGTGAACATATTTAAGGAACCATTATGCCAGATAATCGACGTAGCCAGGCCATCACCCAGGGCGCCAAACGCACCCCCAACCGCGCCATGTTGCGCGCGGTTGGGTTCGGAGATGGCGATTTCGACAAACCGATCGTTGGAATTGCCAATGGATTCTCCACCATCACGCCATGCAACATGGGATTGGACACCCTCACCCAATGTGCGGAACATGCACTCAAGACTTCCGGCGCCATGCCGCAAATATTCGGCACGATTACGGTATCGGACGGCATCTCCATGGGCACCGAGGGCATGAAATACTCACTCGTTTCACGCGAAGTGATTGCCGATTCAATCGAAACCGCAGTGCAGGCGGAGAGCATGGATGGGGTGATCGCTATCGGTGGCTGCGACAAAAACATGCCGGGCGCCGTGATTGCGCTGGCCAGAATGAATGTGCCGGCCATTTTCGTCTATGGTGGCACCATCAAACCCGGCCATTACCGTGGCCGCGATTTGACGATAGTCAGCGCCTTCGAGGCGGTCGGCCAATATACGGCTCACAGGATCGATGAACAGGAATTGCTGGAAGTTGAACGCCATGCCTGCCCGGGTGCGGGTTCCTGCGGCGGCATGTATACCGCCAACACAATGTCATCCGCGATCGAGGCAATGGGATTGAGTCTGCCCCATTCGTCCACGATGGCGGCCGAGGACGAAGAGAAACGGATCAGTGCCGCGCGCTCGGCAGAAGCGCTGGTGGAGGCGATCAAGAAACAGATTCTGCCTCGCGATCTCATTACCCGCAAGGCATTAGAAAATGCCGTATCAGTGGTCATGGCGGTAGGCGGGTCGACCAATGCCGTCTTGCATCTGCTGGCCATTGCCCATGCGGCAGAAGTCGACTTCTGCATCGATGATTTCGAAGCGATCCGTGCGCGCGTGCCAGTATTGTGCGACCTAAAGCCATCGGGCCGCTATGTCACAACCGATCTGCACCAGGCGGGCGGCATTCCGCAAGTCATGAAAATGCTGCTCGACCATGACTTGTTGCATGGCGACTGCCTGACCATCAGCGGGCAGACGGTGGCGGAAACCCTCCAGGATATTCCGACTCAGCCCCGCCCCGATCAGGATGTCATCCGGCCATGGGACCATCCGGTCTACGCCCAGGGTCATCTGGCGATCCTGAAAGGCAATCTCTCTCCGGAGGGCTCGGTTGCCAAGATATCCGGTATCAAAAACCCGGTCATTACCGGCCCCGCCCGCGTATTCAATTCCGAAGAAGCCTGCATGGCAGCAATCCTGGAGCGCAAAATTCAGCCCGGTGATGTTGTCGTCATTCGTTACGAAGGCCCACAAGGGGGGCCAGGGATGCGGGAAATGCTCTCCCCCACCTCGGCATTGATCGGCGAAGGACTGGGTGATTCTGTCGGACTGATTACCGATGGACGTTTCTCCGGGGGCACCTATGGCATGGTAGTGGGCCATGTCGCACCGGAAGCGTTTGCAGGCGGTGTGATCGGATTGGTAGAAGAAGGCGACTCGATCACGATTGACGCCCACCAGCGCTTGCTGCAACTCAACGTAACCGAAGAGGAACTGGTGCACCGCCGCACCACTTGGCAACCGCCTGCCCCACGCTATACGCGCGGCGTACTGGCAAAATATGCCAAACTGGTGTCTTCGGCCAGCCGCGGTGCGGTAACCGATTAATCGCCACCGAACGGTCTTTCAATGCCCAATCGCCTCATTGCGGAAACCAGTCCCTACCTGTTACAGCATGCGGACAACCCAGTGGATTGGCATCCCTGGGACGATGTGGCATTGAACATGGCACACGTTCAGGACAAGCCGATCTTGCTTTCGATTGGCTACTCCGCGTGCCATTGGTGCCATGTCATGGCCCAGGAATCGTTCGAAGATCCGGCAGTGGCGGCCATCATGAATCGGCATTTTGTCAATATCAAAGTTGACCGGGAAGAGCGCCCCGATCTTGACCAGATTTATCAGAATGCACATTACATGCTGAATCACCGTTCAGGCGGCTGGCCACTAACCATGTTTCTGACGCCTGAGCAAAAACCCTTCTTTGGCGGCACTTATTTCCCCAAAACGGCGCGTTATGGCATGCCCGGCTTTTTGGAACTGTTGCCAAAAGTGGCAGCAGTCTACCGCGACCGCAAACCCGATATCGCGCAACAGAATGCTGAATTGCTGAAGCTATTTGCACAATCGCTGCCAGCAAAAAGCGCGAGTGCCTCACTATTATCCCGGGAACCGATTGAACAGGCGTGGCGGCAGTTACGCCATCTTTTCGATGCAACCCATGGCGGCTTTGGCGATGCTCCCAAATTTCTGCATCCGCTCGAGCTGCAGTTTTGCCTGCGTCGCGCTGCACTTGAGGATAATGAAGAGGCTTTGCACGTTGTCACCCACACCCTGGAAAAAATGGCCACTGGCGGTCTCTACGACCAACTCGGCGGCGGATTCTACCGCTATAGCACGGATCGTTATTGGCGTATTCCGCATTTCGAGAAAATGCTGTATGACAATGCGTTGCTGATCCAGCTCTACACAGAAGCATGGCTGGTCACCGGAAACCCGCTGTTCCAGTGTATCGTGGAGGAAACCATCGCCTGGGCGTTGCGCGAGATGCAACCGGGGACAGACCAGAGTCATGGTTATTATTCCTCACTCGACGCTGATTCGGAGCATGCAGAAGGCAAATACTACCTCTGGAGTCAGCAAGAGATCGAAGCCATGCTGTCACCCGACGAGTACGCAGTGATGGCGCCCTACTACGGCCTGGATCGCCCTCCCAATTTTGAGGACGAGTACTGGCATCTGGAGGTCGCGCAACCGGTGCCAGTCGTTGCCATGCGCAACGCCATCGATGCGCAAACTGTGCAACGGCAGATTGCAGCAGCGCGCCAGAAATTACTGAACAGGCGCAACGACCGCACCCGGCCCGGGTGTGACGAAAAGATCCTGACCAGCTGGAATGCCCTGATGATCAAGGGCATGGCGCGTGCTGGCCAGGTATTCGAGCGTCCCGACTGGGTATCTTCAGCGATGCGGGCCATGGATTTCATCCATGCCAACTTGTGGAAAAATGGCCGCCTGCTTGCCAGCCATAAAGCTGGCAAAGCACACCTGAATGCCTATCTGGATGATTACGCCTTTTTGCTGGATGGTTTGCTGACCCTCATCCAGGTTGAATTCCGGCAGAGCGACCTGGATTTCGCCATTGAATTGGCAGAAGTGCTATTGAACCAGTTTGAAGACCCCACTGCGGGTGGTTTTTTCTTTACCAGTCAGGACCATGAAGCACTCATCCACCGCCCTAAAACCGGCCATGACGATGCGATTCCCGCCGGCAACGGGATTGCGGCAATCGCGCTGCAGCGGCTGGGGCATTTACTGAATGCGCCGCGCTATCTTGCGTCAGCCGAGCGCGTCCTCGATGTGTTCTCCACAACCCTAACGCAACATGCACACACCCATTGCAGCTTGCTGATGGCGTTGGAAGAACACCTGGAACCCGTGCCATGGGTGATACTGCGCGGAGATAAAACGGCTTTGCAAACATGGCTGCCGGCACTGATTCCCTACTCTCTGACAACACTGCCGATTGCGCTACCGCTGGAACTTTCCGGATTGCCCGAGTGTCTGAGAAAGCAGCCTTCCCCGGATGGAACAGTCAATGCCTGGGTATGTACTGGCAGGCGCTGCCTGCCAGCGATCCATGAATTAAAGGAATTACTGCAAGTCTGCAAGGTTCGGGGTAAAATAGTGGCCCCTTTATCATTCAAAAAAGGAAAAACATGATGAAAACAGCTTGGTTAGGTACTTTCGCCGCTTCAGCTCTGTTAGTGGCAGGTTTCGCTCAGGCAGATGCCGAACTGGCGAAAAAAAGCAATTGTACCGCTTGTCACCAAATGGACATCAAAACCGTCGGTCCTGCACTGAAAGACATCGCAGCTAAATATGCTGGCGAAGAAGGTGCGGCGGACAAACTGGCAGGAAAAATCAAGAATGGTAGCAGCGGCGTTTGGGGCCAAATCCCAATGCCACCCAATGTCAATGTCAGCGAAGAGAATGCCAAAGTTCTGGCAGAATGGATTTTGTCGCTCAAATAAGCTGATTTATTGCGCATGAAACCAGGCCGATACCGTATACGTATCGGCTTTTTATATGCCTCTACCCATTCTCGGCAGGGAATATTGCAGCTCAGGATCACCCCTGGTCAGCTTTATGAGGCATCAACGCACCCTTTGCACCTTGCATAATGATTGTTGCGGTTGTATACGTGTAGAATGCATTGCATGTACGGCAACTGAAACTGCAAACAGTTCGGAGTCATAAAACTTAAAAATACTTCGCTGACAAACCTATCTTCACGTCGTAAAGATTGATCGATGACCACCGAACATATCATATTGGGCGCAGGCTGTTTTTGGGGTGTGGAAGCCGTGTTTCGGCGCGTGCCAGGTGTCACCGATGCAATCTGTGGCTATGCTGGCGGACATGCCCCCAATCCTGACTATCGGGCTGTTTGCAGCGGCACAACAGGGCATGCCGAAGTCGTACGGATCACATACGATTCAATGACCGTATCCCTGGAAGAATTGCTCGAAGTATTCTGGAACTGCCACGACCCAACTACTCTCAACAGACAGGGTCCAGACATCGGCTCCCAGTATCGATCCGCCATTTATTTCTTCACGGCTGATCAGGAAACGGCAGCTCAACGATCCCGGGCGCAAGCTCAGCAAAGCGGGCGCTGGCCGGATCCCATCGTCACCGAAATTCTCCCTGCCAGCCAGTTCTATCCAGCGGAGAATTATCACCAGCGTTATTTTGAGAAACACGGCCTTCAACATGGCTGATTGCTGGGGTACGCGCTGATACGGAATTTCCCTGTCATGGTTCATCCAAAATCCAATATAATAATCAAATGAGTTGTTTATTCGTGATCAGCGCGCCATCCGGCGCGGGTAAAACCAGCGTCGTCCATGGTCTTCTCCAGACTGATGTTACGGTGAGCCTGTCAATTTCCTATACGACGCGTCTACCCAGAGAGAATGAAGTGAACGGCCGCGATTATGTATTTGTCGACCAGACCCTATTCAGGGAAATGCTCGCGGATGGGGAATTTTTGGAAAGCGCCGAAGTTTACGGCAATTTTTATGGTACATCCCGGCGTTGGATTGAGGAAACCATGGCAGCAGGACAGGATGTATTGCTGGAAATAGACTGCCAGGGCGCCCAGCAAGTACGCCAGCTCTATCCACAATCGACATCGATTTTCATCCTGCCGCCGTCGCTGGAAATTCTCGAGCGGCGCCTGAGACAGCGCGGCCTGGATGAAAACAGGATCATTGAGCGCCGCCTATCGGCAGCACGCGATGAAGTCGGCCATTTAAACAAATTCGATTATGTGGTCGTTAACCACAAACTGGATCAAGCCGTGCAGGAAGTCGCCTGTATCATGCGCGCAGAACGCTTGAAAACGATGCGCCAGCTGATCAGTCAGCGCAAGTTAATTGCACAATTCGCTTGATTTGGTATTTTCTAAAAGCTTGTCAATCTGGAGTTTTATTCACCATGGCACGTATTACTGTTGATGATTGTCTGAAAAGGATCCCCAACCGCTTTAACATGACGCTGGCAGCGACTGCACGGGCCCGACAAATCTCGGTCGGCTCCACGCCGATGGTCGATACGGAGCGTGACAAACCAACCGTTATTGCCTTACGAGAATTGGCACAAGGAAAATACGGCGCAGAGATTGTCAATTCCATTCGTTAGGGCTCGTCAATAAATAACTTGATTGCGCCTGCAACGCTTGTCGCATAGACAATCACATTCACTCCTAATTTTCATTTTATCGGACCAAGCCGTCTCGCCTTACGCAACACGTGGCCTGGCCGTATTTCCCCGGGATTCACAGATTCAGTTGGTGAGCACAATTGGCTGCCATCGCTCTCTGTCCCACCTGCTATTCACAAAACGGCGCTATAATTCTCGTTTTTGCTATAAACGGGTAAACATTTATGACCACGATAGTATCAGTACGGCGCGGTCGACAGGTAGCGCTGGGCGGTGATGGCCAAGTGACACTTGGTGCGGTAGTAGCCAAAGCCAGTGCACGCAAGGTACGCAGGTTATACCATGAAAAAATTCTGGCGGGATTCGCGGGGGGGACAGCAGATGCATTCACCCTGTTCGAACGTTTCGAAGGTAAGCTGGAAAAACATCAGGGCCATCTGATGCGGTCTGCGGTCGAACTCGCCAAAGACTGGCGCACTGACCGTATCTTACGCCGTCTGGAAGCCATGCTTGTCGTCGCCGATCACGAAGCGACGCTGATTATCACCGGTGCCGGCGATGTCATCGAACCCGAGCAAAGCCTGGCAGCAATCGGCAGTGGCGGCGCCTATGCGCAGGCTGCCGCCCGCGCGCTACTGGAGAATACCGATTTGAGCGCTCAGGAAATCGTCGCCAAAGCACTGACCATTGCTGGGGATATTTGCATCTACACCAATCAGGCGCATGTCATCGAGCAGCTTGACTGACACCAACAATAACCCACAGCCAGGAAAATTCATCATGTCACACATGACCCCACAGGAAATCGTCCATGAATTGGACAAACATATCATCGGCCAAGAGACAGCCAAGCGTGCTGTCGCCATTGCTCTGCGCAACCGCTGGCGCAGACAGCAGGTAGACGAACCGCTACGCCAGGAAATCACACCCAAAAATATTTTGATGATCGGCCCAACCGGTGTCGGCAAAACCGAAATCGCCAGACGGCTGGCGAAACTGGCCGATGCACCCTTCATCAAGATCGAAGCCACCAAATTTACCGAAGTCGGCTATGTCGGACGCGATGTCGATTCCATCATTCGTGATTTGGTGGAATCCGCCATCAAACAGGGACGCGAACGCGAAATCAGGAAGAACCGGCCATTGGCGGAAGATCGCGCGGAAGAACGAATTCTCGATGCATTGTTACCGCCTGCGCGCGACCAGGACTTCCGCTCGGATCAGCATGAAGAAAGCAGTGCAACCCGGCAGAAGTTTCGCAAAAAATTGCGCGAGGGCGATCTGGATGACAAGGAAATCGATATTGAAGTTGCCATGACACAAGCCAGCATGGAAATATTCGCCCCGCCTGGCATGGAGGAACTGACTTCCCAGATCCAGAGCATGTTCCAGAACATGGGTACGAGCAAGAAGAAAACGCGTCGGCTCAGCATCCGGGAAGCCAAGAAACTGCTTACCGAGGAAGAAGCCTCCCGTCTCGTCAACGATGAGGAATTAAAGCTGCGCGCCACCCAGAATGTTGAGCAGAACGGGATCGTCTTTCTTGATGAAATCGACAAGATCACCAGCCGCTCGGATACCTCCGGTTCCGATATCTCGCGCCAGGGCGTGCAACGGGATTTACTTCCTTTGGTGGAAGGCACCACGATCTCCACAAAATATGGCATGATCCGCACCGATCATATTCTGTTCATTGCGAGTGGCGCCTTTCATCTAACCAAACCCTCCGATCTCGTTCCTGAATTGCAAGGGCGCTTCCCGATCCGGGTGGAACTGGACAGTCTCAGCGCCAAGGATTTCGAGCAAATTCTCACCAATACCGATGCCTGCCTCATCCGCCAATATCAGGCATTGCTCAAGACCGAAGGCATAGAACTGAAATTTTCAGAAGACGCGATCAAGCGCCTGGCCGAGATCGCTTCCCTGGTCAACGAGAAAACCGAGAATATTGGCGCGCGCAGATTACACACTGTCATGGAAAAACTGCTGGAAGAAATGTCATTCAATGCAACTCGGCACAGTGGCACCACCCTGGTTATCGATGCAGCTTATGTCGACCAACGTCTTGGAGAACTCTCGCAAAGCGAGGATCTGGCTCGCTACGTGCTATAAACCTCGACTATGCGAGAAGTTGTCGTCCTGAGCGGCGCCAGAACCGCCATCGGCAGTTATGGCGGGACGCTCAAAGACTTGGCGCCCGCCACCCTTGCCAGCCGGGTGGTGATGGAGGCGGTTGCCCGGGCCGGAATCGAGAGAGCAGCCATCGGCCATCTGGTCGCGGGCCATGTCATTCCCACCGAAGCACGCGATATGTATTTGGGACGCGTCGCCGCCCTCGAAGCGGGCCTGCCACAGTCGATCGCTGCGCTGACCCTGAACCGTGTCTGTGGCAGCGGTTTGCAGGCAATTATTTCTGCCGCCCAGGCCATTCTGTTGGGTGACACACAGGCATCGGTGGCTGCAGGCGCAGAATCGATGAGCCGAGGCGGGTATCTTCTGCCCACGCTGCGCTGGGGGCAGCGCATGCGGGACAGCACAGCGGTTGATCTGATGGTGGGTGCATTGACGGATCCGTTCGATCGTGTTCATATGGGCACGACCGCCGAGAATATCGCCCAGAAATGGGGCATCACCCGCGCGCAGCAGGATCGGTTTGCACTCGAAAGCCACCGACGCGCCATACATGCTATCGAAAACGGTTATTTCCGCGAACAAATCGTACCCATCGAAGTATCTGCGCGCAAAGGGGTCAAGTTGTTCGAAGTGGACGAACATCCCCGTGATAACGTAAGCATGGAGTCCCTGGGCAGGCTGGAGCCTGTTTTCCAGGAGCATGGCACAGTCACGGCTGGCAATGCCTCCGGCATCAACGATGGTGCCGCTGCGTTGGTGCTGGCGGAAGCAAACTGGGCGCGTCAACAGAATCTGGAACCGATTGCCCGTCTGGCTGCCTATGCGCATGCCGGCGTGGACCCTCGTTACATGGGCATGGGACCGGTGCCTGCTGTCGAACGAGTACTGAACCGTGCCGGGCTCAAATTGGCCGACATGGATGTGATCGAATCCAACGAAGCCTTTGCCGTTCAAGCCTGCGCAGTCGCGCAGGCGCTCGATTTCGATTTGGACAAGACCAACCCGAATGGGGGGGCGGTGGCATTGGGGCACCCGGTCGGCGCTACCGGCTGTATCCTGGCGATCAAGGCCATTTTTGAGCTGAGGCGCCGTGGCGGACGCTACGCCTTGGTCACTTTGTGCATTGGCGGCGGACAAGGCATTGCCGCAGTTTTTGAGCGACTCTGATAACAATTTTCTATCTCGAAAAGACATGTCCAAACTGACCCAATCGACAGCATGGCTGGCCCTGGCTGCACATCAGCAGGCCATGGCGGGTCGGCAACTGCACACGCTATTTGCCGAAAATCCACAGCGCTTCGACAAATTCTCTCTGCAATTCAAGGATATTTTGCTGGACTACAGCAAACAGCCGGTTGACGAGACAACCATTCACTTGTTGCTCGCACTCGCGCGCCAGCAACGCCTGGAAGAGTGGATGCAGCGCATGGCCAATGGTCAAAAAATCAATAGCACCGAGAACCGGGCAGCCTTGCACATGGCATTGCGTGCCGACTCACCCGTCTATGTGGATGGCGTAGACGTCATGCCCGAGGTCAAACATGTCCTCCAACGAATGGCACGATTCGTCACAGCGGTTCGCAGCGGCTCCCATCAGGGTTACAGCGGATTGCCCATTTCCGATGTCATCAATATTGGAATCGGCGGCTCCGATCTGGGACCTGCCATGGCAGTGGAAGCCCTGCATCCCTATTGCTCACCCGCATTGCGGATCCATTTCGTTTCCAATGTCGATGGCGCGCATCTTGCACAGACCTTGCAAGGCCTCAATCCGGCAACAACGCTGTTCATCATCGCCTCCAAGACTTTCACGACCCAGGAGACACTGACCAACGCACAATCCGCACGCGCATGGTTCCTGGCTGGAGGCGGCAGCGAGCGGGATATCGCTCGGCATTTCGTTGCAGTCTCCACCAACAGTGATGCGGTAGCCCGCTTCGGGATCGCCCTCGACAACATGTTTGAATTCTGGGACTGGGTCGGCGGCCGATATTCTCTATGGTCAGCAATCGGTTTACCCATTGCACTAGCCGTTGGCATGGAAAATTTCCACGCACTATTGACTGGCGCACGGGAAATGGATCATCATTTCCTAAGCGCACCCTTGGAACGTAATCTCCCTGTCCTGCTGGGGTTGGTTGGCATCTGGCAGATCAATTTCCATCACGCCACCAGTCATGCGATCCTGCCTTACGATCAATCCCTGCAGCGCTTCCCGGCCTATCTGCAACAGCTGGAAATGGAAAGCTGCGGCAAGCGCGTCACCCGAAACGGGGAAACGGTCGATTACAGCACGGGGGTGGTAGTATGGGGCGAACCGGGCACCAACGGTCAACATGCTTTCTATCAATTGCTGCATCAAGGGACGCAAACATTCACAGCCGACTTTCTGGCGCCTTGTCTGTGCCAGCACACTTTTCCGGCACATCAGCCGATCCTATTGGCAAACTTCTTTGCACAGACCGAGGCGCTCATGCGGGGCAAGAATGCGCAAGAGGTACGATCCGAATTAACCGCTCAGGGCATACCACCCGAGGCTTTGGAAAGCTTGTTGCCGCACCGGATCTTTCCGGGCAATCGAGCCTCGACTTCGATTTTGTTCAGAAAGCTGGATCCCGCAACGCTGGGGGCATTGATTGCGCTCTATGAACACAAGGTGTTTGTACAAAGCGTCATTTGGAACATCAATCCGTTTGATCAGTGGGGTGTAGAACTCGGCAAGCAGCTGGCCGGCAAGATTCTTGCTGAATTGGCTCTCGATCAACCCGTCACATCGCATGACGCATCAACCAATGGTCTGATCAATTTTTTTAGAATGCAACAATAATACTTTCCCCCTATAAATCAATTCCAGTTCAATAGTATATGTCCGTGTCTTCCTCCCATTCCCGTCAAAGACCCCGTGTACTATTCATTACGCCGGAGGTCTTCCCTTTATGCAAAACTGGGGGCCTCGGTGATGTGAGCGCTGCGCTGCCCCTCGCATTGCGCGATTTAAAAGTGGATGTGCGACTGCTGCTGCCCGGCTACCCTTCAGTATTGTCGGCGCTTAAATATAAGCGCAAGCTTGCAACATTCGATCTTTCGCCACATTTCCCGGCAGCCGCCCTGTTGGCCAGCAAATTGCAAGTGCATGAAGGCGGCCATGTGCCTGCCTATATCATCGACTGCCCTAGCCTTTATCAGCGCCGTGGTGGGCCTTATGTGGATGACACCGGTCGTGACTGGCCGGATAACGCGCTGCGTTTCGGGCTGCTCTCCAGGATCGGCGCCCTCCTGGCCAGCGATGCCAGCCCGTTGGAGTGGCGGCCGGATATCGCTCACTGCAACGATTGGCAAAGTGGTTTGGTGCCAGCTTATCTGCACTTTCACCCGCAGCAAAAAGCAGCGAGTCTGATCACCCTGCATAATATGGCCTTCCAGGGTTGTTTTCCGCCCGCAGAAGTGACGCGACTGGGGCTGCCCACCGAAAGTTACGATGTGCATGGTGTGGAGTACTACGGCAATATGTCGTTTATCAAGGCCGGGATTTATTACGCAGACCGCATCACGACCGTCAGCCCCAGCTATGCGCGCGAAATTCAGCATGAAGCACTCGGATTTGGCCTACAGGGGTTATTGGCCGAACGCAGGGATGATCTCAGCGGCATCATCAACGGTATCGATACCACGGTCTGGAATCCCACTACTGATTCCTATATCGCTAAGAAATACACCAGCAAGACCTTGGCGGCAAAAACCGTCAACAAGCTCGCTCTGCAACAGACCATGGGACTGGAAAAGAACGAAGCCATTCCTTTATTTGCCGCGATCAGCCGTCTCAGCCACCAGAAAGGGTACGACCTCATGCTGCAGGTGGCGCCCATGCTGACAGAGCTCCCCGCCCAACTGGTACTATTGGGAAGCGGCGATCCCGTGTTGGAAAAACAGCTGGCCGCGCTGGAACAAGCCTTTCCCACTCAGATAGCGGTCCGCATCGGGCATGATGAAGCCCTGTCCCATCTGATCGAGGCCGGAGCTGACTGCTTTTTGATGCCCTCCCGCTTTGAGCCATGCGGACTGAACCAAATGTACAGTCAGCGTTATGGTACACCTCCGCTGGTACATGCCACAGGAGGACTGCTTGATACGGTGGTCGATCTAACGCCCAAAACCCTGGCGAATGATCGCGCCAGCGGTTTTTATTTCCACGAAATGACGGCTGACGCATTCCTGACCGGGATCAAGCGCGTGGCCAGGGCTTTTCACAACCGGCGGTTATGGCGGAGTCTGCAAAGAAATGGAATGCGCAAGGACTTTAGCTGGCAAGCCAGCGCCTCAGCCTACCGCACGATCTATCTGTCCTTAATGCAGAAATAGGCGATCGTGCAGAGTGGCTTTCTCGCGGCACAAGCAGACTAAACAGCCACCAGCTAAAGCTGGTGGGTTAGTGACAATGACTAAAGTCAGGATACGGGTCTTAAGACCCGTTTAGCTTTCGGTTCTGAAATTATCATCACCTTTAGGTTCAAAATGATGCTCCAAATAGTTTTGAATCATTTCTTCTGTCAGTTCTCCTGATGTTACACAAAAGTATCCTCGCGCCCAAAAATGGCGCCCCCAGTAGCGTTTTTTTAAGTC